>CAZCJJ010000247.1:0-2538 GCA_964499045.1 uncultured Opitutales bacterium | reverse complement strand
TAAAAAACAACTTAAACCACTTTTCGCACAATCCGGTGAATTTTTCAGGCTAAAGTTTCTCCACAACTGGACGATAAACAGAATCTGGTGTATATTTCCAAGTTCCCGGTAGTGCGGAAAGAAGCAGCCGCGATACTTCCGGGAAATATGGCAAGTAGTAGTAGTAGCATAGCAAATGAAGTAGCAGGACAGTGTCCGCAAGGAACTGTCTAACAGAGAGAGCCCCCTTCCACGGAAGGGGGTTTTTCTTTTGCCCGCTACCGCCCCCCAACCTTCAGGCTTCAATTCAAGGAGGGGTCTTCGGGGGCATTCGCCAGAAAGAGCAGGTCGGGCTGGAGCTGCGTAATCAGTTCACGCCAGAGTACCGGACCATCAAGGTTCAGGATTTCAGGATTTGCCATCGGTGTCACCAGCCAGGCATTACCATCATGTTCACTTTCCAATTGCCCTGCCGACCATCCGGCATACCCCATGAAGGCGCGGATTTTGACCTCCGGTTCCTCCTCCAGTAATTCCGCCGCCTTCACTTCACTGATACCAAAATAGAGCCGAAACAAATGCTCATCAGGCTGCCACAGCAAGGCAGCCAGCAACATCTGCTCCGGATGAACCGGCCCCCCTTCGTAAACCGGCACGTTCGCCAAAGGGCCATAACGGTAGCATTCATCGTATTGCCCCAGCATCTTGCCCGCCGGGCGGTTGATGATCACCCCCAGTGCACCCTCTTCATCAGAATGGGCCGAAATCAGCACCACACTCTTGTGGAAAGGGTCAGCCCGCAAACTGGGATGGGAAACCAGCAAAGCGCCCGCATATTCCTGATCACTGTCGAAATCAAATTCCATATTCTTAATCTGGCGGAGACGGAAGGAGGTTAGCCTAAACTTCTACAGACTACCCCCCTGGAGTTTATGGATGGAGATCCCGGACTCGGCCAACAACTCATTCACCAGAGGATCATTCTTATAGTCTTGGTAAAATTTAATTTCCCGGATACCGGCAGCACAAAGGATCTTGGCACAGTTGATACAAGGGAAATGAGTAATATAGGCGGTGGAACCGTCAACCGGGATTCCCCGGCGAGCGGCATCGGCAATCGCATTTTGTTCCGCATGGACGGTGGCCTGCTCATGACCGTCCCTCACTCTGGAGGTATGGGGAGCACCGGGCAAATACCCATTGTAACCAGCGGCAATGATCCGGTTCTTATGGGTGCCGCCGCTGACCAAAACACAACCGACGTGCAGGCGCGAACAACTGGAACGCGAGGCAATCAGGATCGCGGTCGCCATGAAATATTCATCCCAGGAAGGGCGGCCTTCCCAAGACTCAACCACTCCCTCAATCTGACTCAGCAATGAGCCTGTTTCCGCTCTCTCCATATCCTCATTGTTTCGCAAGCATCTCACTTCCTGCTCTTTGTACATTTTGCAGTAAATTTAACTGCTGTTTTAAAGTTCATTAAAACCGAAAGCCCTCCCGGCGCAATGCAATTGATGCGAATCCCACGCGAAGAACCCCTTTGTGATTGCCTGACCCGATTCCCTCCGCATCCCTTTTATACATGCCCTCGGCAAAGACAGTTCAGCCGGAAAACACGGTGGTGGTAGCCCACTTCCGTTCCCGGAAGAAAGCCAACGAATACGGACTCGTGATTCTCTCCATGGGGCTGGCCTACTGGCTCCAACCCGAGGAAGGCAAATACCTGCTTTGTGTCGAGGCACAGCACGAGGCAGCCGTATACCTCCAGTTGGAGAAATATGCCGGGGAAAGCCGTTTCTGGCCTCCCCGTCCGGTTGGAGACAGTGCTTTTGAGGATGAAAACTGGTGGGCCATCTTTATCCCCGTCATCATCCTGCTCGCTTTCTTTTATGCTCAACAGCACTGGCGCGGCCTCGACAACGCGGGCATTCTCAAAACCGTCGCCCTCCTGCGGGAGGGCGAATGGTGGCGCCCCCTGACCGCACTGACCCTTCATGCCGATCTGACCCACTTTGCCGCCAACATGCTTTCCTTTGTTTGCTTCATTCTCCTGTTGCAGCCGGTCTTTGGCTACGGGCTCACCTTGTTTCTCATTCTGCTCAGCGGGATCTTCGGCAATACACTCAATGCCTGGTTTTATTATCCGCAGGACCATTGGTCCATCGGCTCGTCCACCGCTATTTTCGGAGCACTCGGCATGATTGTTGCCCACGCCCTGTATATCGGATTTTCCCCGGGCGGGTGGAGAACCTGGAAGAGCCGGTCGATTCCCCTGATTGGTGGCATGGTCATTCTCGGGTTCCTCGGCAGCAGCGGGGAGCGGACGGATGTGATGGCCCATGTCTGGGGCTTCATCGCCGGAATCCCGCTCGGGCTCTTCGGCTGCTGGCTTTTAGCTCGCCATACTTTAGGAAATGCCAGCCAGTTGGGCCTGACCGTCCTCACCGCCGCCCTTGTCCTGCTGGCGTGGACTTTCGCCCTGATCTAACCGGGAAAGGTACTTAGCCCGCTTATCTCACAAGATTCACAAGTGACTCTGGCAAGGCGCGGACCGGG
>CAZCJJ010000246.1:0-2621 GCA_964499045.1 uncultured Opitutales bacterium | reverse complement strand
CCTGGGCCGTGACGTCCGTCCAGGTGGCCCCGCCGTCCAGGGTCAGGGCGACGGCAGGGGCGCCACGCGCGCGTCGCCGTGACCCGGACGCTCGCCAATCCGATCGTCGGCCTCAGGCTGGCGACGGCGGGCGACGCGGTGGCCGCCGACTATTGGCAGTTGGAGGCGGGGGCCTTCGCCACCTCGCGCATTCCCACCACCACCGCCCCGGCGACGCGCGGCGCCGACCTGCTGTCGGTCGACGCCGAACAGCCTTGGTTCAACCCGCGCGAGGGCACCGTCTACCTGGAAGTGGCGTTGGCCGTCGGCGGGACGGGCGTCAAGACGCTGGTGTCCTCGGCCCAGGACCCGGACGCCGTGGAATGGTCGGTCGGCGATCCGGCGATGGGGGTGCATGTGAACGCCGGGGCCATCGCCGCTGGCTACGCGGGGGCCTCGCCCTCGGGGCTGGCGGTCGCCCTCGGCGCGCCGCTGCGGGTCGCCGTCGCCTACGGGGGGGACGGCGGCGCCTTCGCGCAGGACGGGACGGTGTTCCAGACCTACGCGACGGGTTCTCCCTGGACCACCACGCGCTTGGCCATCGGTCGCCAGTCGCGGGGCGGGGCGCAGCGGTTCCTCAACGGCCACCTTCGCCATCTGGCCGTCTTCCCCCGCCGCCTGAGCGATGCCCAGATCGTCGAGCTGACGACCCTTTAGACACTTTGGACAGGAGACCGCCATGGACGGACGGATGTTGCGCGCCACCCTGGCCGCGGACTTGCCGGGGCGCGTCGGCGCGGTGCTGGGCGCCTATGACGCCTTCGCCGGGTCGCCGGTGCCCGACGACGCCAAGGGCTTCGCCGCCCATCACGCCGCCTGCAAGGCCGCCCTGGCCCACGCCGACCTGTTGGTGCGGCTGCTCAAATGGGCGGAAGGCGGCGCCGTCCCGACCGCCGGGAGCGGCGCCGAGGGGGAGGGCGCGGAGGCGCTGCTGGCCCGCGCCCGCGCCGCCCTGGGACAGGCCGAGGACGCCGCCGCCGACACCGACGACGATGTGGACGAGGACACCGGCGAGGACGCGGAGGAGGCGGAGGATGACGACACCGATTGAGGCCGGGGCGGTCTCCTTCGCCGAATTCGTCTGGGTCTGGAACGAAACGCAGGGGCTGCCGACGCCCCGCCACCATCTGCGCATGGCCCGCTGGCTGGCCCGCCGCTGGCGGGGGGCGGACCGGAACGGGCTTCTGATGGCTTTCCGCAATTCGGGCAAGTCGACGCTGGTCGGCCTGTTCTGCGCCTGGGTCCTGCGTGGGCGGCCCGACACCCGCATCCTGGTCATGGCCGCCGACCTGGCCCTGGCGCGCAAGATGGCGCGCAACGTCAAGCACGTCATCGAGCGCCATCCCCTGACCCGTGCCCTGGTCCCGGAGCGCCGCGACCAATGGGCGGCGGATCGCTTCACCGTCGCCCGCCCGTCGGAACTGCGCGATCCCTCGATGCTGGCCAAGGGCATCGGCGCCAACATCACCGGATCGCGCGCCGACCTGATCGTCTGCGACGACGTGGAGGTTCCCAACACCTGCGACACCCCGGCCAAGCGCGCCGACCTGCGGGCGCGGCTTCAGGAACTGGACTACGTGCTGGTGCCCGGCGGCATGCAGCTCTACGTCGGCACGCCGCACGCCTTCCACAGTATCTACGCCACCGAGGTTCGGGCCGAAGCCGGGGAGGACCGGCCCTTCCTGGACGGCTTCCGCCGCCTTGAACTGCCGATCCTGGACGCCGCCGGGCGCCCCGCCTGGCCGGAGCGGTTCCCCTTGGCGGCGGTGGAGGCCATCCGTCGCCGCACCGGACCGAACAAGTTCACCAGCCAGATGATGCTGCGCCCCGTCAATATCGCCGACGGACGTCTGGACCCGGACCGCCTGCGCCTCTACGCGGGCGACCTGGATTTCCAGGAGAGCAACGGCGAGACCCTGGCCCTGATCGACGGGCGGCGCATGGTGTCCGCCGTCTGCTGCTGGGACCCGGCCTACGGGGTGTCGGCGGCGGGCGACGGATCGGTGGTCGCCGCCCTCTTCGCCGACGCCGAGGGCGGCTATTGGCTGCACCGCCTTCGCTGGCTGACCGCCGACCGCGCGGCGCCGGAGGACGAGGCGACGCAACAGTGCAAGCAGGTGGCCCGCTTCGTCCGTGACCTGCGCCTGCCCGCCGTGCGCTTGGAGACCAACGGCCTGGGCAAGTTCCTGCCCGGCCTGTTGCGCCGCGAACTGGCCGCCCTGGGGCTGGCGGTGCCGGTGATCGAGACCACCGCCCGGCGGGCCAAGGACGATCGCATCGTCGAAGCCTTCGACGCCGTCCTCGCCGCCGGGGCGCTGCACGCCCATCGCTCGGTCTGGGAGACCCCCTTCGTGGCCGAGATGCGCGACTGGCGGCCCGGCGGCAAGGGACGCGACGATGGCCTGGACGCCGTCGCCGCCTGCCTGCTGGCCGAACCGGTGCGCCTGACCCGCCCGGCCCGCGTCCGCCGACCACCCTCCTGGCGGCCCGGCGACGGCCAATGGACCGCCCGCACCGACTTCAGCGTCTAGCAGGCTGCGGAAAAAACGCCGCGCGCCGTTCTGGCTCTCCCCTCGGAGCGT
>CAZCJJ010000245.1:0-2623 GCA_964499045.1 uncultured Opitutales bacterium | reverse complement strand
TGCCGTTGTAAACCATCGTCCAGTCGATCGGCTGGGTATAGATGACCGCTTGAGCGATGCCCGATGAAGCCATCCAAAGGCAAAGTGGGGATAAGGTTGCTACAAGGATATTTCTCAGAAGGCTTGCCTTCGTATGTATGGTTTTAGTTTTCATTGTTTTTTGGATGATGGTTCGGATTAGGATTAACCCATGGATTTGGGGTGAATCCGATTAGACTATTCCTGCCACAGCAAAACAATGGGGAATAAGTGGTAAAATAGTTTTCCTTGTTGATGGCATCATTTAACCCGGATATCGCACAAGATTCAGGAGTGGGGGAATACTCCATCACGGAATCTCGAAAACCCAGCCCGGAATACCCCCATCTCCGGTCATTTCACCTTCCAACAGCCAGGACAGATTGAAGCGGGCAAACTGGATACCATGGTAGCGGTGGGTTTCCGCACCCTCGAAGAGAAGGAATATCAGGCCCTCGCCGACTGTTCCAGGGCGACCGGCATCCAGGGTTGAATAGGCACTTGGTCCGGGATAAACAAGGCGCTTGACTGGCCAGCTCTTGCCACCGTCAAAACTCGCCCACACGGTCATCTTTTCCCTTTCACCGCCACCGGTATCGGTATTGCTGTAGATCAGGATATCCCGCCCCGCCACCGGCAGACGGACAATCCCGCCGCGCAGCCCGTAGCCTCTGGAATACCCACCGCCGTCAGGAAGCACGGGGCTGATCGTCAGATCTTCCCAAGTATCACCGTAATCCGAACTCCAGGCCATCCGGCGAAGCGTTTCCTCCGGCAATAAATCGCGGGCGAAAGACCGGTCATGATAACCTGAGGAGCTGCGGGCATCGAAATAGATCCGTCCATCAGACAGTTCGGCCACGCCCGACTCCTCTGTGTGACCATCCGGAAAAAGTCCACCGACATGCCAACTCTTCCCGGCATCGTCGCTATAAAGAATGGTGGCATACGACAATTCTTCCCCCACACGATCCGAGGGGTGTAAGCTCGAATGCGGCCTGAAAGTCGCTGCATGCATGAGTCTGCCCTTTTTTTCTCCATGACGCAGTGTTATTCCGCTTTCATTGGCACCGGCATGCATCCAGTAATTGGGGCTCTCCTCGCCCCTGTCTGCTCCCCGGCTGCGTTGCCCCCCGGTCCTTTTCTCATATTCAAGGATTTCGCGGCTGAGTTCAAGGGGGGCATTCTCGCCCTGCCATGTCCTGCCATTGTCACTGCTGCGCATGACCCCGACTCCCTCAGCCCGGTTATTGAGAACCAATGATAGAATGTCCCCGGTATTTTCGTCAACAAGATGGGGTATCGGGCCTCCTCCCAACTCCCTCCATGTGCTGCCTCCATCTTCGCTGCGCCGGAGTACGGCTCCCCCTCTGGCAACCAGGCTTCCGTCTACGGCGATGACCATGTGAGCCCCACGCGTTATCTCTCCCACACCGCCAAACAGCGTTTCAATTTCAAAAAAGGGTTCCTCCAGGAAAGGATTCAGGCTCCCTTCCGCAGGATTCCCGGCGGCTGTCATCGGCTGGCCCACACAGGCGGCATGCAGGGCAAGCGCCGCGATTGAGATGAGGATGCCGCGGCATTCGCGCACAAACCGTGTGGAACCAACGCTGGCAAGACTGTTGCTCTTTACAAATCGGAAGTCGTTTTCAAGCTTCATGTTCATTTCGTTTTTCCGTTATCGCTTATTCGTTTTTGCCACAGTTGCTTCCAGATGAAGAATAGGGATTGCGGCACCCGGACTGTCATATTGGAAAACACAGGCAACAAACAAAAAGGCCAACCTACAGAATCCCTGCGGTTGGCCCATTGTGAATAAGACAGTCTATGCGCGACGATGTTTACGGCGCAAACGGCTGAGTCCAGCCACCCCAAGTACGAAGAGACCACCAATCAAAGCGAAAGTATGCGGTTCCGGAATCGGTGCGATCGCCCCCTGATCGTAGATCTTTACATAATCCACTTCCATTTCAACGCCCAGACTAGTCCCGGAGAGGTTGCCCCAACGGCTGATGGTACTTTCAAGATTGCGCAGAGTAACCGAATCTACCAAGACACCATCCATGTAGTAGGTGGCGGTATTGTTCTCCGCCAATATTGTGTAGGTGATCCATTCGGTGCCGATATGAACAATAGGTGAGTTGCCTTGACCTTGGAGGCGAACAAAAGTTTGCCCTGCATTGTCAACGTCTTCACCAAAACCAATCAACCAATGGGCATTCACATCGCTGCGGCCATCGTTCATATCAAGTGCCCCTCCCGCAGCATTGTTTGCGCGATTGGTGGTCTGGGTATTGTATGCACTCAAGACCCGCACCCGGTATTCCACCGTGTAACCGATATCTGTATTGAGAAAGAGTTGGTCCACTTGGTTCGTTGCTAGGGTCGCCCAAGCAGAACTTGTCGTGTTGAACCCCAGATACTCCTCGTCAATGATAGACAGACCGAGTCGACTGACGGCAACCGCGGTATTGGGATCGGTGTTGTAGCCCCATTGCCCGGTTTGGCTGTTCGAATAGTTGATCGCACCGGTTTCATGAGGCAGCACAGTGCCGTTGTAAACCATCGTCCAGTCGATCGGCTGGGTATAGATGACCGCTTGAGC
>CAZCJJ010000244.1:0-2644 GCA_964499045.1 uncultured Opitutales bacterium | reverse complement strand
CATCAAGTATTCCGCAGTCTATTCATTTTGCCATGTTACAGTACTCACGATCAGGTGGCACAGTGCTGCCGGACAACACAAACAAACTCAGGAGGAAAAACATGAAAACAATCATTCTCAGTATTATCGCCACACTGATGGCTGCTACCCTGTTCGGGTCCACTGCGGAAGCTGCAAGAAACGAAGCCACCCAGAACAGGACCGAAAACCGCCAGCAACTCCGGGACGGAAGTGGTCAGGGTCAGAAAAGCGGAGAACGCCTGCGCAACGGTCAACGCCGGGGCGCACGGGACGGTTCCGGCCGGGCCGAAGGGGGTGGCTTGAGGGATGGATCAGGACAACGCGAAGGAGGAGGCTTACGGGATGGCAGTGGACCCCGGGGTAAAGACGGCTCCTGCCCAAAGCGCTGACCGCCTCTCCCAATAATCTCAACCCCGTGGGGATATCCTCACGGGGTTTTCTTTGGTCTGGTTGCAGGGAGCATTAAACGAAACCAGGTCCGGTCCGGCCCACTCTTCATCAGTTCAAGCTCCCCCCCCAATACAGCGGCTATTTCCGAGGCGAGGCTTAATCCGAGCCCTTGGCCCTTGCTTTCCGCCAACCCAACCCGGCCCGAATTCTCAGCACCCCGAAAAAAGCGATCAAACACCTTATCCTGCTCTTCGGGTGGTATGCCGGGACCGGTATTGGAAACATCCATCCGGAACCATCCTGAATCCAAAGCGACCTCCACCCGGACCTCGCCTCCCGACTCGTTGTACTTTACTGCATTGGAAAAAAGGTTGAAACATACCGTGCGAAATAGCTGGCGATCAGTCTCTAAACTCAGGGTTTCCGGTCCACTCATTCCACAGGTCAACGACTCTTCCGGAACCAGTGCTGCCGCATCCTCCAGCATTTCCGCCAGCCCCGGCATGGGATCAAAGGTTTCCGGATTAACCGCGAGATTTCCCGCATCCGTCCGGGCCAACAGAAGCAGACTTGAAGTAATGTTTTTCAGCTTGGCCACGTCTTCCATTAAATGCAGGCACAGTCTTTCCAGCTCAGAGTCCGGCGGCGCAGAGCGCAGTGCTTCCTCCAGAGTTCCCTGCATCACCGTGAGTGGTGTTTTCAACTCATGTGAGGCATCCGAACTGAAGCGTTCTGCCTGATGACGACTGCTTTCCAGCTTGTCCAGCATCCGGTTCAGGACGGTAATCATGCGGTCTATCTCCGGAGCCTTTTCCGCCGGAGCCATTCGTCGGGAAAAGTCACCACTGCTGATCTGATCGGCCGTTGCCGCTATGCGCCTTAAGGGGCCCATCGCCCGCCCCGCCACCAGCCATCCCCCCAATGCAACCACCAACAGGGAAAGCGGGAGTGCCAACAGAAAACGGTTTCGCAAGCTGGCCATCCCGGCCTCCAAAGGCTCCAATGAATAGGCGATAAGGTAAAAGGCATCCGCCGTGCCAATCATGCCCATGCGCCAACGCCCCTCACTGGTCGTGGCTGTGTGGAATCCCGTTGTCCAGCCTTCCATTGAACGGCCGGCCCCATTTCCGAAACGACCGGAACCGGACGACCGAAAGCGTTGAGTTTGAGCTTCCTCATTGTTCCCGTCCACTGCCGGAACGAATGCCGTGTCAGGAAAAAGCATTTCAGAAGGCCAGCCCTGTGACTGGAAAACCGTTTCCCTTTGCCGATTCTTTACCCACAAATACGCCGGTTCATCCCCAAAAATAAAATCCATCACCTCCTGCATTCGCTGGGGTGCCCCACGGCCCACCGGACGTCCGGGCACACGGGGGGCAAAAGACTTGATCCGGGCATCCACCCCTTCCAGCTTCTGCTCTTTCACGATATAAAGAGAGGCCAGACAAAAACCGCTCAACGCCACTCCTGAAACAAGGGCTGAGATCAGTGCCATCTGCCAGCGGAATGACCATCTCCACCTCATGAGCCGCGTAACCGGTATCCCACTCCGCGCACGGTTTCTATCAATTTAACAGGGAATCCGTCATCCACCTTCCGGCGCAGGCGCTGGACATAGACATCCACCAGATTTGTTCCGGGATCAAAATGGTAATCCCAGACCCGCTCACAGATCATCGTACGGGAAAACACCCTGCCGGGGGAACGGGCCAACAATTCAAGCAAAGCGAACTCACGGGGAGTAAGCTCAATAGTGTTGTCGCCCCTCTGGACCTCCCGGGTCAACAGATTCATCCGTAAGTTTTCCACCGCAAGCAGACTGGCGGACTTACCGGAACTACGACGGGTCACCGCATGCAACCGGGCCAACAACTCCTCGACAAAAAACGGCTTCGCCAAATAATCGTCGGCTCCCATGTTCAACCCTTCCAGTTTTTCGTCCAGCCCACCCCGGGCCGTCAACAGGATCACCGGAACCCCCATCCCACGTTGACGGAGTTCCTTCAGCAGGCTGAGACCATCGCGCCCCGGCAACATAACATCGAGAATAACAGCATCATAAGGTACCGTATAAAGCACCTCCGCCGCATCGTCCCCATTGTGCAGGACATCCACAACAAAGCCAGCCTCCTGCAATCCTTTGCTTACAAAAGATGCGATCTTCTTCTCATCCTCAACCACCAGGACTTTCATTGAAACCGAACATTCCAGAGACCCACCCTCATGGCAAGTT
>CAZCJJ010000243.1:0-2663 GCA_964499045.1 uncultured Opitutales bacterium | reverse complement strand
AAAAGGAGGAATGATTAATCATCCGGGGTTGTACAGATCCCCTGCAAGTCCCGCCTTCAGGCGGTCCCCACCCGCCTCAAGACCGCCTGAAGGCGGGACTTGTAGCTCCAACCAAAACGCTCAGAGAAAATCGCTTGACATACTCGCGGCCCTGGCCTAATTGCCTAACCAGAATTGAACTCATGAACATGAAACCAGCCAATACCAAAAACTTTATGGATCAAGCGTGGATGCTTGTGGCCGTGGTAGTGGTGGTCGTGTCCTTCGGACGCGTTGCATGGTAGTGGGTCATTAAGTAAATTTTTCAATCAATAAGAACCCTGCCGATGCGATGCGGCAGGGTTCTTTTTTTGTGTCCCTCCACATCCACCGGCAGCAACACCAATAAAAACAATGAATACCTATAGTGGAGCCGAAATCATCATCAAACTACTCGAACGCCAAGGCGTTCGGATCATAACCGGCATGCCCGGCGGGGCCAACCTGCCGATGTACGATGCCCTGCATGGCAGCCAAAAGATCAGGCACGTTCTGGCCCGCCACGAGCAGGGCGCCGGATTCATCGCCCAGGGCATGGCGCGTACCTCCGGCCAGCCGGCAGTCTGCTTTGCCACCTCGGGGCCGGGTGTCACCAACCTGCTCACCGCCATCGCGGATGCCAAACTCGACAGCATCCCCATGGTTTGCATCACCGGTCAGGTTCCCCTCCCCCTTATCGGAACCGATGCATTCCAAGAGGTTGACACTTACGGGCTCAGCATTCCGATCACCAAGCACAACTATCTGGTCCGCAAAACAGAAGAGTTGCTGCAAATCATTCCCGAAGCATTTGCCGTTGCCGCCTCCGGGCGCCCGGGGCCGGTTCTGATAGATGTTCCCAAGGACATCCAGAATCAGCGCATCACGATCGATCACTGGCCTGAGCCCGGTCAAAAGGATCCGACGCCCCTGCCGGAGCCCAATGATGCCATCATCGCGCAATCACTTGAGATGATTTCCAAAGCGCAAAAACCCATTCTGTATGTCGGGGGTGGGTTGCTCGCCAGCCACGGCGAAGAGGCCTTGCTCAGGTTCTGCGAAAAAACCGAAATCCCGGTCACCACCACCCTCATGGGACTGGGAGCCCTTCCCTTCGATCATCCGTTGAACCTGGGAATGCTGGGCATGCACGCCGCTCCGTACACCAATCAGGCCCTCGATGCATGCGACCTGCTCATCGCTGTCGGCGTCCGTTTTGACGACCGTGCCACCGGGAAGGTTTCCGCCTTCTGTCCGCGGGCCAGGATTATTCATGTCGATATTGATGCCAGTGAAATCAATAAAATACGGCAGACCACGCTGGGCATACCGGCGAATGCGACCAGTGTTCTTCAGGCATGGTATGAGCAGGCCGAGCCCACCCGGCACCCTGAATGGATGGCTGAGATTGAGGCCCTGAAGGCGGCCTCGCCGCTGGAACTGGAAGGCCTCGAAAACCCGGCCAGTTCCTACGGTATCATTCGTTACTGCGGAGAGCAACTGAGTGAAACAGCCATCCTGACAACCGATGTTGGCCAACACCAGATGCGGGTTGCCCAGTCCTACCCCTTCCGCAAGCCAAGGTGCTGGCTGACCTCCGGCGGGCTCGGGACGATGGGCTTCGGGCTCCCCGCCGCGATCGGTGCCGCACTGGCGGCTCCCGATCAGCCTGTCCTGTGCTTTTCCGGCGACGGCAGTTTTCTCCTGAATATGCAGGAACTCGCCACCGCGCGCGAAGAGAACCTGAACATCAAGATCATCCTACTGGACAACCGAGGCTACGGCCTGGTCAATCAGCAACAGGATCTCTTTTACGGCAAGCGCCAGTTCGCGGTCCACTTCCAGCACGCCGTTGATTTTGTCGGCTTGGCCGGTAGTTTCGGCATACCCGCCTTCTCGATGGCGGAGGACGGAGCGATGGAAAAGCTGCAATCAAGCCTGCACGGTTATGGCCCCTGCCTGATCCACGTTCCGACCGATTTGGGCGAAAAGGTTTTTCCCATGGTCCCCCCCGGAGCAGGCAACTCGGAAATGATCACCCGCTGAAATATGAATTGATCTGCATGGCACTCCGCCTTTCGGACAAACCACGCTCTCACGAGCGCGGCTACGAAACCGTTTTTAGAGCAAACTTAAAACATAAAAAACATCATGAATACGATTCTGCAATTAACCGTCTCCAATCACCCCGGAGTCCTGGCCCACATCGCCGGACTCTTCGCCCGGCGTGCCTTCAACGTGGACAGCGTCCTCTGCCTCCCCCTTGGGGACGGCAGCCGAAGCTGCATCTGGCTGCGTGTTCAGGAAAACGAAAGGCTCGATCAGTTGATCAAGCAACTGGGAAAGCTGGTCGATGTGTACGACATCGAACACCACGAAGAGGGTCATCCTGTATTCGAACAGGTGGAATCACTGAGCACCTGAATTGCACTTGGTTAAGGGACTTCGTCGGGGTGCTCCAAACTATCGCCTGATCCGGCGTCTTGTCTCGGCGCAGCTCAGTGAAGGCAGAAGCCGGAATCGAAAGGAGCGTGGGCACAGTGACCACAGAAGCCTCGGCGAAGGTGGTTCCTGCCCACGAACTTGGAATAACACGGGCGTCCCGCCCAATACTGTCAGTTTATCTTGCATTTTATTTTCGTATG
>CAZCJJ010000242.1:0-2673 GCA_964499045.1 uncultured Opitutales bacterium | reverse complement strand
CGCGAAAAGATAGCTTATAGCATGAACCAGAAAGCAGATACCTTCTCCGGCAAGGGGAATCACGATCCCGCCCGCAATCATCGGCCCAACCAGGCGCGCGCCGTGGAAGATGGTCGAATTCAGGGCGATGGCATTGGAGAGAAATCTGCGATCATCCACCACGTCCACAACCAAGGCCATCCGGGCGGGCATCTCAAAGCCTTTGGTGACACCGAGCAGGAGGCAGACCGTCATGATATGCCACACTTCCACCCGCCCTGAAAGCGTTAGCCAAGCCAGAGTGGAGATGGAAAAGAAATCCACGATCTGAGTCGTGATGATAACCTTGCGGCGGCTCACATGATCCACCAGAACTCCACCGAAGGGTGAGAGCAGGAAGGTGGGGATGTGCATGAAAAACCCCATCAGCCCCAGCATGAAAGGGTCTCCGGTCAGACGAAACAGCAGCCACCCGAGGGCGGCAAGGGTCATCCAGCCTCCGGTGATGGCAACAGACTGACCGAGAAAGAAAAGGCGGTAGTTTCGGTAACGGAATGCCCGCAGGATGTTGCTTACTGTTGTATTCAAATCAATGCCGTTCTATGCCGTAAAGGCCTGACCCTTGTTTCCGGAGGAAGCGTGATCAGACCTTGGTTTCGGGGAGCGCACCATGAAGGGACAGGTGCCACCGCATTCTGTTTTGTGTTGATTCATGGCATTGGGCAAGCCGTATCGCTGGACAAATGTTCCCGCCTATCCAAGTACGTGAGCAAGAAAGCCCGCGCTCCTTTGGCTGTAACGGAGGGCGGACATCGTGACCGCCATAGCCTCGCGGGATGAAAAAGAATGCATGGCAGCCCTGTTTTCCCTTGAAATAACTCTTTAGTTACTTATTTTCGGGTTTGTTATGGGAACCAATGGGAAGGTCAAGGGTGCCGGATCTGCTTCCGGCTTTGCTCATGATGACCATGGGAATCTGGTCCAAAACATGATCGATACCCTGGAAGGCAAAGGTAAACTCAGCATACCGGTCGAGTCGGTCAGGCACAGCCTGGAAATTTGCCTTGCGATGTATGAGTCCGACCGCAAGGGCGGCCCGGTCAAACTGCCCTACGAGGGTGATTCCATCAGCGGCTGAATTTCAAAGTTGAGATAACTGGCACCCTGCTCTATCACAGGGCTATTCTGATACTGGAGGAGAAGAAATGAGTCGTTCAATATACGAGTCCAACGTTTTTCAAATCGCTAACGCACAGTACGAGCGGGCCTGTGGGTGGTTGGGGGCCTCATCAGCCTTTATCGAACGTACCCGTCTGCCCAAACGCAGCCTGATTGTGCAGGTCCCGGTCCGGATGGATGACGGGTCGATTGTTTCCTTCGAAGGCTACCGGGTGCAGCATCACCTGTCACTTGGACCGACGAAGGGAGGTGTCCGGTTTCATCCCAATGTATCGCTGGGTGAAACCGCCGCCCTGGCCATGTGGATGAGCTGGAAATGTGCCTTGGCCGGGCTTCCTTATGGTGGTGCCAAAGGGGGAGTGGCTTGTGATCCCAACACGATGAGCGAAGGCGAAGTTGAGCGCCTGACTCGCCGTTACACTCAGGAGCTGATACCGTTTATCGGTCCGGAGAAAGATATTCCGGCCCCCGACATGGGGACCAGCGAAAAGAACATGGCGTGGATGATGGACACCTACAGCATTGCTGTGGGTGAGGGGACACCGGGTGTGGTTACTGGCAAACCGGTGATTCTCGGTGGGACCGTGGGCCGCAAGGAGGCTACCGGACGCGGCGTGGCCTTTTTGGTCAACCGGGCAATGGATATGATCAAGATAGATGCGGCGGAGGCGACGGTCGCCATTCAGGGCTTCGGTAATGTGGGGTCCCATGCTGCACTGACGCTGGCCTCGTCCGGGTGTAAGATCATCGCAGTGACCGATCATACCGGAGGGGTGTACAATGCCAAGGGTTTGAATGTTTACGAGTTGCAGAAATATGTGCTTCAACACCGGGGCGTGAAGGGGTTTACCGGAGGCGATGTTTTCCGTCCGGATGAGTTGTTTTCCCTTCCTTGCGATGTGATGATTCCGGCGGCGCTGGAAGGGCAGATCACCGAGGAAAACGCGCCTCATTTACGGTGTCGTATCCTTGCTGAAGCAGCCAACGGTCCCGTCACGGAGGGGGGCGACGGGGTGCTCCGGGATTCGGATATTTTCCTGATCCCCGATATTCTCTGTAATTCCGGCGGGGTGGTGGTTTCCTATTTTGAATGGGTGCAGAACATGCAGAATTTCTCCTGGACGGAGATTGAAGTAAATGACCGCATGTACCGTATTCTGGAAAAGTCTTTTCAGGAAGTGCTTGCTTTTGGCAATCGCAATAAGTTGTGGACCCGTGATTCCGCTCTGGCCATCGGGATTGACCGGGTGTTGAAAGCCAAGGAGGCGAGAGGGCTCTTCCCGTAAGAAGAGGCTGAAAACCTACAGCCTGATGCAGATTTCATCCGCGCGCCATAGGGAGTGTTTTTCCCTTACTATGGGATCATAACTCTAACCCGCCTATCTCACGAGATATGCGGGTTAAGCGACCTACTCCGGTGGGGTGATGGGTGTGTGTTCGGTCAGCCAGATGTGGAGATGGTTTACGATGGATTCTGTTTCCGGGGGCTCTGCCTCCAGGGCATCAAGGGGGCTT
>CAZCJJ010000241.1:0-2677 GCA_964499045.1 uncultured Opitutales bacterium | reverse complement strand
CTATTCGAACAGCCAAACCGGGCAATGGGGCTACAACACCGATCCCAATACCGCGACTGCGATCAGTCGCCTCGGCCTGTCTATTGTTGATGATGAATATCTGGGTTTTGATACAACAGGTGCTGCTTGGGCGACACTCAGCAATGCTCAGGTGGACCAATTTTTCCTCAATACAGATATCGGCTATACCGTGGAATATCGAGTACGGGTCTTGAGTGCATATAACACTCAGACAAGCGACCGCGCTAACAATCCTGCAGGAGGTGGAATCGACATGAATGATGGCCGGGCTGGTATAAACGCATTCTGGCAGTTCGGTTTTGGCGAGGATGTTGATAATCCAGGGCAAACCTTCGTCCAATTGCGTGGAGCCGCAGGGACCCCGATTGTTCACATCGACGATAGGTGGATCACATACACTATTCTGGCGCAGGGCAGCACGGTCACCTATTACATGGATGGTGTGGAGATGTACTCTGCCACTTTGCGTACGAACGTCGCAGATACAGGAATTCGCTGGGGCAATCTATCCGGAAGTGCCCTTGGCGTTGAGATGGAAGTGGACTATCTAAAGATCTACGATCAGGGAGCCATCGCACCGATTCCGGAACCGCATACCTTCGCCTTGATTGGTGGCCTGTTCGTACTTGGGGTCGCTGGGCTGAGCCGCTTGCGTCGCAAGCATCGCCAGGTATAGTACATCCATCCATTTTTTTACCAAAGGCCGTTTGCAAAGTCTTTTGCGGCGGCCTTTTTTTGTCCGCCATCCGGTAATCGACGGTATAATCAATTTAGGGAAAAGGGATTCTGTCTGGTAATTTAATAAAACCACTTGTCTGTACCTTGACGGACAGTGATTGCATGAACAGTTTGGGCCGCATGAAATCTTCCGCATGGTTATGTCTGTCAACTATACTATTTGCCGGATTGACGGGATGGGCTTCGTCAAGCGATGAGCCGGTGCTTCATTACGACTTTGAACAGGTCGAGGGGACAAGGGTCACCGACAATTCCGGTAACGGGCGTCATGGCTATATAGACTCCACCAACAGCTACAAACCGGAAAAAGTCCCCGGCGGGTTGCGTTTCAAGGGGGCCAAGAACTGTGTGATGGTTTTCAATGTGGATTCCATGAACGTGGGCGAAGGCGGCTTTGCCATCGAAATGGTTTTTGAGCTTGATCCTGAAGTCCCGTATGCGGTTGCGGAAGAGGAATTTCCGGTGCTGATAAGTGCGGACTACGGCAACCAGAGGAGGGCGATTGAAGTTTATATCGGGGGTGAAGGTTACATTTGGTTTCTCGTTCGTGACCCGTCCGGTGGGTGGGGCGCAAGCCGGTCGGACGAGCCGGTCGTGCTTGGAGAGCCTGTTCACCTCGTGGCAGTATTGGACAAAGATACCCGTTGGGATACGATGAAACGGGAGCTTTACTTAAATGGTGTCCTTCAGCGGGATGTTGATCGCGGAGCGGCGTTGTCCTTAAACGGGAATCGCCGATTCACCCTTGCGGCCGAGGAATCGGGTAAACGTCACTTACAGGGCATACTCCGTGATTTTCGTCTGTATGCCCGCCCCTTAAGCGGTGAGGAGGATCCTATTCTCCAGCGGGGTAGAGCTCTGGGAAAAACAAATTAACCTTGATACTGAAATCAAATGAAAATGCAGACTGAAACCAAAACCGGGTTATTAAAGGCTAATGCGCATGCAGGCAGTGCACCCGCACGTTTCCTGCGCGGATACTGCGGCCTGTTTGTCTCAATGACAGCGCTTGCACTGCACACCGCTTGCGCGGATCTACCGGTGACCCCTGCCGGGAATCCGGTGGAGGGGAGCCTGAATCCTTTCCTCGAGGAGCCTATCTTTGAAATCGAAACCCTGTTTGGCGGGATCGGTGAAATAACCCGCGGGGCGTATATGGTCGTTGGGATGGACGGAACTTTGCTTACCAAAGGGGGAGGCTTCCTTCGCCGCAGCGAAGATGGAGGCGGGACATGGAGCGGCCCGGAGGGTGGACCCACGCCCCATATCGTCGATGAAAATACCGGAGATATTCTGTCACTTTTCGTTAGCAACCGGGCTGAAGGTATTGGTGTGATGCGGAGCAGGGATAACGGCAGAACATGGGAGAACGAGAGTGCACCACTTGAGCTCAGTCGTGAAATACGGGAGTACGAGGAACGGACAGGCGGAAAACGCAGCCGGGGTGCAGACCGTGGCGAGGAGAGTCCCGACTACTGGTTTCATGTCGGTGACAGTGAAAGTGGAATAACGCTTCGGCATGGGGCAAAAAGAGGCAGACTGATGCATGTGGCGACGTTCAGGCCCCACTCAAGCGTTCACCCCTCGGACCGTGTGGATGATGAAGTGATTTATGTTACGGTTTTTTACAGCGACGATGGTGGCAGGAGCTGGCAAGTTGGCGGCCTCTTCCCGGATGGCCAGACGGAAGAGTCGGGAGTAGCCGAATTGTCGGATGGCCGCATCTATTTCGATGCCCGCAGCCATTCGGGCTACCATGACCGGTCTTTTGCCCGCAATTTATTGCCGGAGGAAACGCTGCGCCGGATGGCTTGGAGTTCCGATTATGGGGAAACCTGGGAAGATTTGACGATCAGCCCTGTGCTTCCTGACGGCGGCGGTTATTTCAGAGGCTATGGATTGCGTGGAGGGATTGTGC
>CAZCJJ010000240.1:0-2780 GCA_964499045.1 uncultured Opitutales bacterium | reverse complement strand
AGGGCACACGAGGGGCACGCAAGGGGCACACGAGGGGCACAGAGGGTAACACAAACAAGAATGAGAAGAATGAAAAGAATGAGAAGAATATAGCATATGCCCATCTGGAAGATGGACCGGTACCCCCGCAGGTCGAAAAAGGGAAGCTTCTGATTGGCGATCAAACACCGCCAGAAACGGTTAGATGCGAACCGTCGGAAAAAAGAATTACCAAGGATGTGGCCATCGAAGTCGGTAAGGTTTACAACGAGGTCCTCGGCAGCACTCTCCCCAAGCTGAGGGTAAAAAACGATAGCCGGATCGAATCCGCAAAACGCCTCTTCAAAATCTTGGACTGTGACCTTGGGGAGGTCCGCAAGTATTTCGAGTCCGTCAAGAGGTCCGATTTCCTTTGTGGGCGAACCCGAGACCCCTGGAAGGGATGCAACTTCGACTGGCTGACTAAGCAGGCTAACGCCGTAAAGGTCATTGAGGGCAACTACCACCGCTAACCACCAACACCGAAAAAAGCCATGAAAACAGAAAGACCTTGTGACTCCCTCCGCAGATTCGAGCTTGTTGACCAGTTGGCCGACGCTATC
Source organism: uncultured Opitutales bacterium (assembly GCA_964499045.1). Classification (GTDB taxonomy): domain Bacteria; phylum Verrucomicrobiota; class Verrucomicrobiia; order Opitutales; family CAZCJJ01; genus CAZCJJ01. Next base: position 2,199 of record CAZCJJ010000240.1, on the reverse strand, counting down.
GAGCGCCTGCCGGGAGCAGTCCCCTTGGAAGAGCGCAAAACCAAGCCCGGATACTGCCGCCTGTGCGGATCTAAGCTCAAGCATGCCTTTGTCGTCGGGTATGACGACGAGCGAAGGTCTGTGTGCGTTCCGACAGATGAGGCCGAAGCAAAAGGGCTCTCTGATCGTTACGAGTCGGGCGAGAAGCTGCCCGGAGTAATGGTCGTTTTGCCAATCCAATGGTGCGACGTTATTACTGAGGAGGTGGACGGAAAAGATATTTACGACCGGGCACAAATAGCCATCAGAGCCCGAATCGAACGCCGCAGGGAGGAGATGGATAAGGCCGAAAAATTAGCGCCAAGTAACGAATGGGAATGAGATACACCCTTCGCACCGCATATTGCCTATAGATGAACATGTGGTAGGCACGCACTAGGGCAGGAAGAGCTATCTAGCAATTACTCGCAAATCTCTGCCCAATCCCATTCTAGGAAAAAACTCCACCAATAGGCAAGAACTACATTGTGGCATCAAATGGATAGAATTCAACTATGACGCGGGACCGGTTGTTACCTCGATACGAGGCTGCTTTGGGTCGACTCCAGCCCCCAGACCGGGTATGGAAACGGGCAATTATCGGTTTTTGACAGCCAATTGCCCGAACCGATGGGCTGCCCTCAGCAAATACTTCCCTTCATTTTCGCAATTTTAGGAATGTCTAGTATCTGTCTAATCAACCCAAACAGGCCGAGAGCTTGTCGAAGCTCTAAAACACAAAACCCCTTGGTAACCAAGGGGTTTTAAGTGGCACGGGGCAAGGGAGTCGAACCCCTAACCTCCTGATCCGTAGTCAGGTGCTCTATCCAATTGAGCTAGCCCCGCAAAGGAATTAAAATGAAAGAGCATGGAAACTGATGGCTCAGTCGCAGTTTGTCAACCGTGTGTTTTAAGGTTTTTTAGGAGTCTAATCTGGCTTATTCATGAAGTTCAGAAGTGATGCAGCGCACTTGTGCGCCGTAGCCTTGGCGAAGTCGCAAGGCGTACCCTGAATCCGTGCGGGAGCGCACTGGTGTGCGTGACCAAGCGGATTCAGGGGATAACGCAGCGAGGCGCGCTTGTGAACGAAAGGATGGGGCAAAAAAACCGAAAACTTATTTTTCTGATCCCCTTTTGATAATGGTTATATTGCTGTCCAGTATACCCCGCCTTTTGTCCCATCCGGTGAATAAGTCAGGATAAATTTGGTTGAGCCCGTGGGGGAATACCTCAGCATGAGCGCTTTCCATGAGTACCTCGAAATCCGCATCCTTTGAATCCTGCCTGCAGGCGGCCCGGGAGTGTCTGCAACGGGAAAGCAGCGCACTGGCAGCGCTGGAGTCCCGCGTGAACGGGGATTTCAGCAAAATTGTCCAGCTCCTGCAAAGCCATGCGGGCAAGGTGGTTACCTGCGGGCTGGGGAAAAGCGGTCTGATCGCGCAGAAGGTCGCTGCGACATTCTGCAGCACCGGAACCTCGTCCGTTTTCCTGCACGCAGGTGAAGCCCGGCACGGTGATCTCGGCATTTACCAACCGGGCGACCCTACCCTGCTCTTTTCCAAAAGCGGCAGCACGGCGGAGTTGGTCTTATTGATGCCCATTCTGAAGGAATTCAATTCCCCAATCATCGCCATTGTCGGTAACACCCGCAGCGAGATCGCCCGCCAGGCCGACTTCGTTCTGGACGGCAGCGTGGCCCGCGAGGCAGACCCGCTCGGCCTGGTCCCCACTTCCAGTGCCTTGGTCGCACTGGCCTGGGGCGATGCCCTCGCCACTGCCCTGATGGTTGCCAATGGTTTTCGCGGAGAGGATTTCGCCCGCTTCCACCCTTCCGGTCAGTTAGGGAAAAATTTATTGCTCAATGTACGCGATGTCATGCGCAAGGAGGAAGAGGTGGCCTGGATTGGCCCGGACACCACGCTGCGCGAGGCCGTGATGGCCATGTCGCGTCATCCGCAGGGGGCCTGCTGTGTCGTTGATGAAAACCGAAACCTTATCGGGCTGATCACAGACGGCGATATCCGGCGATTGCTGGAAAAAGAGGACGACTTCCGCGAAATTCAGGCCCACCAGTTCATGACCCGGAACCCTTTAACCGTACGGGACGACGCCCCGCTGGCGGATGCGATCAAACTGATGGAAGACCGTCCGTCCCAAATCAGCGTGCTGCCTGTCATGGAT
>CAZCJJ010000239.1:0-2859 GCA_964499045.1 uncultured Opitutales bacterium | reverse complement strand
ACATCACACCACCGGTCGAACAAATGGTTCAGCGTGGCGACAACATCTACCATGAGGTCACTTGGTATGCGATGATCACCCCGATCCGAAGCGGTGATTTGCCTCTGACCTTCAACCAGGACATCATCGTGACTGAACCGCGTGAGCAACAGAACAGACACAGCCGCGATCCGTTTGATGACCTGTTTGGTTCCGCTTTCTCTGATTCCTTCTTTGGCCGGGCCGGCACCCGCCGTCAGGTCAGTCTTTACACCGCAGATGAAACAATCCGCATTCTCCCGCTGCCGGAACAGGGTAAACCGGTTTCCTTTACCGGAGGCATCGGGCAATTCTCCGTCCGGCAACCCACCCTGTCGACCAGTAAAGTTCAGGCAGGCGAGCCGGTTACGCTCACCGTTGTGGTGGAGGGAACCGGTAATTTCGACCGTATGCAGGCACCGGAACTCGAACAAATGAACGAATGGCGCTATTACCCGCCAACCGAGAGCTTTCAGGCTTCGGACAAGCTCGGTTATCGCGGCAGCAAGACATTCGAGTACATCCTGATTCCGCGTAGCGAAGGTATCCGGGAAACCCCGGTGCTCGCCTTCAGCTTTTTTGATCCACGGGCCGAGGAGTACCGCACCATCCAACCAGCCACCGTGGCGTTGGAAGTCACCCCTGCCCCACCCGGAACCGCTATGGTTGCTGACGGGCAAAGAGTGGCCGAAGACCGCGGGCCGGAGTTGCTCCCGATCCGGCTTTCTCCCGGAAAGATCGTCGGTTTCACCACCCCTTTGGTCAGAAACCCCGCCTTTGTCGCTAGCCAGCTGATTCCTTTGGCCCTGCTGATTGGCCTGTGCTGGATAAAACGACAGCAACGGCGACTCGAAACAGATTCAGTCTATGCCCACCGTTTCCACGCCCGCAAGGCGGTTCTGCACTGGTTGAAGGAAGCCAGCAAAGCGGCATCGGATAACCAGCCGGATGCCTTCTATAACGCGGCCATCCGCTCCATCCAGGAAAGTGTTGCCCGGCCCGGTGAACAAAAGCCCGAAGCCCAAACCGGTAACGAGGTCGTCGCCCGGATGGCAAGCATGCAAACCGACGAACAAACAAGAAACGCCGTTCAAAGTTTCTTCGACAAGGACGAGGCTTATCGCTTCAGCGGATCACGTCCTTCACATCAGGATCTGAAAAAAGACAAGCAACTACTCGATCAAACCTTGCAATCACTGGAGGAAAAGCGCTCATGAAAAAGAATCCACCCATCCGGGCCTGGCAGGTTGTGGTCCTTCTTCTACTCGTTCTCGCTTTGATATTGTCACGAGTATTCGCATCCACTGCGGATAACAGCCAGTTGTTCCAGGAGGCCAATGTCGCTTACCAGAGCGAGGATTATGCCGCTGCCATTGCATTATACCGGGACCTGCTCACCCGCGGGCAATCCGCGAATCTGCACTACAACCTTGGCAATGCGTATTACCAACAAGGCGATTATGGCAGTGCAATTTTACAATATGAAAAAGCATTGCTCCTCAGTCCGGGTAATCCGGACATTCAGGCCAACCTGAAACTGGCCCGCCGGGCAGCCGACGTGCCGCCGCCTCAGCGCACCCTCATCGAACAATTTGCGGGACACGCCCACGTCAACACCTGGACCTGGCTGGCAGTCCTCAGCTTCTGGGCCGGCTGCTTCCTGTTTGTTTTACCCCGCTACTACCGTTGGAACATACCCCTTCGCCGCACCATCCTGCTTGTTTGTTTCCTCGGCTTCGTCTCCGGAGTGACTGGCATGGCAGGCTACCATACCCTTGCTAAAGAGGGAGTTGTGCTCGCCGCCAATGCCCCCCTCAAGGTGGCCCCCACTTCCACCAGCCCTGAGCGCACCACCCTCCAGGCCGGCTCATTGGCCACCATCCAACAACAACACGGTGCCTACTATCTCGTCCAAACCACTGGCAATCAAAGCGGATGGATCTCATCCGATCAGTTCCAGCCCATCCGCGAATAAAGCTCAGGACAGACATGTTTCAGTTGGACCGTCGGACAGTTGGGGGCGGACTATCAGTCCTCATTCATTTCCAATCCACTATCAGACAGGAATGGGTTGATCACGGTAACGCTTCCGTAGCGTTGCCCGTGATTCAGGTCTTCTGAATAAAGGGTGTGGGCCTTAAGGCGTTCCGCGGCCGCAATCACAGCCCCATCCCAATAGGAAATGTGATATTTCACTGAGTTCCGAATCGCTTCGCCAATGAGGCCGTAGTCGGTTTCGATCAGGGCAAAGTGCCTGAGCTTATCAAGAAAGGCTAGCGCGTCCTGCGGGGAGAGGGGAATTTCCAGCTTCCGCGTCACAGTCACATAAAATTCCTGCATGACCTGTGTCGCAGTGCCAAAATCAGTACGGTTAATGAGATCAAGAGCCACCCGCTGTTTGGGTTGATTCTCCGGGGAGGCATCCACCGCATAGACCAGAACATTTGTGTCCAGAAGGCACTCAGCGACCATACAAATCCTCACGCGACCAGTTCTTGTTCCCGATTTTGGCCTGAGAATGCTGACACAACTCCAACAGTTCAGCCCGTGCCTGCACTTGCTTATCCTCACGGGCAATCAGCTCGTCCAAATACCCCCGAATCAGAGCATTAACCGAAGTGGAGTGCTCCGCTGCTATTTTGCGCGCCCGCCTCAGCTTCGGCTCTTCAATCCGCAATGTTAAATTTTTCATTTGCACAGCTTATGTGCATAATGTGCATCTGTCAAGGGATCTATCAGAAGGCCTCTTCGACTACTCTCTCTCCACTCCCTCCACTCCACTCCCCATTTCAGGACACCCACAAAAAGCCATTTCAGGACACCCACAATTCTTCATCTAGT
>CAZCJJ010000238.1:0-2895 GCA_964499045.1 uncultured Opitutales bacterium | reverse complement strand
GCATCAATCTCGATAATCTGTTCGTCCGGCATATCCACCGGCTCGCTTTGCTCAACCGTTCCGGGCAACTGGAAGGAGATGTCCGCCTCCTGTCGGGCGAGGGTGGAGGATACCATGAAGTAGATAAGCAGCAGAAAGACACAGTCGATCATAGGTGCAATCGGTACACTGACCTTTTCCTCTGGTTTTTTACGCATTCGTGCCATGGTTTTCAGCGCTGGTGGGTGGCGTAAATGATTTCAAAGGCTCCCGCTTCCGCACAGGCCTTTAGAACGGGTTTGATCGATTCATAGAGGGTCTGCCGGTCTGCCCGCACCTGAACGGTCAGTTCCGGCTGTTCCCTCAGTGATTGCCGTAAACTGCTGATTAGAACAGCGCGGTCAACTGCCGTTGCCCCGAGGTAGATACCGCCTTCGGCGTCAATGGAGACGATACCGCGCCCGGCGAGGTGATCGGGCACCTGGCTCTGTTCAGATTCCGGCAGTTCCAGTGCAATCTGTCTTTCCGCCTGGGCCAGCGTGCTCACGCACATGAAGAAAACCAGCAACAGGAAAACCATGTCGATCATTGGGGCCATCTGGAATTCCTCCTCGCCCCTTTCCTTCTTTCGCAGTTTGGATGCCATTAAATGTTTCACTTAAAAATATATAATGATAGCAAGCTTATTTTATAGGCGCGGGGTAACATTTCCTGTTGAAGTCCCGCTTCAGCAGGTTTTCGGGCGGAGAGGGGACTGGCGTGACCGCCTAAAGGCGGGACTCCAGCGCGGGTTGGAGTTCCGGATTTATCCGGTTTTCGGGCGGATATAAAACCGACCCGCAGAGCGGGACTCCAACTCAAAATTCCGGAAGAAATGACCCTACGCCATAATAATCATGGAATCACCAGAAAAGCATTGCTGCCCGCGGAAAAAAAGGCTTGGGTGGTATTACTTTCAATCAGGAAATGAATCCATTTTGAAAGGTTTAACTAGAAACACAATCTACCTTCATCTCTGTTTGCTGAAAAAATGGCACTACTTGGCGGTTGGTGGGTTCGTTCCAAGATCAACGTTTATTCAATGAAAAAGTCTATCTACGTCGGCAATTTGCCGTTTGGTGCAACGGAGGATGAAATCTCCGATTTGTTCTCACCGTTTGGTGAGATCCTTAGTGTTAAGATCGTCCGTGACCGTGAAACCGGTCGTTCCCGTGGTTTCGCCTTTGTTGATATCGAAACTGATTCGGTTGACGCAGCGATTGAAGCTACCAACGATCAGCCCTTCGGTGGGCGTCCCCTCAAGGTCAATGAAGCCCGTGAACGGGAAGAAAGACCTCAGCGTTCCGAGCGTACATTCCGTTCCGGTGACCGTGACCGCGGTGGCCGGAGTGGCGGTGGCCGTTCTTTCCGGGGTGGAGATCGTGGTGATCGTGGTGATCGTCGCGAGCGTTCCCATCGTTCCTATTAACCCAGCCCTTTGTTCTTTTGGCAAAAGCCGTTCCCCATCGGGAACGGCTTTTTTTATCGCACCCTCGTGGCTTGACCCTTGCGGATTTTCTCATCCTATTGGGTGACCATGCATGCCGAACTCAACGCAGGGGAACTGGCCCGCTATTCCAGACATATCCGTTTGCCCCAGATGGGGGCTGAGGGGCAGCGACGGCTGAAGGGATCCAGTGTTCTTCTCGTCGGGATGGGGGGGCTGGGCGGCCCCGCCTCACTCTATCTCGCCGCATCAGGGGTTGGACGTCTGGGAATGGCCGATTTTGATCAGGTCGAGACCCACAATCTCCAACGCCAGATTATTCATTCCGAGGAGACTGTGGGCCTGAGCAAACTGGAATCCGCCGCCCGGCGCCTGCGCTCGGTCAATCCCCACTGTCACCTGGAACTGCATCCGGAGGGGGTGCAGGTGGACAATGCCCGCCAGCTTTTTGCCAGCTATGACCTGATCCTTGACGGTTCGGACAATTTCCCAACCCGCTATCTCGTCAATGATGCGGCTTATTTTGCGGCTAAACCGCTGGTGTATGGCAGCATCTTCCAGTTCGAAGGGCAGATCTCGCTTTTTCATCCCTCTGCCGGAGGCCCCTGCTACCGTTGCCTCTTTCCTGTGATGCCCGCTCCGGGAACCGTTCCCAATTGTGAGGAGGCCGGGGTCTTGGGTGCTCTCTGCGGGATCGTCGGCAGCTTTCAGGCGATGGAAGCCATCAAGTGGCTGGCGGGAGTGGGGGAATCCCTGCAGGGCCGCTTACTTTATCTGAACACCCTTACGATGCGTATTCGCACCTTACAGTTGAAAAAGGATCCGGATTGCCCGCTTTGCGGTAGTCGGTCGGAAATCCAATCGCTGGAAGCGGAGCGCTATGTCTTTCAATGTCCAGCTGAAGATTCTATGACTGATTCATCCATTGCGTTGCCCGCTACCTTCACCCCCGCCGAGGCTGCCGCCTATAAGCAAAAACATCCCGAAACTGTTTTTCTGGATGTTCGTGAGGATTTCGAAGTGGCGATCTGCTGCCTGCCGGAAGCTTTGCATATTCCCTTGAAGGAGCTGCCAGAGTGCTATGTGTCTTTGCCGAAAGATAAAACGATCATTGCCTATTGTCATCACGGCATGCGCAGTATGCGGGCCATGGAATTTCTCCGTGCTCGTGGTTGGGAAATGGTGGCCAACCTCTCGGGAGGCGTTGACGCCTGGGCTCGCGAAATGGACCAGGAAATGGCCCGGTATTGAGGGTAGGTGTTTTGGGGGGGTAGGGGATTTGGTGTTTTGGGATTTGGAAAACCGGAGAGGCAACGTAGAAGTCTCACGCCAAGACGCGAAGCATAGTAGGCTGAAGCTTCAGAGAGGCTTTGGATAGCTGTAGGTTTTTAGGCAGAAAAATCGAAATCCAAATCGAAATCGAAAGAAAT
>CAZCJJ010000237.1:0-3015 GCA_964499045.1 uncultured Opitutales bacterium | reverse complement strand
TCATCCGGACAATGCAGGGATTGGCCGATTACGTGATTTTTCGCTCATTCGAATTGGGCGGCCTTCCTACCCTCAACTACCAGCATGGCGTTTCCAAGATAACCGAAATCGTGCCCGACCTCATCGCGGCGGTGCGGCTGGGGTGGCAAGCCGTAGTTCCGGTCCGCTTCGAATTCGGAGGCAAGCTTCATACGGCTCGTTACGGCAAGGAACTGGACACTCTTCTGTTCTACGGCAACCCCTACGAGGAGGATGACATCCTCGAAGTTGAAATCAATGGCGGGCGACTTGGAGAGGGACAGGGCTTCCTGTTTGCGTCCTGGCGGGGTGCTGAAGAGGAGTTGCACAACGTACTGCGGGGAACCGATACCCACATTGCATTTATGCTGAGTGCCCGGGATCCGATTCTTCATCGTGTGGTTGCAGCGGTGGAAAATCCGCAGGATCTGACGGCTACCGTACAGTTGCAGCGGGATCTTTACGGCGTTTTCGTAACGCTTGATATCAAAGAGGCCGGAGACGGGGAGATACATTTGACACTCCCCGAATACGAAGGCTACCACCTCGTCTCGGTCCGCTCCTCAGGTAAACCGGTCGAGTGGTCCCGCGAGGGGCGCCGGATCATTCTGCCCGGTCTGCTGCCGGTTGATGGCGCATTGGCCTTGGACATCCAATACCGCTCCCCCTGGCTGCACCTGACGAGGGGCGATGTGGAGTCTTTCCGCTTGTTGGACGACACGGGCAGTCCGGTTTTCAATATAGTCCTTAGCGGTCCCGATCAGGAGACTGAAATGGCTGCCGAAAAACTCCGGCAATATGCCGCCTTCTATGCAGCCGTCACTCAAGGCAGAAAGAACATTGAGATTGCCCGATACCAGGAAGGGGAAGTACCCAAGGCAGGAGGGGGAAGTATTCTGCTCAAGGTCGATCCCGAGGCTGGGGAGGCGGGAGTCCGGCTTAGCGGCCCGGGTAACATTCTGGTCCAGGGCCGCTCCGCCCGCGAGTTGGAGGAAGCTTTGGGGCAGCTTCTTTTGGCTTTCGACGAGTTTCACCCCTTTTCACCAGGTTTTCGCAGTACCTGGGGCATGACCGCACCGGTTTTAAATCACGTTGGAATGGAGGGACAGGTCCTTCCTCCACGAAAACAATAAAACTAAAAATCAGCCGCAAGTTACACCAATAAAAACGATAAAAATAACCTCAACAAACCATTATATCATGAAAAATAGCATCATTAAAAAAGCATATTCCGTATGCTCGCGGATGGCGGGCGCCACCGCCCTGCTCGCAGTATTTCTGCCCCTGCCAAGTGTGACGGGACAGGTATTCTATGAAACGGGCTTTGAGCCTCCAGCCTATACAACCGGGCCCCTCGCCGGTCAGCAAGGCTGGACAGCTACGAGTATCGGCACGGTCGTCGGTACGGTCGGAGACATTGTTCCGCCGGAAGGCACACAAATGCTCGAAGTCACACGTCCGACTTCCAGTGATGACCGGTACCTTTCAAACCTATTTGCCGGATTTAATGAGGGAGCCAAGGAAGATTTCCTCTTCAGCTTCAAGTTGGCTGCGGATGTGAAAAGCAATGCTGCATTCGGGCTTAGTATTGGTAGTTCTGCCCGTAGCAGCAGCGGGGCCTGGGCTGGCATACGGTCGGTCGATACCAACGATTTCGGCTTCTATTATCGGAACGGAAGTACTTGGACTCGTCTCGGAACCAATACGGTCACGCTGGAAGAATTCTACCGCTTTGATCTGCTGGTGGATTTCGATGCGAAGACCTATAGCATTGCCGTTTACGATTCCTCAAACGTTCTTCAGGGTAGCGCTTCGAATATCGATCTTTACTTTGCCGGTAGCTATACGGATATTGCCTTCTACAACCGTGTCTATGGCGATATGGATCAGATCGGGGCGACGAAGTTCTACGTGGATGACATCCTCGTGCAGATTCCTGAAGCCAGTAGCCTCGCATTGGCTCTCTCTGTAACCGTGTTGGTTCTTTTGGGCCACCGCCGTAAATTTGGACGCAAAGGCTAATTCCATCGAACCGATGCGCTATTCGAACATTATATTGGCATTGGCCGCTGGCATTCCCGGCGGCCTCGCCTTCGCAGCAGCGGATGTCTATACGCTGGAAACGGACTATCTCTGTGTGAGCGTCCTGCCGGAAAGCAGTGGCAGGATTGTCAGTGTCTATGACAAACAGCGGGGCATTGAGCATTTTGAAGCACTGGAGGAAAACACCGACGTACTTTCGCCTCTTGTACCTCCGCGGGTGCAGTCCAATCAGGCCGGGGTGAAAGACTGGTTCTGGGGGCAGCGTAATCCCTCAAAGGTCGGGTTTCAACTCGCGGGAAAAGGCGAGAGTGAAGCCGGGCCCTGGCTGGAGGTCACCGGGATCGTGAATGGCGTCGAAGTTTTGCGGCGCGTTACGCTTCTGGAATCCGCACCTGTGCTGATGATCGATGTCCGGCTTCGCTCCGATAAAGAACAGACGGTTTCCTACTGGACGCATCTGCTTGTGGCAGGAGCCATCTACCTTGACGTTGAAACCGGAAACGGTCTGGTGGCCGGGGCGTGGTCCACTGACTCCGCTCCGCGTCAGGGGCGCTCAATTTTCACTCCGCCCAAGGCGGGTGTTCAGAAGATGGAAACCCGTATCGGCGATTATGCCCTTTCGCCTGCAGGGCGCTGGTTTGTCAGGCTGGCTCCCGACCGTCCCCTTGGTCTCGCTCTTCTGGCCAGCGCGGACTTCACTGATGGAGAAGGTTTTTTCTATACCTGGCAAGATGGCAGTCAGGGGATTGTCACTCTGGAAGCGATCTGGCCAGCAAGGCAGATTGGACCGGAGCAGGAAGCCTATGTGTCTTTTTACCTGATTGTCGTGGACGATTCTGATCCCGGGGAACTGGCTGCCTACCTTGAGACCTTCGAAGAGTTAATTCGGGACACCCATTGAATTCCGGAAAAAATCCGGTCGTCCTGAAATAGTCTTATGCCCCGCAAAAGGAA
>CAZCJJ010000236.1:0-3087 GCA_964499045.1 uncultured Opitutales bacterium | reverse complement strand
AATCCAACCTGAAAAAAGATGGAATTTGCCTTGCCTGAAACACAGTTGCTCCAACAGGGAATGTGACCCACCGGCTCTCAAATGAAAGGCCCCTGCTTCCAAAGCCTGTGCTCTTCTTTTACACATTGCGTACACTCTCCATGCAGTTCATTCTCCGAATCCGTGTCGTTTTCAACTTCAGACAGTCCTCGTCCGCTGGTTCTTCTCACTCACTGTATGGGGCTGGGTGGAGCTGAACTCAGCTTGCTCCGGATACTACGTCAATCCAGGGAATGGAAAATACCAACCGGGCTTGTCTCAGGCGTCGATGGTCCCCTTCTAAATGCGTTCCAAGAGGTTGCAGACGCTTCCGTGGTAACACCCATGCCTTACCCAAGAAAGCCCAAAACATGGATTCACTTACCCCGCTTTATCAAAGAGGCTCGCAAGGTAATACAGTCCCTTCCTCCAGGGCCCTGTAACCTTTTGTCGGGAGATTTCTACTCGCTCTGGGCTGCCCTGCGGCTACGAAGACCCGGAGACAGGGTACTCTCTCTTTGGCAGGGAGAGTATGCCTTCGATAACACAAGCTGCGTCCGCAAATGGCTGAAATACAAAGCCAGCCAGGCAGACCGCCTGCTTGCCAGCAGCCCGATCACCTCACACGCCAACCAATCCGGACTCCTGCCCCAAAGGGTTCAGATACTAAACCCGGCTCTGGAGGTGGAGAATCTTGATCCGGACAAACACGACCCACAAGCCCTGCGCCGTGAATTTGGCTGGCACGACCATCGTCGCCTGGCCTTTTGCTTCGGTAGAATCGGGGAAGGCAAGCAACAGATTCCCCTGGCCCGGGCTTTCCTCGCCCACCCCACGCTTTCCCGCGACTGGCGCTTGATCATCGCCGGGCCATCCGGTGAGAAGGAGGCCGAAACCCTCAACACACTTTGCCGGAATGCTCCGGACTCCCTGTTTTTTATCGGTCCGAGGAACGACATTCCCCGCTGCCTGGCCGGAGTGGATTTGGTGCTTCAGCCAAGTATACTCGGAGAAAGCTTCGGAATGGCTGCGGTCGAAACGTTGCTTATGCAACGCCCCCTCCTTTGCTTCCCTTCCGGAGCAAGCCCTTACCTTCTGGGGCAGGGGTTTTCAGGCTTTGTCCGTCCGCCCGAAATGGCCGCCATGATTCAGAGATGGACTCAGATGTCTGGCTCCGGTACGTGCGCGCCTTTCAAGGGTAGCGACACGCTGAGATCCCGCCTGCTTGGTCAGGTCGGGAAACAGGCGTGGCAAAAACAATTGGAAGCCGCTTTGGACTGAACAATCCCCCCTTCACTCCGTCCCGTACCGGGCGATCCGTTTGCGCAGCGTCGCCCGGGTCATGCCGAGCAGGTTGGCGGCCTTGACTTGGTTGCCCCCGGTTTCATCCAGCACCCGTAATACCATCTCACGTTCTATGGCCTGAAGAATATTTTCCGAATACTGCTGACGGATGGCGGCATAGAAGTGGTCGCAAAGCACTTTCAGGTCGCTCTCTCCGGCCTGTGCCGGGGCCGCCGAAGGTTGCGGAACAGGCGCACCCGTTTCCACATCCTGACCCGGTGAAGCCTTCTCCTCCACCGGAATCCGATCGACATTCGTGATAATTTCGGACGGAAGATCCTTCTTCAAAATCGTATCCCCCTGGGCGATGACCGCCGCGCGGTAAACCACGTTTTCCAACTCACGCACATTGCCGGGCCAACTGTAACGGCATAAGATCGCCATCGCATCCGCCGACACCCGGGCAGCCCGCGTCTTCCGCTCCTTACCCAACCGCTGCAACATGAAATCAACAAGCGACGGAACATCCTCAAGCCGCTCCCGCAGAGAGGGCACACGCAAACGGACCACATTCAGACGATAGTACAGGTCCTCGCGAAAGGTTTTCTCCGCCACCATCGCTTCCAGATCCTTGTTCGTCGCAGCAATCAGGCGGACATCGACTTTGATGGTTTCGCTCCCCCCTACGCGTTGGATTTCGCCTTCCTGCAAGGCCCGCAGGATCTTGGTCTGGGTCGGAAGCGCCATATCCCCGATTTCATCCAGAAAAATGGTGCCCCCGTCGCAGAGTTCGAACTTCCCTTTCCGCTGCCCGGTGGCCCCGGTAAAAGAGCCCTTCTCGTGGCCGAAAAGCTCGCTTTCGATCAGGTTGTCCGGAATGGCGGCACAGTTGACCGCAATGAAGGGTTTGCCACTACGGTGGCTGTGCTGAAAAAGGCAGCGGGCAATCAACTCTTTCCCCGTTCCGCTTTCACCGGTAACCATCACCGTCACATCGCTGGCCGCCACCTGGCCAATGGCTTTGAAGACTTCCTGCATCGGCTCGGAATTACCCACAATCCCCTCCTTGTAGTCCTCACTGTTGAGAATCGGATTGTGCGGCTTTTCCTGATGCAGATCCTCGTAGGCCGCCACCGCCTTCTCCACCAGACCAAGCAGTCGCTTGATATCAAAAGGCTTCACCACGTAATCGAAAGCCCCGAACTTCATCGCCTCAATCGCAGTCTGAGTCGTGCCGAAGGCCGTCATCAGAAGAATCATCGCATCCGGGTTCGAGTGCCGCAGGTGTTGCAGGGTTTCAATCCCGCTGATCCCTTCCATCCGGTTGTCCAGCAGGATCACCATCGGTCGCACCTTTTCTGCCACCACAACCCCTTCCTCCCCTGAGCTGGCGGTAATCACCTCGTAGCCCCGGGATGAAAGAACACGTTCAAGGGAGTAACGAAGATCGGTGTCGTCGTCGATTACCAGTATGCGCGGATTGTTCATGTTTAGCTGCTTAGGTGGTTAGCGGTTTAGGTGTTTTGCGGTTTAGGTGGTTAGCGGTTTAGGCTGTAGGCTGTAGGCTATTCATCCCTAACAACAAGCAGGATTCAGGCCCAAATCACAAACATTATTCATTTTATCAATCATAGGAGATTCTTGCAAAGCCAGTGAAACTATTTTCAGTAATAAACACCATACAGAGCAGTAGTTCCGTTGCCCCGGTCCCAGCCTCATTTTCCACACTCCCGAGCGCGGCTACACACCAGGCACAAGGAACCAGGCCCCCTCTTAAATATTCAT
>CAZCJJ010000235.1:0-3106 GCA_964499045.1 uncultured Opitutales bacterium | reverse complement strand
TTAGAACCATATCAAGCTGATAATCAACTAGATGGGCATTTTTAAGGGCCGACTATTTTATTGAAAAACAATGCCTTGAAGGTTTTAGCAGAAGACAGAGTGTTTGACCGGATTCGCCAACAAGCCTCAAGCCCACAAGCGGCTCTGGCTGTGTTGCGGACACGGAACCCGCTTCGTTACGCACTTGAGTGCGCGCCTTGCGGAACCCGGTCCGCGCCTTGCCAGAGTCACTTGTGAATCTTGTGAGATAAGCGGGTTAGCCGGTGAGATATGCCGGTTAAGACTTTGCCTTTTTTGTACTCTTCTTCTGGAAAAATTCTTGCAGTACCTGCATGCGTTTACGCTCCAGGTTTTCTTCATGGACTTCCTCGGCGGTGCGCTGCCGTTCGTTGTCACTCATCACCCGGCGCATTTGCTGCAAGGCCATATTCTGGAGCTGCCGGACACGCTCGCGGGTGATGTTGAAAGCCTGACCGACCTCCTCCAGTGTCATAGGCCGTTCGCCGTTCAGTCCGAAACGCAGACGGATGATTTCAGCTTCGCGCGGCTCAAGGGCATCGACCATGTCTTTGATATCGGTCATGAGCGATTTGGCTCTCAGGTTTTCGTAAGGGGTCAGGGCATTTTCGTCGCCGACCAGATCGCCGAAGGAAGTATCATCGCCTTCGCCCACCGGCATGTCGAGACTGGTGGGACGGACGCTGACCGACTTGAGGTGGGCGACCTTGTTGGTCGGAATCCCCATCTGAAAAGCAATTTCCTCGTCGGTGGGTTCGCGTTCCAATTCGTCGCGCAGCGCCTCAGTCAGGCGCCTCATTCTGGCGATTTTATCGACCAGATGGACAGGCAGGCGAATGGTTTTGCTTTGGTTGGCCAGAGCCCGTTTGATCGACTGCTTGATCCACCATGCGGCGTAAGTGGAAAGCTTGCCCCCTTTATCCGGATCAAAACGCTCGACCGCCTTGACGAGTCCGATATTGCCCTCGCTGATCAAGTCGAGGAGGGGTAAGCCGAAGTTGGCATAATCGTGGGCGATTTTGACGACGAGCCGTAGGTTGGCCTTGATCATTTTCTGCCGGGCTTCCTCGTCCCCCTTCATGATGCGGCGGGCCAGTTGAACCTCCTCGGCAGGAGTCAAAAGTGGCGTCTTCCCGATTTCATTGAGGTAAATCTGGAGGGGGCTTTTTTCGGAATGGGAAAGCTCCTCAAAACTTTGCGGTTCATCTGAAGCGGCACGGGGGCGGGTGATTTTCAGGGGACGCTCGGAGTCGCGTGGCACAGTGGGGGTCGCTTTCCCGGCTGTTTTTGTCGCCGCTTTACGTGCGGCTGTTTTGCGCGCTGCTGAACCGGCCCCAGCCTTTCCCTTGCTTGAGGCAAGGCTGGACGTTTTTTTTGCGGTTTTGGCCGGATTTCTGGATGTCATAGCATGGGAATGGGTAGCAGCGTTTTCATTTATCGGATAAAATCAGGATGACTTAAGCTCACCGATATGGCCGGAAAGTGCTACGGCCTTGAACATCCCTTTTGCTTTATTAACCGTTTCCATGTACTCGCCCGCCGGTACAGAATCAGCCACGAGTCCGGCTCCGGATTGAATATAAATGCGGCCGTCCTTCAGCAGGGCAGTGCGGATCGCGATGCAGCAATCCAGATTTCCCTGATAGCCAAAATAGCCAAGGGCTCCGCCATAGATGCCGCGACAGGTTTTTTCCTGTTCGGAAATAATTTGCATGGCCCGGACTTTGGGCGCACCGGAGAGGGTGCCGGCGGGAAAGGTCGCCCGCATGAGGTCGTAGGCGTTTTTGGAGGAATCGAGTTTTCCCTCCACCTGGGAGACGATGTGCATGACGTGGGAGTAGCGCTCGATGATCGCGTAGTCTTTGACGTGAACCGAGCCGATTTCACAGACCCGACCGATGTCATTTCGGGCCAAGTCAACCAACATCAGGTGCTCGGCCCGTTCCTTGGGGTCGGCCAGCAGTTCTTTCTCCATCGCCTCGTCCTCCTCTTCGCTGTTTCCGCGGGGGCGTGTCCCGGCGATGGGGCGAATTTCCACCCGACCATGGGTGGAGCGGACATGGACCTCCGGGGAGGCACCGACGATGGCGAACTCCGGCGTCTCGTAAACCACCATGTAGGGGGAGGGGTTCACGATCCGGAGGGCACGGTAAAGGTCAAGGGGCTCCTGTTTGTACTCGCTTTCAAAGCGTTGAGAGCCCACGACCTGAATCACATCGCCGGCCCGGATGTATTCTTTGCAGTCTTCCACCATTTTTTCAAAGCGTTCCCGGGTGAAATTGCCTTCCGGAGTGGGAATGTTGTTCGGAATGGGGGCAAGCGGAAGGGGGGCCAGTTCGCGCCCTGCCTGCAGGGTTTCAAATACGGCTTTCACATTCTCAGCTGCCCGCCGGTAGGCTTCTGCCGGAGATGTGTTTTCGTCAATGTGGGCATTGGAACAGATGCGCAAGGTCTGCTTGACGTGGTCAAACACGATCACCGTATCCATCACGGCATAGAATAAAACCGGCAGGCCCAGTTCATCTTTTTCTGCCCGTGGCACGGTGGGCTCGATGTGATGGATATACTCATGGCCGAGAAACCCGACGGCCCCTCCGGAAAAAGGAGGCATCCCGGGGAGTTCCACCGGACGGTAGCGGGCCATGGTTTGCTCGACGAGTGAGAGGGGATCGTCCGGGGTCGCCACCTCTTCCACCGAACCATCCCGGTGTTGAATTCGGGTATGCTGGCGGAAAGCCTTGAACGTGACCAGCGGATTGCAGCCGGCAAAGCTGTAGCGACTGATATGTTCCCCGCCGACAATCGATTCAAAGAGGAACGCCGGCTGCTTTTTCCGTATTTTGGAGTAAGCGGAAACCGGCGTTTCATAGTCCGCCATCAAGTCGGTATAGACCGGGATAAGGTTCCCCTGGCTTGATAATGCAACAAATTCGTTTTCTGAAGGAAAGAGATTCACGGTACGGAATGGGCCTGAATTTAAGAATCGTAGTAATTATACTAATGACTGCAATAGGTGTTTAGCAGTTTAGGGATTTAGGAGTTTAGGGATTTAGCGGTTTAGGGGTTAGGTGTTTAGGGATTACAGCCT
>CAZCJJ010000234.1:0-3183 GCA_964499045.1 uncultured Opitutales bacterium | reverse complement strand
GGAAAAGCTCCAGCTTGCTCATGCACTCCAGTACCTCTTCGGCCGGAGGCGGAACAAAGGCCGCGTTGCCCGGCCGGGTACCGCCGATCCAATTCTGGCTGCGCCGGAACTCGCCCGGGGTCTGGTTGCTGCCCCGCCCCTTGGTCAGCAGCACACCGTGGATCTCGCGGAACAGGCGCAGCGACAGCGGCAGCCCTTCTTCCAATAGACGCAGGCCATGGTCGAGAGCGGCGACATAGTTACTGACCTCCCGCACGTCATCCAGCGGCACACCGGGTTCCTGGTCCAGCTCGAACAGCAGCAGGTCGGACAGGGACGACTGCGTTCCCTCGATCATGGAGGAGAGTACCGCTTCCTTACGGACGTACATATAGAGGAACAGCGAGGTGTCCGGCAGCAGGGTCGAGACGCTGTCCAGCCGCCCGAGCGCCAGCAGCGCCTGATCGAACTTGCTGCGCAGCTCCGGCGTCCAGTCGATGGCTGGACGTGGCGGCAGCGGCGCGGGCACGAAGGCCTGGGCCTTCTCATCCACCGTCGATATGGTCACGTATCTGCCTTGGAGTTCTCGTTTCATCCTGCCTCGAGCCTAAAATAAGATTCGTCTTTATTTTATTTTAACTGTATATCCTAAAATAAAGAACCGGGAAGGAAAAATCAACCGGATTTCCTGAACGGCCACATCGATTTTCAGGGTTTTTTAAGGGCTTGAAGGAAATCCTCAGCCTCTGCCTCATGCCACTGACGCATCGTCAGGTGCCGAAGCGCATGATCGGGTAATTCGATATCAGTTGATAGAGTCATCCAAGCATGACATGACACAGGCACAGGCCTTTGTTCAGCGATTTTTATAATTAACTCAAAATCATCACTATCCAGCTATACAGGATTTTGCCCTGACCCCTTCGGCAGGGCGCCGCTAAACAGATGTCCAAGTTGAGTGCTTACCCTACCGCCTAAACTCCTACCGCCTATCCCCCCTAAACTAGCGTCGGCTGTCGGCCAGTTCCTGGGCCGCGAGGTAGGCATCGGAAACCTGAAAGATGTGGTCCTGGGTCATGGCGTTTTCGGTCCGGTTCAGACAATCGAGGATCAGTTTGCCGAAGAACGGGAATCCGACTTGGCCTTTGACGTGCAATTCCTGCTCTCCTTTGTCGTCGGCCAATATAATGATGCTGCCTTCATCCGAGCGACCGAAGTCGAAATATTTGCGGATTTCCATCATCCCCTTGGTTCCGATGATGAAGGAACGCCCGTCGCCCCAGCCCCGCAGTCCGTCGGGAGTGAACCAGTCCACCCGGGAAATACAGGAAACCCCGTTTGCCATCTTGAGCACAGCCTCGCCGTAATCTTCCAGCTCGGGCTTGTCCGGATTCGCCAGATTGTCCACCCGGGCATGTAACACGTCGGCTTTCCGCTGGCGGGTATAATAGAAGAACTGGTCGAACTGGTGAGAAGCGATATCGGTCAGAATTCCACCGTATTGTTTTTTACGAAAAAACCAGTCCGGACGCTGGGGTTTATTGAGACGGTGGGGGCCCGTAATGGCAATGTGCACCAAATCACCGATAGCTCCCCCCTGAATCAACTCATCAGCATAAATAGCCGCCTCAACACAAAGTCGCTCGGAGAAGTAAACCATGTACTTTTTACCCGTCTCCGCCACCGTCTGGCGGGCTTCCTCCAAATGGGCTCTTTCCGTGAACGGCGTTTTATCGGTAAAATAATCCTTGCCCGCCCGCATCACCTTGCAGCCCAGTGGGCCACGGTCGCAGGGAATGGCGGCGGAAGCCACCAGCCGGATCCCGTCATCTTCCAAAATGCGGTCCAGATGGTCCACCGGCTTGGCCTGAGGAAAATGCTTACAGAACCGCTCCACCTTGGCCGGATCAGGATCATAAACATATTTGAGGGTACCGCCTGCTTCAATCAGACTACCGCATTGGCCATAAACATGCCCATGATCCAAGTGAGCGGCGGCAAAAACAAATTCACCGGGTTTAACAACCGCCGAAGGCTTGGGCGACTTCGGCGCATAGTTCATTCCATCTGCTTGCTGTGTCATAATAGTACCTCAATCGTTAAAAGTATGCTTGTTTTTCTCCACATTCCTCAATCTTCATTCTTTAATCTTCATTCCCTTTGTTTCCGGCTTTGCCGGATCGGGAAGGGTTTTCAACGGATGAAGGAAGAGGCCATGTCGGCCGGAACAGCAGCATCAACGGTCTTCTTCACAAAGGTCGATTCGCTGATCTTTTGCTGCAGAAATTTCTCAAAGGCAGCCGAATCCATGGGCAGCGTGAGTGTCTCTCCCAAATGGCTGCTGTAAAGCATTGCATTGCCCAACTCGACGGAATGAATACCTTCCACCGCCGGAGCGATCAGTTTTTCCCCATGCAGAATGGCATTGGTGAAATTCTGCATAATACCTACATGAGCCCCGCCGGTAATATTGGCCTCATCCAGAGGGATATCTATGTTCCAGACATCCGGGCGGAGAAAACCATGCTGAGCCTGTTTGCTCCAGACTGATGTCTCCACTTCATTCCGCTGCCATTCGATTTTGGTTCCTTCAACAATTACCCGGCCGCGCTCTGCGGCAATTTCGAGACGATTGGTTCCCGGCGCCTCCCCAGTGCAGGTGATGAAGACACCCGTAGCTCCATTCTCGTATTCAAGGTAGGCGGTCACATCGTCCTCGACCTCAATGTCGTGGAATTTACCCAAATGACAAAATGCGCGGACTTTCTTCGGCATGCCGAACAGCCACTGCATCAAATCAAGCTGATGGGGGCACTGGTTGAGAAGCACGCCGCCACCCTCACCAGCCCAGGTCGCACGCCAGCCACCGGAACCGTAGTAGTATTCGGTGCGGAACCAGTTTGTGACAATCCAGTTGATACGGTTGATCTTGCCGAGTTCACCGGAGTCAACCAGCTGCTTCAATTTCTTGTACCGCAAGTCCATTCGCACATTAAACATCGCGGAAAAAACCACTTTGGGATCCTTGTGGGCAGCAATCAGTTTTTCACAGTCCGCCTTGTGGACGGAAATCGGTTTTTCCACCAAGGTATGCAGTCCACGCTCCAAGGCAGCGATGCCCAGCGTTTTGTGGTCGTAGTGGGGAGTCGCGATCAATACCGCATCCACCAGACCACTTTCCATCAGTTGGATGGGATCGTTAAA
>CAZCJJ010000233.1:1411-3212 GCA_964499045.1 uncultured Opitutales bacterium | reverse complement strand
ACAGCGGCAGCGCCGGGGCGTGTATTTGAAATTGAATCGACCCTTCGCCGCGCATTGGAGTCGGCCAGGGCTGCAGTGCCCCTCTGGGGCCGCGAGCAGGTAATCGCCTCAGTGAGCGGGTCCTCCGTTACTCTGGAATCAGCGCTGTCCCCCTTTAAGGTCGGATCACTGGCAGCCGTGGCAAGTCCGATGGGCGATGCGCGGGGGCCCGCCGAAGTGACAGCGGTGAACGGTGCTGCCGTCACCCTCGATGACACCCTCGGAGCCCAGCCCGGCGATATTCTGGTTCCTGTTTTACTGGGGCGCATTGAGCCGGTCCCTTCCGAAGCGATCAGCGGCAGTGGACGGAGTTTTCCCATTCGCTTCAAATCGGCTCCGCCGCTGGAGACAGTGACCGCTGCCTTTGAGTTTACTGAAATGGACAACGAAGCCACCTGGCTGTCCTTCCTCTCCAACCTGTACTTCATGTTCTATATCGATTTGTCCGGAAGCATGAACGCGGATGTCCCCAACATCACCGACGCCGCCAATAACCTGAAGGACCTTTTGCGCGATGTTGTCTATGGGGGCGATCAGGCGTTGGCCGATCATTTTGTCCGCATACAGAACTGGACCAATGAGCGGTGGCTAAGCCGTCTGGCCGCTACTGCCTCCGGAGAACAAGCACCCCGCTACGTATCCCTTGCCTTTATCAATGAAGCCCGGCCTGTTTATCATGGTCTGCCGCGAAACCCTGCGGCAGAACCGACATCCTCGTTCGCAGCAGACTATAACTTATTCCAAACCGAGTATGCCCGGAGATCCTACTCGCGCTGCAAGGTCTATTCCATCGACCCGACCGACAGTTACTGGATTCCCGAGTATGAGGCCTTCAATGAACACCTGCAGGAAGCCGTGGGGGGAACAGGAGGCTACGCAGCTTTGGGTACGCCCCTCGCAAGCCAGAAGGTTTTTTATCAAACCGGGATCCCTTCCGGGACTACGGCCCAGGCCTATCTGGATGACATCTTTCAAATGCTTGGAAACTGATGAGCAGCTATCTGAATAACCCTGTTTTCCCATACCCTGCCGATCTGGGAGAAACTGTCCGGCGCAGCCTTCAGTATCAGCCTGAGGAGGTTTCGCTCGGTTTCGGCACCGAGGCGGCCTTTCCAGTGCAGGAGCACACCCGTGAGCGTTTCGATGCGGCTGTTCTTTTGGCAGGACCGGAGGCGATCACAGGGGCCGAGTCCTTCTTTGATCACTGTCAGGGACGGCTGCGCCCCTTTTGGCTGGCAAGCTCCCTTGAGGACTGGGAGGCGGGACCGGGGTCCGATGCGCAGTCCCTTGTCGTTTACTCGGCAGGAGATACCAGTGACTGGTCCCTGTACCCCGGGCAGGATCTTCAGTTTAAAAGTCCTGAGGGCACCCTTTACTCAAGAAAGGTCACCGCTGTCACGGCGGGGCCGGAGCCGGGTTCTTTTCGACTCACCCTTGATACTGTTTTGCCGGGACCGCCGGACCCGAACTGGCAGATCATGCGGCTTCTTCTGGTCAGGCTCTCGGGGGATCAAATGGAGTTTTCCTTTGAAGCAGACAACCTTGCCCGCCTCCGCTTCCAGGCGACTGAACTGCCCGCCGAATACAGTACGGGGGCAAGCCTCTCTCGGCCCGTCTATTTGTACCGGATCACCCGCCGCTACAATGTCGGCCTTATTTACTCGATGCACCTGACTAGTCACCCCGTCCCCATCCAGTCCGGGGGCGTAACCTGGCACCCGATACCGATGGACCACGGCGGCCTGAGTGTTTCGACCGAGGG
>CAZCJJ010000233.1:0-1311 GCA_964499045.1 uncultured Opitutales bacterium | reverse complement strand
AATCTTCACTCTAAATGATTCCATTCTTCAGCCAGCCAGAGAAAGTCCGCACACTTGAGGCCGAAGCAGCCCGCTGGATCGGTACGCCTTTCGTGCCGTTTCAGGGCATCTGTCAGGGCGGCTGCGACTGTGTCCACCTGGTTTACCAGCTCGCCCGGGCCTGCGGCTTCCCCCATGAGTTTGCGCCTCCCCGCTACACGCTCGATGCAACGGCGCACCGGGGCGAGAGTATGCTGCGCGATTACCTGGAGTCCGTTCCGGGATGCGTACCGATTAAAGAAAAGGAGCCTCTGATGCCGGGAGATTTGGTCACCTTTGTCATGGGCCGCGCCCCGCATCACCTGGGGATGATGGTAAAACCACCTTTGTTTATTCACTCCATGCGTGGCCTCGGCACCGCCTTTGCCCAGATCAATGACCCCACCTATGGCAAGCGCGTGGACACGGTTTACCGGCTTTTCAGTCCATGAGTTTTATCTTCCGCAGCAGTCACCGGGTCCCGCCCCCTGCGCAGGCGCTGACGAACATCCAGCCGGTTCGGGTGAACACCAACGAGGAAGCCCGGCCCTTGCCCTGGGTGGCGGGCACGGTGCGTCTCGGCCTGACCTGGATCAGTGGATCGATGAAGCCCAAGGCCACCCCTATTACAACGACCTACCAAAGCGGCAAAAACTCTACCTCTACCGCAACGGTGGGCTACACTTATGAGGCCGCTTTGGCCGGAGTCATTTGCAGCGGCCCGGTAGATGTGCTGGAGGCGATCTATATCGACACGGTGAAGGTATGGGAAGGACCGCTCAGCGCAGTGGCCGGGCAGTCCGCTTTCATCACGATCCCCAATTACGGACAGGCCCGTTTCTATTGGGGCAGTGACAGCCAGCTTCCGGATCCACTGCTTGGCCCACTCGGGCACCCCGCCTACCGGGGGCAATGCTACGTGGTGTTCGATCCCCTGATCTTCGGGCGGGACCGGACCAGCGCTCCGCAGGTAGAGTTTGTCCTGTCCAGAAAGACCGTCATTCCCGGCTACGCGAACCCGGAGATCGCCGGAGATGTCTGCCCGGTCCATGCGGCCGTTGAACTGGCAACGCACCCCCGCTACGGACTAGGCATCTACCTCTCGGACTTTGACAGCAGCGCCGATCATGTTTCCCAGACTCTCACCAGTGAGGGTATAGGACTGTCGCCCCTGATTAGTAACGCGCAGGCCCTCCCTCAGGCCCTCGCTGAAATTCTCGGCTACTTCGACGGTTTCCTTTACCAGAAAAACGGACGCTACCGCTTCGGCTCGGCCTCCTTGCCCGTGGACTA
>CAZCJJ010000232.1:0-3221 GCA_964499045.1 uncultured Opitutales bacterium | reverse complement strand
TTCATCGCAAAGCGGGTGGCCCGCATTTCTTTTTTAGGGAAGCAGACCCTGGAGACCGCGTCCTCAAAGTCTTTTACTCCGCTGAGTATACCGATTTCCAGTTTAAGGTAATAGAAGGGAATATCCGGAGGGGCTTGAGATTTGAGGATGCGAACCGCATCTTTTTCGGTGGTGATGATGGCATCCACTTTGGCTTCCCGCGCGGCGTTGAAATAGCGCTCCAGTTCGGTTGGAGTAAAGCGGTGGTGATCCATGAAGCGTTGGTTATGGATGATCTGGGCACCGAGATCACGTACGAAGGCTTCAAAACTTTCGGGAACGGCAATACCGCTGAAGGTGGCAACCCGCCATCCCCGGATCTGACTCAGTCCCCATTTTTCCGGACCAAAGACCTCCTGCAGGTACTGGGGTTTATGGGTACACTCAATGATTTCCGTTTCGGGTTTATGTTTCCGGACCAGGGCTTCCAGTTCGGGATTGGGGGTTCCATCCGATTTGGTGAAGAAAACATAGGAGGCACGCTTGAGATGCTTGACTGGCTCGCGCAGGATGCCTCTCGGAAGCAGGTGATGGTTGCCGAAGGGGTTGCTCTTATCGACGAGGAGTAAGTTCAACTGTCCCCGGAGGGGCAGGTATTGAAAGCCGTCATCCAGAATGAGGGTATCGGCCCCGAAGCGTTTGATCGCATATTCACCGGCCTTAACCCGGTTTTTGTCGACCAGCACGACCACGCCGGGCAGGTTTCTGGCCAGCATGTAGGGTTCGTCCCCGGCAATTTCGGAATCCAGGAGGATTTCCTGACCATTACTGACCACTTTAGGGGGTGGGGGATCGCGGTGAGTGAGCCACCGCCAGAATTTGCGGTAGCGGGGTTCATCCTTGCTGCCATATCCCCGGCTGAGAATGGCGACTTTGCGGCCCCGTTCGCTTAGACTGCGGGCAAATTTTTCCACGACGGGGGTTTTCCCTGTCCCCCCGACTGTCAGATTGCCCACGACGACTACCAGACAGCCGAGGGGTTGGTCCCGTAGGATCCGGTGCCGGTAAAGAAAGTAGCGGGACTGCACTACGGCGTTGAATACGCAGGAAAGCGTTCGGAGTATTCCTGAGTAGAGTGACTCAAGGCGCCCATGGCGACGGTCGTAAATGACGTCGATGGTAAATTGCTGAAAACGCTCAAATTGAGCGTTCAGGCGTTGAGTCCAGGGTTCCGGCATACTGTAAAAACATCGTAAACAAAGGAGGAACCTGTCTGATGTCGAGTTTCGTCTCGGTTTGTGACTGCCTTATTCATCTCAAGGATAGGAGTTGGCCGGAGCCGGCTACAATCACATTCCAAGCCATGTTGCGTCCCCGGTTGAATTGATTTCAGTTGCCGGCTGTATCGTCCGCATCCGCAGGTATCATCTGGCGCATCATTTCCTCATTAAAAGCCTGCTGAAATTGAATCAGGGCTGCAAGGGTATCGACTGGAACATCTATTTGAAAATGTCCGGATCCCTGGCCGTTTTTGAAGCTGGAAAACAGGGGCCGTGCGGGGCGCGAGGCAAAAGTGTCGAGCAAGCCTATTAGTTCGGTTGATGCGTTATCGCCGAGCATTGCTTTCATCTCTGCCGTGAAAGGCCGGACAATGTCCAGTTGTGCTTCGAGCGCATGGCCGGGTTTCCCTGGCAAGCTCGAAGCAACGCTGGGGCTGGCTGACTGGCCGGACTCAATTCTTTGGATCAAGGCAAGCAGTGTTTCCAGTTCCGTGGTGTTGACGATCATTTCCGGAAAGACGACAGACCAGTTGACGTTTTCCTGATAAATATTCCCGGAGCCGGAAACATCGGTTTCACCATCCTGATCCATGGTGTCCATTTCAGGGGATAGTGTTGGGATCCGTGTGCGGGTGGTGGTCTTGTAAATGGGTTTGCTGATGTTTTCCGCTTTCTGTTTTTCCAGATGGTAGCTGATGAGCGGGGTATTATCCTTTGTTGTCATCCCGATATTGGAAAGAATGCTGTTTGAGAGCTGAAACGAAAACGCAAGCTGCTCCTCGTACACGGTTTCGGTGAAGGTCCCTCCGTTGATGGAAATGACTTGTACGTCCTCTCCATCCATGCGAATCGCACCAGCGCTCTTTCCGTTGTAAGACTTTAGTATTTTGACTATATCCCCCTTCGTTTCCTCCATCTGAATTTGATGACTTTGGGGTGCCTGCTGGTGTATACGCTGGTAGAGGGAGCTGGCGTAGGCGATGAAGGCATTCTCGTCGAAACTGCTCTGAAAAAGCAGATCAGCGTCGGTCGGGATTAGTCTGGCGAGGTCCACCTTGCCGCCGGAGGGCGCCGAAAGGAAGGCATGTTCCGGGGTGTCCTCACTGGCCTTGACGCCGTAGGCCAGACTCAGTGTGTCGGGGGTGAGGTTGATGCCGAGTTCGGACCATTCCAGGTTGGAGAGTACAGACTCCAGCACTTCCAGGTATTGGGCACTGGCGACAGTGGTGTCCGGATCACTGTCCGGAAAGACTTCCATCAACCAGGCAACCAAGGTGCCTTGCAGGAGATTTGTCAGTTGTCCCGCCTTTTCCTGACTGCGCAGGATCCGGGCCTGTATGTCGTAATCATTCAATTCTCCCAGGAGGGAGCTCATTGCGGAGACCGAAGTGATTTGGTTGAAAACGGCAGGATCCTTGGCGACCAGAGTCCATCCATCCCGATCCTGAAGGTGCCAGCCGAATTGTTGCTGGATGACCTGACGGATTTGCTCCGCTCCCTCCATTTTGACCATCAGGACAAAAGGATAGGGGTTGCCGGGGCTACCTTTCAGCAGGACTAGTCCTACCGGATCGGTGGAGGAAATGCCGGGATAGGAGGGATATCCGAGACCGCCTAGGAATAAGAGGGGTATCATCTCAGTCCCCTGACCGGGCTGCACCTTGCGGGCAACCCCCATCACTTTGTCGGAGAGGCTGCGCAGGGGCGGCAGTTTGACGATGGCCTCGACTTCGCTGGCCTGGGCGGCTGCCGAAAGAGGGGAAAATCCGACCAACCCGAGGATAGCACCGAATAGAATGGATTTAAGTGAACAGGAGGAAGCGCAACAGAATATTTTTATCATGGAAGGTGGATAATGACTTGCGGTTCCTTTGTAAACTGCAAAGGCGGCAGCTGTCTGTCCCGCCCAGGGCAAAATCCTGCATAGCTGGATAGTGATGATTTTGAGTTAGTTATAAAAAT
>CAZCJJ010000231.1:0-3379 GCA_964499045.1 uncultured Opitutales bacterium | reverse complement strand
TTTCGCCAACTAAGCGAATCTCGGCTTGCAGTTCAATGATGCTTTTGTAAAGCTCTTTGGTGGTTATTCTTGTATCTTGATTAGCCATTTCATTTTCATCTTGCATAAGTTATGTCCTGTCACTCATTTAGTCCTTGTGGTGTGTTCGTTATCATTGGTTTTTATTTACCCAAAACAAATAAACATAACATTGGCAGTTCCAGTGGGAGACCCAATATTTGACCAGGTGCCAGTAAATCCATCGGCATCAAGGGAGGTAACGGCAAATTCAGCTGTGTGGCCTGTTCCGTCGTACATATATACCATTCGACTTGAGTTTGGACCCGAGACGGTTCCATTTGACCTTGTATAAATACAGTTTTGATTTAAATTCTCATCACACGAACCCTGAGATGTAGCGCTGGAGATTGTGTTGGTAGTTCCCCCAGAACCAACAGTAAAGGCAATAATCGCTCGTGGTTGAAATCCAACTCCAGTAATGGCCTGACTACCCGTTGTAGTCACATCATGTGTAAAACTACCCACATACATGCTTCCAACTTTTGTATCTGAGTATGCCTTCACACTCTGCTGAGTTACTAAGGCAGTTGCGGAGTCTGAGGCCATGTCGTCTTCGTCGAGGACCTCATCAACAACAGTGGAAGAACCAATATCAATTTCTGCAAAAGAGGTAGTTCCGCTGAAAGTTTCATTTGCTGTTTTAGCGGCAAAATCACCCGCAGATAAGTTTTTCAAAACTGCTGTTCCGGCGGTTGTTCCTAGAGTTGTCTCTATTGCCTCAATTGCATCATTTGCGTTCGAGTGCTGACCAGAGTGAGATACAACGTCCTCGTAATCATTTGCGCTTGGGTTTGTAAAGTTATCTATCCCTGAAGGGTATGAAGTAGCCATATCCTAATTTTCTGATAGTAGATTATTTAGTAAACCTAACGGCGCATACTATTAAGCAGTGACTGAATAACAGCCTGCCTAGCTAGAGCCTCTGGAACACCTTGTGGGGAAACAGTGGATCTGAGCGAACCTAGTATTGACTCTGGCCTAAGCGACTGCACCACTCTTTCTGGAGCTGTTGCTGCACTTGTTCTAATACTTGGCTGGTTGATGGTTGATTTAGCTAAATTAACAACATCGCTAATTCCCGGGATACCACCAGACCTTGACTGCATGGCCGCTCCAAGCTGAGAGAATGTTGATTGTGAGCTATCAAGAGTTGCTTGTGCGGCCTGGTTAAGAGCAACAAATGGTCGCTGTAAGGATCGAAGGTCTTTAATATTCTTGGCCTGTAGAAACTTATCAGCCAGTTTAGGAGATATCTGTTTCAACGCGGCTATTCTCTCTGGGGTTTTGACGGAATTTATAACAGCCTTACTAAGATTGCTCTCATCTAGCAACTGTCTTTCCAGGGCTTCAGCGGCATCTAGATATAAAGCAGCTTGCTGCTTGACTGCTATTTTAGTATTAGCATCTAGTGACTTTTCGGCGGCGTTAAGGAGCTCCATCCCCGAACTCTGAATAGTTTGGATGGCGTCAAAAGCCTCTAGTGGCTTAGTAGTGAGAATTTCATCACCCTGTGACCTAGACAGTATTCTCTCTATTTTTGTAGCAGAGTTCCTCAAGATTCGGTCATCAACGTTTGTAGCATTCTCACTCGCTTTTTGTAGTGCCTCAAACGCTGGATCTAAGCTTATCTTGGCATTATCAGCAGAGGACAGTGCTTCTCTTACTGCTGTACTAGCTACCCCATCCTGGCCAGTTACTTCGTTAGAGATACGAATAAAGTCATCCATTGACCCACCAGGAATACCAAGATCTACAAGCTCATCGGCATTTTTAGACCACTTAATCTGGGACGAGACAGCTCGAGGAATCTTAAACGCCTCCTGGAACACCTTGGATCTTCCTGCTTTAGAGACGGTCCCTTTAGCTAGTGGGCCAATCGCTCTTCCAGCTCCGGCCAAAGCAAGGTCAGTAGCAGCCGAAAGTACACCCTGGATTCCAGCTTGCTTAATATCTTCGTTAGTTCCAGTAACGGCTCTCAGAATATTTCCTTGTTGGAGCTGTTGACCTGCCTCACCCCCACCTATAGCCTTGTTTGGATCAAGTAATTGTCTAGCTCTTTCTGCTACACCTGCTCCAATAGCTGCTCCTGGAATCCCTCCTAAACCAGCTCCAGTAGCTCCACCAATAATGCTCAGAGCAGGTGATTCCTTAAGAAACTTCTGGGCAGAAGCCAGAGTTTGCATGATTTTACTTGGTTCGTTCACTGTTTGGTTGGCGTATTGGTTAATAGTTGCTCGCTGTTGGTCAGTTAAGTTGGTAGAAGGTGCTGGAGCATTCCCGGGGGTGCTAGAAAATATCTGGGTAAGTTCCTGCTCAGTAGGAGCTGAATCCCCAGTGATACGAATTGTCTTGCCAGTATTTGGGTCAGTGACACGAAAAGTAGGCATGTTACTCCATCACCACCGTGAATCTACCCACCTTAATACCACCATCTTGACTCGTATCAGTTTGTTGTTGAGCCATATCGTTGACTTGCTGAGTTACAGAGTTAATGGTAGAAGGATTTACACCAATAGCACTTAACTTATTATCAATCATAGACTGTAAGATTCCCCACTGTGTTGCTGCTTCCTCTGGCGAATCAGTAAATTTAGGAAAGGCTTTTTTAAGATCTTTTCTGTCCTGGTCACTTAAAACACCACTTTCTCCAGATACGCTCTTGAGTTGGCTGGTGAAAGCGTCAATGTTTTTCTTGTATAGGTTGGCCCGTTCACCTTTGCTGAGCGTTTTCTTTTTTCCATCAACGCTAACAGTTGAATCCTTGCCAGAACGGGTCAACTGTTGGAGGTACAAGCCAACTCTGGGTAGAATACCAACTGAAAGATCATCTGAACCTCCCTTATCCCCCTCGTAAAGACTTCTTAAGTTAGAAAACAATTTACCGGCCTCTTGAGCACCCATTTGCTGTTTTTGTTGTTCTTTACTAAGAGGAGACTTGACTCCACTTGCCTGGATATCAGCGACTGATACCCCGGAGTTAAAAGCATCTTCTGGGGTTATAATACCGGCCCCAAGAGCCGACCTGGCCTCATCTAGGGCGGCAACCTCCTGTTGTTTTCTGTTAATCTCTACAAGAATCTGCTGGTCCGTAGCTCCCAGAGACTTTGCTTTTTGGGTAAACGCGCTTATCTGTTCTTGTGTTAAAGGCATATTTCTCCTACAAAGTACTCCACAGACTACTCAAAGCATCGCTAGAAATAGACGACCCGCTCCTGTTGAGTTGGGCGATCTGTGCTCGAAGGCGATCGGCTTCAAGTGGATTGGTAACTTTAGCCTGATCAAGCTGCTGCTGAAGGAGTTGCTTCTGTAGTTCATTAAA
>CAZCJJ010000230.1:0-3383 GCA_964499045.1 uncultured Opitutales bacterium | reverse complement strand
GACCGCAAGGGAGCGAAAACCGCTTTAGACACCCGGCCCTTCACCCCCGGAGAAGGCCCCCGCGCGGGCGCCCTCCCCGGTGAGTGCGGAGATCCCCGCCGATGCTGTCCCGCCGTGACTTCATGCAGATGGCGCTGGCCGCCGCCGCCTTCACCGGCCCCGCCGCCGGGCTTCTGGGACGCGCCGCCGCCGCCCAGACGCTGACCCAGGAGACCTTGCTGGACCTCCAGCCGCTCGGCAACGTGACACTGCTCAACTTCACCGACATCCACGCCCAGCTGATGCCGCTCTATTTCCGCGAGCCGAGCGTCAATCTGGGAGCCGGCGCCGCCGAGGGCCTGCCCCCGCACATCACCGGGCGGGCCTTCCTCGACCGCTTCGGCATCCAGGGCGGCAGTCCCGACGCCTATGCCCTGACCAGCGTCGACTTTGTCCAACTGGCCCAGGATTACGGGCGGGTCGGCGGCATCGACCGCATGGCGACCCTGATCCGCGCCATTCGCGCCCAGCGCCCGGACCAGACGCTGCTCATCGACTGCGGCGACACCTGGCAGGGGTCCTATACGTCCCTCAAGACCCGGGCCGAGGACATGGTGCGCGTCATGAACGCGCTCGGCGTCGACGTCATGGTGCCGCATTGGGAATTCACCTACGGCCAGGAGCGCGTCCTGGAGCTGATCGACAGGCTCGACTTCCCCTTCCTGGCGGGCAACGTCCGCGACACCACTTGGGACGAACCGGTGTTCGAGGACACCGCCTGGTTCGAGCGCGGCGGCGTGAAGATCGCCGTCATCGGTCAGGCGTTCCCTTATACTCCGGTGGCCAACCCCCGCTACATGATCCCCGACTGGTCCTTCGGCATCCGCGACGAGGCGGTTCAGGCCTCGGTGGACAAGGCCAGGGCCGCCGGGGCCGGACTGGTGGTCGTCGCCTCGCACAACGGCTTCGACGTCGATCGCAAGATGGCCGGGCGGGTGAGCGGCATCGACGTCCTGCTGACCGGCCATACCCATGACGCCCTGCCCGACGTGGTCCGGGTCGGCGACACCCTGCTGGTGGCCACCGGATCGCACGGCAAGTTCCTGGGCCGCCTGGACCTGGACGTGCGGGACGGCAAGGTCCGCGACTACCGCTACCGCCTGATCCCGGTGTTCTCCGACGTCATCGCGCCGGACGCCGACATGGCGGCCCTGGTCGAGGAGATCCGCCGCCCCCACGCCGACCACATGGGCGAGGTCCTGGGCACCGCCGAGGACCTGCTGTACCGCCGCGGCAACTTCAACGGCACCTTCGACGATGTCATCTGCGACGCCCTGCTGGAAGGCCGCGACGCCGAGATTTCCCTGTCGCCGGGCTTCCGCTGGGGCGCCTCGGTCCTGCCGGGCCAGGGCATCACCATGGAGGACGTCTACAACCAGACGGCCATCACCTATCCCGCCGCCTACCGGTCCACCATGAGTGGCGAGACGATCAAGGCCGTGCTGGAGGACGTCGCCGACAACCTGTTCCACCCCGACCCCTACTACCAGCAAGGCGGCGACATGGTGCGCGTTGGCGGCCTGGCCTACACCATCGACCCGACCAAGAGCATCGGCTCGCGCATTTCGGGGATGACCTTGACCCGCACCGGGCAACCCATCGAGGCCGCCAAGGACTACACGGTGTCCGGCTGGGCCTCGGTCAACGAAGGCACCGAAGGCCCGCCGGTCTGGGACGTGGTCGCCGATCACATCCGGGCGCGCGGGGTCATCCGCCCCCCCGAAGGCCAGTTGGTGAAGGTCGTCGGCGCCTCCTGACGCCCGGCGCCCCGCCTTCCCCGGAACCCCGCATGGAGGTCGCGACCCATGACCGGCTTCGACGTTTCCTATCTGACCGCGCTGACGGCGGGCATCCTGACCTTCCTCAGCCCCTGCATCCTGCCGCTGGTGCCCGCCTACCTCTGCTTCATCAGCGGCCTGTCCCTGGAACAGCTGACCGGCGGCGGACAGGCCAAGCCCGCCCTGGCCGGGGGACCGGAGGAAGAGGAGAAGGACATGGGCGCGGGGGCGGCCCACGCCGCGCTATTGCCCGGCCTGGCCTTCGTCATCGGCCTGTCCACGGTCTTCATCCTGATGGGCGCGGCGGCCAGCTCGCTCGGCCAATTGGTCTCCCAACACAAGCGGGAGCTGGCGCTGGCCGGGGGCATCGTCATCATCGTCTTCGGCCTGCACTACATGGGCCTGTTCCGCATCGGCTTCCTGAACTTCGAAAAGCGCCTGCACCTTCAGAACAAGCCCGCCGGGCTGATCGGCGCCTTCGTCATCGGCCTGGCCTTCGGCTTCGGCTGGACCCCCTGCGTCGGGCCGGTTCTGTCGACCATCCTGATGATCGCGGCGACAGGAGACGGCCCCTGGTCGGGGGTCGGCCTGCTCGGCACCTTCGCCGCCGGGCTGGGGATTCCCTTCCTGCTCGCCGCCCTCGCCGCCGGGCCGTTCATGCGCTTCCTGGCCCGCTTCCGCCGTCATATGCGCAAGGTGGAGCTGGCCATGGGCAGCCTGCTGGTGATCACCGGCCTGCTGATCGTCACCGGCGGCTACATCGAGGTCCAGGGCTGGCTTCTCGACGCCTTCCCCGCCCTCGGCGACCTGAACTGACCCGGCGGCGGCGCCGGAGCGTACCCGCCCGGACGCCCGCCCCTTCGACGAAAGGACATCCCATGACCCGACTGTCGCGCCTTCTCGGCCTCCTCTCCCTGAGCCTCGTCGCCGCCCTGGCGCCGACCGCGCCATCGCGGGCGGCGGAGGAGCGCGTCGAGCCGACGCTGGGCGACGACGGCCTCTATCACCAGACGTGGTTCGTCAACAGCTTCCTGGACCTTCAGGAAGACCTGACCGCCGCCGCCGAGGCCGGGAAGCGGTTCGCCATCGTCTTCGAACAGAAGGGCTGCCCCTACTGCAAGGACCTCCATACGGTCAATTTCGCCGACCCGGCGACCAACGCCTATATCCGCGACCGCTTCGACGTCCTGCAACTCAACCTGTGGGGCAACCGCGAAGTGACCGACTTCGACGGCGAGGTCCTGGAAGAGAAGGACCTCGCGGGCAAGTACAACGTCAACTTCACGCCGACCATCGTCTTCTTCCCCGAAGACCCCGCCGCCGTCGCCGGAAAGGGCGGCACGGAAGCCGAACTGGCCCGCATGCCCGGCTACTTCCGCCCCTTCCACTTCCTGTCCATGTTCGAATGGATCCACGAAAAGCGGTACGACCAGGGCCAGGGCTTCCAACGCTACATCCTGGAAAAAGCCAACGCCCCCGGTCGCGCGGGCGGCGGCTGAGGGGAAGACCTAAGAGTCTGATTCGAAACTCCGTGAAGGATATCAGGGCCTTGCAAGAAGGCGGGTG
>CAZCJJ010000229.1:0-3391 GCA_964499045.1 uncultured Opitutales bacterium | reverse complement strand
CCAAAACAAACAGCGTCGGGTGGCCTTTGATTTCAATTTCCATCCACCCAAATCGGTTTCGCAAATGCACGCCATAACGGGTGACAAAAGCATCCAGCTTGCGATGGAAAAAGCGGTCACTGAAACCATGCAACAAATGGAGAAAGATGTGGCCACACGGGTGCGCAGACAAGGAGGCGATACGGACCGCATCACGGGCAACATGATCTGGTCCCAGTTCACCCACCTGCACACCCGCCCGGTCGAGGACGATTTGGGGCGCTTGATCCCCGATCCTCATTTACACTGCCACTGTGTCTGCTTCAATGCGACCTTTGACGAGAAAGAAAACTGCTGGAAAGCGGCCCAGATTGGCGACCTCAAACGGGACGCCTGTTACTACGAAGCATGCTTCCATAACCGTCTCATACGGGCACTCAAAGCACTGGGGTATGAGATCGCCATCATCGATGGCAAATGGGAACTTCAAGGTGTGCCTCAAACAGCCATCGAAAAGTTCAGTAACCGTTCCGATGCGATCGACGTGGCACGACAGAAGAAGGAGGCCAAACTGGGACGCAAGCTAACCGAAAAGGAAGCGTCCGAACTGGGACAAAAAACGCGCCACTTGAAAAAAGACGCGGAGGCCATGAGCCCACACGAGCTCCGCCAAGTCTGGATAGATCGGTTGAACGATGAAGAGCGCCAATCGATCGCACATGCCTACCGTGATGCACGCCACTCCAGATTGGCAAATCGCTACCAGAA
The DNA here is from genome assembly GCA_964499045.1 of uncultured Opitutales bacterium. Classification (GTDB taxonomy): domain Bacteria; phylum Verrucomicrobiota; class Verrucomicrobiia; order Opitutales; family CAZCJJ01; genus CAZCJJ01. The sequence continues at coordinate 2,644 of CAZCJJ010000229.1, read as the reverse complement.
ACGTCCACTAGAAAACAACCTCCTCACAAAACATATGGTGGATCATTCGGTCCAGCATCACTTCGAGCGCGCATCCGTGATGGATCGTCGCCGACTGCTCACCGATGCGATCAAACTCGCCTATGGTGAGGTGAGTCATGAGTCCATTGAGCGCACCTTTGATGAATCTGATGTGTTGACTTACCAAGAACAAAACCGCACCTGGTGCACCACCCATGAGGTGCTCGCCGAGGAAAAAACTTTCATCGATTTTGCGCGGTTAGGTCGTCACACCTGCGAGCCATTTTTAAGCGATGCAGATGGAGCCCTCACCAAAGGATTGTCGGACCAGCAGACCCTCGCCATGCGACATATTTTGCAATCACGGGACCGCGTAACTGCCATCCGTGGCAAAGCAGGCACCGGAAAAACAACGATGATGAAAGCCACTATCGAAGCCTTGGAAGAATCCGGGCATTCCGTGCGCTGTTTCGCCCCAACCAGTGATGCCACTTCCGTCCTGATTGAGGAAGGGCAGGAAGAATCGAAGACCGTCCAAAAGCTTCTGCTCAACGAAAAACTGCAAGAGCAGTTGAGCGGTTGCGTCCTCTGGATCGACGAAGCGGGCCTACTCAGCTCCAAACAGATGGCCAGGCTGGCTGAGCTTGCCAGAAAGCATGATTGGCGTTTGATCTTCTCCGGGGATGTCGGCCAGCATAACGCGGTCGAACGCGGCGATGCGCTCCGTATCCTGGAGGCCCACGGCGGAGTCAAGCCCGCCGAACTCGACCAGATTTTCAGACAGAAAGATCCCGTCTACAATGATGCCGTGCGCGCGCTAGCTGGAGGTGATATCGACCGTGCTTTCGAGAAATTCGAGGTGTTGGATGCCATCCATGCCTATTCAGACATTGATCGCCCCAAACGCGCCGCCGAGGCTTATTTCCGATCGCTGGACGCTGGGCGTAGCGCCTTGTGCGTTTCACCCACCCATGCCGAAGGCCAGCAAATTACCGAGTACATCCGCATGCTCATGCAAGCGACCAAAAAACTGACTGGATCAGAACATGACTATAAGCGTCTCAAATCGCTCAACTTGACTGAGGCACAGCGCCGCGATTTCCGCACTTACCAACCTGGCATGGTCATCCAGGCTCACGCTCGCATGGGCATACTGAGTAAGGATTTTCGGGGCAAGGTCGTTACGGTCGGAAAAGACGCTGTCAAGGTTCAGGATCGTGAAGGACGAACCCATACGCTCGACCTGTCCCAGGCCGAGAAGTTTGGGGTCTTTGAGGAAAAGTCCATTGAACTCATGGCCGGGGATCGCATTCGCATCAGTCGCAATGGGCAAACCAAAGAAGGCAAGCAGCTCGACAATGGTTCACTCCACACTGTGCAAGCTATCAAAGTCAATGGCGACCTCGTGCTCGGCAAAGGCATGACCCTCCCGAAAGACTACGCCCACCTTGCCCACGGCTACTGCGTAACCAGTCATGCCAGCCAAGGCAAAACCGTCGACGACGTTATCATCTGCGAGTCCTCGATGAGCTTCCCGGCTGCATCTCTGGAACAATTTTATGTCTCGGCCAGCCGAGGCAGGCAGAGGCTAAGGATATTTACCGACGACAAGCAGGCATTAAAAGATGCCATACGCCGCACCTGCGCCCGCAAAGCAGCGAGCGATATCCAGTGGGATACAGCGAAGCAGCTAAGTAGCCATCGTCCATCCATCCTCGGGAGGACCGTCCGAGCCGCGCAAAAGTGGTATGGGCGTTTCGGCGCGCCCCTACGGCCAAGGCAGGCAGGCACACCCCCAATCCGCGAGACACCACCCGCACCAGAATCATCTCCAAAGCCCTTGCCGAGACCCATACTTGCGCGTCCTGCTGCAACTCCCCCACCTGAAGTTTTGTCAGCGGAAACACCGCTGCTACCACAACCTAAACCATCACCCACAATTGAAATAGACCGATGAATACAGAACACGATCAATCCAAAGATAAACGCCACGACAGCACGGGACGCAGCCCTATGTTGACCGTGATCTACAAGAACCGCAAGCGAGTCAGCTTTGCCTACGCTTACTTGCTCGAAGCGCACTTCAGTGAGTCTCACGAAGGCGATCGTATAGAGCTCAACTTTGGTTTCGTCCAACTTGTGATCGATGGCCTCCGCCTCGAAACGATCTATCGCAACATCAGCCTTCACCATGCCGATGAGCTCGTCGTTCTCGATCAAGCAAACACATCACCTAACCGAGGGAGTGTCCAAGCTGTGGAGATTATTCGGCCTGAGCGAGAAACCTGATAAGCTTATTCCTCGACCTCGCACTTTGCGAAGTCAGTTCCGGGCGATTTCACGAGCGAAGCCCTAAAGACTCCAGCATATCAAGCAGGCCATAAAGCATTACTTCAGAGTCTTCTGGCACAAACATCGAGTGCCGCCATGCGTGTAGGCATTTGATGGCCGCTTGAATTGCCTGAGCTTGTTGGATGTCATCATCAGACAGATTCGAGCGTTTTGGTAATCCATCAAGATAACTTCTCAATTGATCCAACTCATCCATAAAGTCATTCAGGTGACCCGTGAGTTCGGATGGATCAATCCCTAGGCTTCGCAACTCGGGGTGCTCATGCAATAGAGGTGGTAAAGTATCCTCGAC
>CAZCJJ010000228.1:0-3420 GCA_964499045.1 uncultured Opitutales bacterium | reverse complement strand
CTGAATCTGATGCCCTGCGTGTTCCCGGTGTTGGGAATTAAAGTGATGGGCTTCGTCAATCAGGCCGGGGAGGAGCGCGGCAAAGTGGTATTGCATGGGCTGGTCTTTACCTTGGGTGTGCTGATCAGCTTCTGGGTGCTGTCCGGTGTGTTGATCGCGCTGCGGGCCGGAGGCGAGGAGTTGGGCTGGGGCTTTCAGTTGCAATCCAGCGGTTTTGTTCTGGGGCTGACGATTGTGCTGCTTGTTTTTGGTCTGAGCCTGAGCGGGGTGTTTGATCTCGGTTATTCCGCAGTGGGGGTGGGGAGTCGCCTTACTGGCAAAAGTGGTTTTAGTGGATCCTTCTTTTCCGGGATCCTTGCCACAGTGGTGGCCACCCCGTGTGCAGCCCCCTTTCTGGCTCCGGCTTTGGGCGGTGCACTGGCCTTGCCTCCTTTTGAGTCGATTATTGTTTTTACTTTCATCGCCCTGGGCCTGAGTTTGCCTTATCTGTTTTTATCCGCTTTCCCCGCACTGATCAAAATGCTCCCGCGTCCGGGAGTCTGGATGGAAACCTTCAAGCAACTGATGGCGTTCCCATTGTACGCGACCGTGGGATACCTGCTCTGGATACTGGTCGGCCTGGTGGATGCCGGGCAGTTCCTCAATATCCTTTTCGGACTGGTTCTGATTGCCATGGCCTGCTGGGTGTACGGGCGCTACGCGACTCCTTCCTCACGGCGAAAAAAGTTTGGCTGGAGTGCGACCGTTCTTCTGGCGGCAGCCGGGCTTTGGCTTGGTTTTAATACTCCGCAGAAAATTGAGTGGGAGCCCTGGTCCCCCGGCTACGCCGAGGAATTGCAGGCTGAGGGACGTTTGGTCTATGTGGATTTCACCGCCCGCTGGTGTGCGACTTGCCAAGTGAACAAACGGGTGGTCTTCGGTTCCGATGAAGTCAATGACTTCATTCGCCGAAACAATGTGGTACTGCTGCAGGCAGACTGGACGAACCACAATGACACCATCACTCAGGCTCTGGCCGCTTACGGACGCAGCGCGATTCCGTTCAACCTTGTTTATGGTCCGGGTGTGGAGGAACCGATCGAATTGCCGGAATTACTGACACCCGGGATCGTGCTCGACGCATTGCGGCGGGCTCGGTAAAGACTGAATCCTTATTAACAGCTTATGCGATACCAACCCAATTCCCATGCTAAACGGTTTCCGGTACTCCTTCTGTTCCTCGCCTCGGGACTCGTGGCCTCCGCTCAGGTCCAGACTCTGGAGTATGCCATTGGCTGGGGTGTGATCCCCGTAGCCCGGGCCTCCATCTCCGTCAATGGGGGCGATTCCGCGATGAGCATACGAACGGTTGGGGTGGCGCGTTGGCTCTATCCGGTGGATAACCAGATAAAGGCCCAATATGATGCTGAAATGCGCCGCTCGCTTCGCTACCGCCAGGTTTCAACGGAAGGCCGGGGTGGACGCCACAAGCGCGATATCACCACCCGTTTCCTTTGGGATGATGGGACTATCGAATGTGTGACCCAGGATGGTCCGCAGAAGCCGATTGCCCTCAAGGCTCATACCGTGGACCCTTTGTCCACCCTGCTGTACTTTCGGGATTATCCCCTGGAAGCGAATACGGTGGTATTGCTGCCGATTTCCGACGGACGGGAATTGAATGAGTATGCCATTAAAATCGGTGAAGTCGAAGAGGTCTCTACCCCGGCCGGAACCTTTCCAGCCTACAGGCTGACCCCATCAACCGAACATATCGGCGGGGCATTCAAGGAATCAGCCAACCCCACCTTGCATATTTGGATGACGGAAGAGAAGCCGCATACCGTTATTAAAATTGAGAGCGAAGTGCGGGTCGGCTCTTTTTCCGCCGTATTGACCAGCGACATCCCTCACGAATCAGTGGCCCGGCAGGCCAGTGCCTCCCGCAGAAGACGGTAGGCGATAAAAGGGGATGCAACCCGACCACAGTTGCTCACGAAGGCGGCTACGTAGCTGCGCTCGTAAGAGCGTGGCTTGGCGGGCACATCCACCTTCTCACGAAGGCGGCTACGTAGCTGCGCTCGTAAGAGCGTGGCTTGCCAACTCATCCACCGACTGCGGAGGACAGCTCGAAGATCGGCATGAACATCGCCATAACGATGGCACCGATGATCACCCCAAGTACGCAAATCATGATCGGCTCCATCAGGGAGGTCAAAGCATCCACCGTGTTGTTGACTTCCATGTCGTAGAAATCGGCGATCTTTCCCATCATGCCATCGACATTACCGGTCTGTTCTCCAGCCCGTGCCATGTGGCGGACCATGGAGGGGAAATAAGTGTTTTCACCCAACACATCCGATAATTGGCCGCCTTGGCTGATGTGCTTACTGATATCCGAGCACGCATCCTCCACATAGGTGTTGCCGGAGGCATTAGAGCAGATTTCCAGAGCCCGCAGGATGGGAACACCGCTGCGCAAGAGGGTGGCATAGGTTCGACAGAAACGTGCCACATTCACCTTCTGGGAAAGTTTGCCGGCAATCGGCATTTTCGATACCGAAGCGTCCTTCACCCGCCTGCCTTTCGGTGTTTTGATCAGTTTGCCCAGCAACTTCCAGGCGATGGCCAGCAGGATGAGGATGTAAATGATGTAGCTCTGCAGGAATTCACTGACATCAATCAACAATTGGGTGGGTGCGGGCAGCTCGGAACCGAAATCGGCAAACATCTCCGCGAAAATCGGAATCACGAAAATCAGTAGAATGTTGACCATGACGACCGCCAACCCGATAACCGCAATCGGATAAGTCATCGCACTTTTGACTTTCTTCTGCAATGCGAGTGAGTCGTTGAAGTAGAGCGCGACTTTCGCCAAAATGTCCGAAAGAGCACCCGAGGCTTCCCCGGCCTCCACCATGCTGACAAACAGATTGGGGAAGGCATTGGGAAATTTGCGGACGGCCTCGGAAAAAGCTGTTCCACTGGCGATATCGTTACGCACATCGCGAATGATGATCTTGAAGACCGGATTTTCCGTTTGATCCTGCAACGCTTCCAGCGCACTGACCAGAGGGAGACCGGCCTCCAGCATGGAGGCAAGCTGCTGCGTGAACACCGTCAACGCATCCAGCTTGATCCTCTTCTTTTTCGCCTGCTTCTCGTAGCTCTTCTGCTTGGCCAGCCGTTGGGACTCAGCGAAGGAAACTTTTTTTTTCGAGGAGGAACTGGTGGTAGATGCGCTTTGCGTCAGCAGGGCCATGGTTTTATAGTAAAGGGGAGAGAGCCGCCAGGCTTTAATAATTACGTTGGAAAAGCTTGACCCATTCGGAAATCAAGGTCAAGTCTCCTGCCTTACCATTTAATGCGGGTATAGTTTAGTGGTAAAACCCCAGTCTTCCAAACTGGTGATGTCGGTTCGATTCCGTCTACCCGCACCAT
>CAZCJJ010000227.1:0-3432 GCA_964499045.1 uncultured Opitutales bacterium | reverse complement strand
CTTGAGGCGGGTGGGGACCGCCTGAAGGCGGGACTTGCTTCAGCAGGGGATCTGTACAGCCCCGGATGATTAATCATTCCTCCTTTTCCGTCAGCTTCCGGGTACCGACATAGAGGGTGACATCTGCCTTGTCGTCTCCGAGAATCTCCTTGGCCCGCCGGATGGCCCGCGAGGTGGAGAGAACGGGATTACGGATGGAGTCGATGAAGATGTTCGCCCGTCCGATGGCCTCCAGCATACCGGTGGTGTAGAGGACCCGGAAGGTGCCTTTGCGTACCCCGGAAAGGATCAAGTAACGTTCCTTATTCCGCATAAACTGAAGGAGTTCATTCAAGGCCATAACACTGGACGCATCCATGTGCCGTGCGTTGCGGAGGCGGAGAACGACGACCTTGAGATTGGGCTCTTCGCACACGCGTCGGATCTGGTCGCGGAAAATGTCGGAGGCTCCGAAAAAGAGATCACCTTCCACGTGCACGATGGATACCTCAGGTATGGTCCTTTCCTGATCCCGCCTTTCAACGAGGTCACCTTCGTTGCTGAAGTCATATTCCACCATTTCGGGGATAGAGGCCTGGCGTAGAAAGAGCAGGACGGAGAGGCTGACGCCGGTGTAGATGGCGGCATCCAGGCTTATAAGAAACCCTCCGGCCAGGGTCGCATAGAAGGTGATGGCATCCTCCCGGGTGGCCCTGGAAACAAAACGCATGTCGGCGAAGCGGATGAGTGAAATGCCTATGCAGATAATGATGACGGCTAGGGTCGCACGCGGAACATACTGGATCCACGCTCCAAACAGAATTGTACCGATCAGCAGAATGATTCCACAAAACAAACTGGCGAGGGGGGAGTTTGCCCCGCTGTCAACACTGAGAGCGCTCCGGGTCAGGGATCCTGAGGCTGGAATACCGGAAAACAGGCCGCATCCGATGTTGGCTATACCCATGTTGAGCATCTCCTGATCGGGGCTGAAACGTCGCCCGACCCGTGCAGCCAGTGATTTGCCGATTGAATTTCCTTCCAGAACACTGAGCAGGGCAATCGCAATGGAGGCACTCAGTACCGAGGAAAACAGCGTGAAGTCCAGCGGAGGCGGGGTGAAACTCCATTCGCCGATGGAGACCGCCTGCAACAAATCAAGAGGCCCCACCCATCGTTGCCAGAGCAAGCCGACAAACGACATCAGGATCAATACCAGAGCCACATTGGGCAGTGCAGGCAGCAGGCGGCTGAGCGTGAGGTAGGCGGCAAGCGAAACAAGGCTGAAACAAAGGGTGCCGGGGTCGGTTTCCAGCAGGTGCAGGCCGAGGTAGTAAACTGCCTTGACGAAATTGTCGGCAATTTCACCTTCGTTCAGCTCGATCCCGAGTGCCGCCCGGAGTTGGTTGAGGACGATGAGGGCGGCGGCCACAGTGATATAGCCGATAATCACGGTGCGGGAAATGAAGCGGATGAATCCAGCGACCCTCAGGTAGGCTCCGAGAATCAGGAATACCCCGGAGAGCAACACAATCATCGGCAGGGCGACCAGCTTTTGTTCGACTACGGCCACAGTAGCGAAGGCACTCATTAAAAGCACGGCCGTCGCATTAGTCGGGCCAAGCACGACGAGGTGGCTTCGCCCGAAAAGAGCTCCCAGAATGGCGGCGATAATCGAACCGAAAAGTCCGTACTGAATCGGTACCCCGGCAATCAGCGCGTAAGCAATTCCCTGTGGAAAGGCGAGCAGGGCCACGTTGAATCCAGCCCGGAGGTCCCCCTTCAGCCATGTACGCCGATAATTTTTCAGTGTTTGCCGAAACGGGAATAAATCGAGTTTGACCGAAGGAGGTGCCTTGGGTGAGCCCAGTTGGTGCGCTGTGGACATTTTTATTGAAATTGATAAGATCCATCGTCTCCCACAATGGAAAAATCAGCAATGGGCGGAGTTTCGCGATCATGCGGCCTTATCTCCATCCGAAAGACCGTCTGAAGACGGGACTCCAGCAGGGAGATCCCGGACTCACAGGTCACCGTGTTTTCATTCGGACACTTTAGCTGGAGCAAGTCCCGCATTTATGCGGTCCCTTATCCGCTCAAAGATCGCCTGAATGCCTGATCTTGCCTTTCAATGCAGTTGACAGTGCCGGGATACCGCTTTCTATGGAGGGCCTTATGATTTCCTGGATGCAGACTGTCATGCAAAAGCACTACAAATGGTTGTTTTCCATTTTGTTGGTGGTTATCATTGTTGCCTTTGTTTTTACCATTGGTGCCTCTCCGGGGATCGTGACCCCTTCGCAGCAGGATACGAAGGTGGAGTTCTACGGCTTCAACCTCCGTTCAGATGCGGATATGCGATTTCTCAGTGAGGGAGCGGAGGTCAGCTATTACTTGAACACAGCACGGAGCCTGCCAAGCTCCGAAGCGGAAAGGGCGATCCTGGAGAGAGCGGTTCTTTTGCACATGGCCAGCCAACTGCATATCCCCGGCCCTTCAGAAACCCAGTTCGGCAACTTCCTTCGTTCCAAACGCGCTTTCCAGAATCCGGCTACAGGCCAGTTCAGCAATGACCGCTACACCCAGTTTCTCGACATCATCAACAGCAATCCCAACCTTTCCCAAGAACGTGTGACCCAGATCCTGGTCGATGATTTCCGGATTGATAAACTGATGTCCGCCCTCAGTGGCCCCGGCTATGTCCAGCCGTTGGAGGCCTTGTTGGAAGCAGAACGCCGTGAAACCAGCTGGACTATTGCGATCGCGACAGCAGACCGGGATCAGTTCCAACCGCAGATCACAATTGAAGATGATAAACTGGAGGCATTTTATGAACAAAATGCATTCCGCTACGAACGCCCCGAACAGGTCGTGGTCTCCTATATTCTCTTCCCGGTTGATACCTATCTGGATCAGGCAGGCGAGCCGATCCAATCGCAAATCGAATCCGTTTACCGTCGCAATCCACAGCGCTTCGGCCTGGATGCAGAAGGGAACCCCAAGCCGCTGACCGAAGTCCGCGAGGCCGTCGCGGAAGCTTGGAAAAAGGAGCGGGCCAGCCGTCTCGCAATGGAAGCAGCCGCAGGATTGGAAGTCTCTCTCTACGAGGAAGCTTATGCCAAGCGTATATCCCAGGGGTCTGACAGTTTGAAGCAATTGCTGGCGGACAAGGGATTGGAGCCCCAAAGACTGGAACCTTTCAGCGAGCGTAGTCTGCCACGTAATGCCCCCATCCCGGCGGAGGCACTTTCCCAGGCCCTGCGTCTGACACCCGAACGTTTCTATTCCAGTGCCGTCAGTACGCCGGAGGGGGCAGCTTTGCTCCTGTTGGAAGATATCATCCCTGCCAGTATTCCGCCCCTGGAGGACATCCGGGCCGCCGTGGAGGCCGATTACAAAAACACTGAAAGAAATCGCTTGTTTGCCGAGCAGGGCAAGGTGTGGCAGGAGGAC
>CAZCJJ010000226.1:0-3534 GCA_964499045.1 uncultured Opitutales bacterium | reverse complement strand
CCATCCATGTGTGAATAATCTTTATCCTGTGCGTTTGACCCCTTCCATCTGTCCCAGTCCTGGAATCGCCTGGCAGCACGATCTTTGACCAAAACTTCGGCTATAACTTTGACAACATCGGCAACCGTCTGACCTCGGTAGCCGATGTCGGGGGGTCGAACGAGGAAACCCGCAGTTACACCACCAACGTTCTCAATCAGTATGTTGAGCTTGGCGTCTCTGCGCCTTTGCGTGAGCTTAAATTCGATCAGGACGAAAACCTGACCTACGATGGGGTCAAGTGGTACTATAGCTGGAATGGGGACGAAGCGCGTGAGCGCGAAGATGGTGCACCGCTTGCGGTGTGCCCGAAGAGTGAGCTGGAATAGTGTCCAGGAACAGTGTTTACCGTTTGACTCTCTTTATTCTCTGTGTATTGATCTGTGTATGGCAACAAAAACGCTTTCTGTTGATGAAGAGGCCTATCGGGCACTGGTGCGGGCGCGCCGTCACCGGGGGGAGTCCTTTTCTAAGGTGATAAAGCGGGCGAAGTGGGATGACGGTCCGAAACGGTGTGGAGGTCTCCTCGCCCGAGCTGCCGGGAGTGTGTCGGATGCAACGCTGCAAAGGCTGACAGAAGCGCAGGAAAATGACCTTCCACCCGCAGACAAATGGAATCGTTAGTTTTTGATACCACATTTTTGATTGATTTTCAGCGGGAACGCAAAAGTGGTGAGCCGGGAAAGGCTCATCACTTTATCGAAAGCCACTATCAGCACGCAGCCTATTTGCCCATTGTGGCCTATGGAGAGTATGCGGAAGGCTTTGATGATCGCTCTGACCCTGCCTTTGTTTCCGTAGTGGAGTCTTTTGAGATACTTCCCATCACCCGCTCGGTGGCGGATTGCTATGCCTCCATCGCCCGAAGGCTTCGGGCTGCAGGCTTGATAATTGGATCCAACGATCTCTGGATTGCCGCCACATCATGCGAAAAAGGATTTCCCCTTGTGACCGGAAACACTAAGCATTTCAGACGCATTGAAGGTATTCAAATGCTCAGCTATTAGTTTTCCCTGCCAGTTGGCATACCACCCCGGCGCAAAAGCCGGACTAGGGCTGGGCCTATAATATCGATCCTTACGGCTGCTATTTTTGGGATGCATGCTAGGAAGGGGTCAAACGTATAATTTAAACATTTTGTATTTTTAAAATGAGCAATGTCTAAGTGTATGTGTAGATATGAGCGAAGGGAGGGTCACAAAGTGTTAGTCCTCCTCCATGCATGTTGTAGCCAGGTACCCCTAAAATATGATAGAATATTCGAATTCTACGTTTGACCCCTTCGGGGCATCACTCTTCATTCTTCGTTCCCTTCGGCCTCCGGCTGGAGGAGGCGCCCATTGTTGAGGCGGAAAACCTGACTGAAGGAGGCGTCCAGACCGAAGGTGTCGTGGGTGGCGAGGAGGATGGTCTTTCCTTCGCGGTGCAAGTTCAGCAAGACACCCAGGACAATATCCTTGGTTTTGCGGTCCACGGCATTGAGCGGCTCATCGAGTAGGAGAACATCCGCTTCATGTAAAAGGGTGCGGGCCAGCAAGGCGCGTTGCTGTTGCCCCCCGGAAAGCTCATGCAGTTGGCGACGGGCCAGATCGTGCAGCCCCAGTAGCCGGAGGACTTTTCTCAGTTTCTCCCGTTCCGCCCGCCCGGGCCGCCGCAGCCAGCCTTGGTGCACATAACATCCGCTTAATACCAGACGTTCCAGGCAAACAGGGAAATCCCAGTCAATTTCCTGATGCTGGGGCAGGTAGGCCACCTGGTGATGGCAGGCCCCAACCGCATGGCCCAGCAGATTCATCCGGCCTTTGCTTATGGGAACCAGCCCCGAAGCCGCCTTGAGCAGGGTGGATTTCCCCGAACCGTTGTGTCCGAGCAAGGCGGCAAAACTGCCGCGTTCAAGAACCAGCGAAAGATCGTCCAGCGCGGGCCTGTCCGCCAAGGGGTATTGCACGGTCACGCCTTCAGCCGACAGCGCCGGACTGTTGTCCACATGGTGACCGCCACAGGTGGAATGATAAGGAAAACGGAAATTCATAAGGGCGCAGGAGCAAGGGTCCGGACAATAACCATGACATTTTGCTTCATTAAATCGAGATAAGAAACGGGGGGACTGCCCTGAATCCCCAGCGAATCAGGGTAAAGCTTGGAGGGTGGGGGAAGGTCCGTTTCCCGCACCAGTTGTTGGGCTAGTCGGGGATTCGTATAGGCATCGATGAAAATACCCGGGATCCGGTGTTCGCGTACGGTGCGGATCAGGGAAATGAACTGACGGGCGGAAGGGTCGGAAGCTTCTGTGGTGAAGCTGCTAAGCACATTGCCTTTGATTTCAAAGCCATAGCGGCCCGCGAAATAACGCAGGTTGTCATGGTAGGTAATCAGCAGGCGCCGCCCGGCCGGGATGACGTCCACCTGTTCCCGAATCCAAACGTCGAGTTGGTCCAGTTCCTCCCGGTACGCTGCGGCCCGGGTGGCAAAAATTTCCTCTTTGTCCGGAGCGAGACGGGTCAGTGCTTGCTCGATCTCTCCCACCATGATCTGAACCCGCTGCGGATCGAGCCAGACATGGGGATCCATGTCCCCATGGTCACAGTGAGGCCCATGCTCGTGGTGGCGGGTCCGGGTCCCGCTCAAGTCGAGCAGAGGAACCGCTTCCCCCAGATAAACGATTTCCGCATTCGAACCACCGGTGTGGTGAAAGGATTCCAGCCAGCTCTCCAGTCCAACCCCGATCGCGAAAACAACATCAGCACCGGTCATTCTGCGGGCATCACCCGGAGAGGGGTCATACAGGTGAATATCATTGCCCGCCGGCACCATGACCGTCAGCTCAATGTCCTCGCCACCGATGAGCCGGACCCAGTCCTCCACGATGCTGAACGTGGCCACCACCTGCAACGGCGCAGCCAACAGCGGAGACAACATTCCAGCCGGAAAAACAAAAAACAGAAGAATGAGCAGGCAAATCCGTTTCACGACAAGGGCCGATACAAAACTTAAAAAACGAGGAATGCAAGTAACTTGCGTTTTTAGTTCAGATTACAGTGAACAGGGCAATGAAGTGTTACGCATCCCACGAAGCGATGAGCGGCTTTCTGGGCGGGTATTTTATGAGTCTCCTGAATTCACGCTGAACTTACCGCCTATCCCGAATGAACCTTGACACCCTTCGGCGATGTTACAAGGTTCCGGCTCTTATTCAAACCGGAGAAGGGGAGTTTAAGCACATGAAAGAACTGAAACTGGCTATTTTGGGAACGCGCCGTGGACGCATCGGGCTGCTGGCGCATCAACCGGGAAAAGGGAGTCGTGTGGTGGCGGTTTGTGCCCTCGAAACCAAACACCGGGATACCTATCTGGAACACTGCGGGAAGGCCCTGATCTGGACGGACGATTACCGGGAGATCCTGAGCAACCCGGAAATCGATGCGGTTTTCGTCTGCACGCCGGACCATTTGCACGAAGAGCATGCCGTGGCCGCACTGAAGGCGGGAAAGCATG
>CAZCJJ010000225.1:0-3535 GCA_964499045.1 uncultured Opitutales bacterium | reverse complement strand
TGACTAAGTGCGGGACTAAGTGTAAGAGTACACACCTTGTCCCAAACCTTGTCCCGAACCTTGTCTTCCCAATTCTGACTAAGTGTGAGAGCACACACCTTGTCCCACACCTCCTCCCAAACTTTGTCCCAAACCTAATTCCCATCCGACGAACAGGAATGATAACCACTTAGAACCCCATTAAGAAACCATGAGTCTATTCCTCACCGAAAACGAAAAGCAGACCTTTCACGAATTCCGTCTGCAAAACACGCTGGGACAGGATATGTTCTGGGCATTGCTTAACCGCGTGGAAGCACGTGCACGGCATCCAGGATTAAGTAGCCCGGAAGGCGGAGCTGAATGGTGGTTCTGCGCGGCAGAGTATCTCTCCGATGCAGCCATGGCGCATGCGCTCAAGCCATCCGCCTCCATTGCCTCCTGGCTGCGCAATACCACGCTTGGCATCATCCGCCGGAGTGAGGATGACTGGATCGGCCCGCACTTCCGCGATCATCAGTCGAACCCCCGCCGGGGACACCTTGAAACCGCCCACCTGTCCTGGGGCGTGGCAATGGCACTGGATCTGGCCGGGGAAATCTTCAGCGACGCCGAGCACGAGGAAATCCGCTCCACCTTGCGGGACCGCGCGATTCCGCTCTGCCACGAATGGCTCGCCAACAACAACCATCTCGCCAACTGGCGCTGTATCCTCGGCGCAGGCGAAGCCGTTGCCGCCGCCGTGCTCAATGACCGCGAGACGATGGAACGCGCGGTCAGGGAATATACCATCAGCCTGCAAATTTACCAGAACGACGGCTCCTACGGTGAGTCCCTGCAATACTCGAACTATCCGGCGCTGCATCTGATGCTGACCCGCGAAGCACTCATCCGCCGCGATCCCGCACTGGCCAGCCAACTGCCTTCCGATCCCTGGAATCTGCTGCCGCGCTGGTATGCCGCCAGCCTCTTCTATGTCAAACCGATCAGCGGCTGGGGCGCAAACCCACGACCCCGCTCCGCCAACTTCAACGACAGCAGCGCCTTGTTCCGGCCCTCCGGCGATTTGCTCCTCTGCCTCGCGGCACGCGAAAAGGAATCCCTCCCCCGCGAGGCTGGTCTTGCCCGCTGGCTCTTCGATACCCTGTATGCGCCTGACTTGACTGTAGGCCCGCACGACTCAGCCAGCTTTGGCTTCCTCAACGACTGGGGCTTCCTGTCGCCAGTTTTTCTCCCGCAGGCCTGCAGTGCTCTCACACCTGAGGAAGCGGGACTGAAACCACTGGAAACCTTTGACAACGGCGATGTCCTCTTACGCGACAAGTGGCAGGGCAAAACTACCGTCGCTATCCACGGGGGCGGCGAACCCTTGCACGGGCCTGGACACCTCCACGGCGATCTCAACAGCTTCATCCTTGTCCACAACTGTGAGCGCCTGCTGGTCGATCCCGGCCATAGTTGTTACCGGAATCTCATTCACGGTCTCGAAGGATCCACCCTCACGCACAACACCTGTACTTTTACAGTAGAGGATCAGGATGACCTCGGCTTACAGGAAGACAAACATACCCAGACAAAGCTACAACAGTCATACAAGGCCCGGACGCACTTCGACAAGGCGGACGGCAAACGCATCGCACCAGCCGACCGCGGTGCACGCCGCCTGCTGGCTGCACGTATGGACGGGATCAGCGTGGTCGGTTCGGAAGCCGCCGCACTTTACGGGGCTCCGTTGGAACGCTTCGCCCGTTTCTGGATCCTGTGCGGCAGCCATGCCCTCTTTGTCGTCGATCAAATAGAGTCCACCCGGCCCGTACAGACCGCCTGGCACTGGCTGCTCAACAACCGTGATGGACAACTCGACTACAAACCGGTCTACCCCGACCGCGTGGTTGCACGCCGTCCGGGTGCGGGACTGAAACTCTTCCATCTGGGCACCGGTCTTCCCGGAACTCCCGAATACGGTTACGTCCACGACGCCTATGATCCGCTTCCCGCCGCCCGTGGCGAAGGCCGTCCGGGCAGTGGCATTCTGCTCACCTGGCGCGAGCCCGCCTCGCAGGCAAAAACCAAACGCACCGTCGTCCATGCCATCGCGATGGATGGCTACGGTCAGGTCGCCGGGTGGCACCTCAAAAACCATGAAGGTCTGCCCGTGCTTGAGAGCCCCGGCGCCAGCGAACGCTGGGCCCTTGATGTTACCGGCGATACAAACGCCTTCACTATTCGGGATCTGGTTGGACAACGGGTCTGGACAGTCCAGCCCGCAACCCCGGATAAGTGGGAGCTTAAATGAACGGTACTCACGTCAGGAAAAGAGCATTCGAATGAGGGACTTTTCATCATTAGTCGAAAGGAGCACGGGCGTCCCGCCCGTGATTTTCCAAGTTCGTGGGCAGGATGCCCACGCTCCTTTCTTCTCCATTCTTCATTCCATTATGGTTCCGGCTCTTCGAGTTGAATTTATAAAATAACAAAATCAGAAAGGGATTATACTATGAAAGCAGCGTTTTATTCAGGAAACAAAAGCATGACCGTGCGTGATGACGTCGAACCCAAGTCACCCGGGGTCGGCGAAGTGCGTTTAAATGTCGCCTATTGCGGGATCTGCGGAACAGATGTCCACATCTATCACGGTGCGATGGACAAACGGGTTAGCATCCCTCAGACCATCGGCCATGAAGCCTCGGCCACCGTCGCAGAGGTCGGCGAGGGCGTCACCGGATTCGCCCCCGGCGACAAGGTGGTGGTGCGCCCGCTCGACAACCGGGCGGAAACCCCTGCCGACCGCGGGCACAGCCATATCTGTAAAGGACTCAAATTCATCGGCATTGATTCACCGGGAGCATTCCAGCAATCCTGGACCGTGCCTGCCTTCACTCTGCACAAGGCTCCGGCCAACCTTGATCTGAAAACCGCCGCACTCGCCGAACCGCTGGCGGTGGCCTGCCACGATGTGCGCATGGGCAAGGTGTGCTCCGGCGAACTGGCCGTGGTCATCGGTGGTGGCCCCATCGGCATGCTCGTTGCCATGGTCGCCCGTGAGGCCGGTGCCGAAGTGATCCTTTCGGAAGTCAACGAACACCGCCTGCAATTTGCCTCCGAACTCGGTTTCACCGCAGTGAACCCGCTCAAGACGGACCTGAAGCAACTTTGTGAGGAAAAGTCAGGCGGTAGCGGAGCCGATGTGGTCTTCGAAGTGTCCGGTGCCAAGGCTGCTGCCCTTGGCATGACCGATCTTCTGGCCATTCGCGGACGCGTTGTCCTGGTCGCCATTTATCCGCAACCGGTGGAGTTGAATCTATTCCACTTTTTCTGGAAAGAGCTGAGCATGGTCGGCACACGTGTTTACGAACCGCAAGACTACGAGCGGGCGCTTCAACTCATGGCTGCCGATACCCTGCCGCTGGAAAAGATGATTACCTCGGTGGAACCACTCGACCGCATCGACGAGGCCTTCGCCCAACTCGACGCCAATCCCGCCGGAATGAAAACGCTCATCGACTGCCGCCCTTCCACGGAGACTTAAAACCGCGTTCGATAGCGATAGCGATTT
>CAZCJJ010000224.1:0-3544 GCA_964499045.1 uncultured Opitutales bacterium | reverse complement strand
CGGGTTGCGCCTTGCGCTTCATCACTTCTGGGCTTCGTGAATATTCCAGGCTAAGTTCGTGGGCAGGATGCCCACGCTGTTTTTGGCTTCGCCGGGTCACCGGGTGTTTTCGGCCGGATCCGCATCATCGGTTTTGTCGGGTTGGGGCAATCTGAGAGCGAGGGCGAAGGGGATGAGCATGAGGAGGGCTCCGGCCAGATAGGAGATGCGGGAGCCGGCGAGGAAGTAGATGAGGGCGGCGAGTATGGGGCCGAAGGCTCGCCCGAGGGCTCCCGCGCTGCGGAAGATGCCGAGAGAACCGCCTTGTCCCCGGGGACCGGCATAGAGGGAGACGAGGGCGGACACGCTGGGGGAGGTCAGCCCGACACCGACCGAAAGGAAAAAGAGTCCAATGTAAAAGGAAACAATACCGGGGAAGAGGGAGATGCAGGCGAAGGCCACGAGTCCGGATAGACAACCAGCCAAGGTCAGTTTGCGCTCACCGTATTTCGGGGCAAAGCGCCGGACGAAGACGCCTTGAGTGAAAATGAGCCAGAAACCGATATACAGAAACATGAGGCCATTGTTCAGCGGGGTGTAGTTAAAGCGTTCGGTTGCGACGAAAGTGAGGGTGAACTCCATACCACTGAACGCCAGGATGAAAATCAGGTAAACGAGGCTGCCAAGACGTATCCGCCAGTCGGGTTCAGTAAACAGTGCACCGAGGGGACTCTTCCTGGGCTCATTCCGTTGCAGTCGATTTTCTTTGGTTAATGTTTCCGGGAAGGCTTTCCAAGCCCAGAGGACGTTGATCAGCGCTAGAAGGAAGGCCACCATCGCAGGGGCGGAAAAGGGATTCAGTCCGAGCGCGGCCCCTGCCGGCCAGTAGCTGCTCAAATCGACCAGCGAGCTGATTCCGCCCAAGGCCGGACCGAGAAGGAAGCCGAGACCGAAGGCGATTCCGACGATGGCCATGCCCTTGGAGCGCTCCTCTTTGCTGGTGATATCGCCCACTGTGGCGGTGGCCACCGAGATGTTTCCGGCCATCAGGCCCGCCAGTACCCGGCTTAATAACAGAATCCAGAAGTCGCCCGCAAAGATCCAGAGCAGATAGCTGGCGGTGGTTCCAGCCAGTGTGATCAACAGCACACGTCTCCGCCCCCAATGGTCCGAGAGCCTTCCCCAGAAGGGGGCGGAGAGAAATTGAAGGAGTGAATAGAGCGAGCCCAGAATGCCACCGAAAAGAACGGTGACAAAAAACAGGGAGCTTTGGCGCCCCGGTACGCTGTCAATCCAGGCTTCGAGTGTCCGGACGAGGATTCCCAGCAGTCCGGTGGCATCGGCCCCTCCGGCCAGATAGTGCTCCAGCATGGCTGGGAAGAGGGGAAAAATGATGGAAAAGCCCATCAGGTCGATAAACAGGATCAGGAAAACGATCCCGAGCGGCCGTTTGGGCGTTGGCTTGGGTTTATTCATACCCCGCTCTGCTGCTTTACTCTTGCCTTCAGTGCTTGTAAGACATTGGTTGGTACAAACTTGTGGATGCGCTCGGGGTCCAGGCAAGCCACGGATTTGACGATATTGGAGCTGGTGTAGAAAAACTCCTGGTTGGGCATGAGGAAGATCGTTTCAATACCGTCGTCAAGATGGCGGTTCATTTGAGCCATCTGGAACTCGTATTCAAAATCGGAAATAGCGCGCAGACCGCGGATGATAGCCTTGGCACCGACCTGTCGGGCGAAGTCCACGGTAAGGCCCTCCAATTCAAGAGCTTCCGTATTAGGGAAAGCTTTGAGGTTTTCCCGCACGAGGCGTAGGCGCTCTTCAAGGTTGAACAACGGGTCCTTGCCGGGATTGGGGGCGACCGCGACGATCACCTTGCCAAAAAGGTGGCAGGCCCGCTCCAAAACGTCCAGGTGGCCGTTGGTGATCGGGTCAAAAGTTCCAGCATAAATCGCGAGCAATGACGCTTTCATGGCGGCGCAATCAAGGATAAAGCGAAAGGGATGGCAAGCTTCCACTTTCCCTCTTGCCATGTTCGGGCGAGCTTCCTTAACTCCGACCCTGTGAAAATCACCGTTTTTGTCTCACCTAAAAAGAATGTACTGGATCCTCAGGGAGCTGCGGTCGGCCATGCGATGCAGCATCTTGATTTTAAATTCACGGGCGATGTCCGGGTGGGTAAAACCATCGGTTTCGAGGTGGAGGGGGAAGATACCCCCGAATTCCGCCAACAACTTGATCAGCTCTGCCAGGACCTCCTGAGCAATCCGGTGATCGAGGATTATCGCTACGAGATTACTTCCGGCTGATACCGTTTTGTGGTGTCGGCCTTTTTTGCGCCGCAACCTCTGCTCAAGGCTTTCAGTATAGTCACCAACCCGTTTCAACAATAAATAGTTCCGGAGGACGGATTGCCGTTTCCCCGGATGGTTTCGAAAGATCATTTCCTATGAAAGTAGCGGTTATTCGATTTCCCGGTTCCAACTGTGACCGGGACGCTTATTACGCCTTTGCCGGCGCGCTCCGTGTGCAGACACGGATATTCTGGCACAAGCAAACCAATCTGGACGGCGCCGATGCGGTGATTTTACCCGGAGGATTTTCGTTTGGGGATTATCTGCGTTGCGGGGCGATTTCACGCTTTTCCCCCATTATGAAAGCGGTGGCAGAGTTTGCGGAGAACGGAGGTTTGGTCCTGGGGATCTGTAACGGCTTCCAAATCCTCTGCGAGGCGGGACTGCTGCCGGGAGCCCTCGTTCGCAATGACTGCCTGCAGTTTCGCTGCCAGAACCAGACCTTGCTGGTGGAAGACAGTACGGAACACTTCAATCGCAAGGCACTGCGGGAAAAGATCCGCTTACCGATCGCCCATGGTGAGGGAAATTACCGCATCGACTCTGAGGGGCTGGAAAAACTTAAGACGAACAAGCAAGTCCTTTTCCGTTACGAAGGCAATCCCAACGGTTCCATTGAGGATATTGCCGGAATCCGGAATGAAAAAGGCAATGTCTTTGGAATGATGCCTCACCCCGAACGTGCGGTGGAGGAGATCCACCCGAGCCTGGATGGTACGGGGGTCCTGGCCGCCTTCCTGAAATCCAAATCCGTTTCCTGAACTTAATTTTATTGTATCCATGTCCACCGCCGAACTTCTTCCACCGAATCCCGATCCGGTCCTCAACGTTTCGATTACCGATGACCTTATCGCCAAGCACGGCCTGACACCCGAAGAATACGATCAGGTCAAAAGCATTCTCGGGCGCGAACCGACTTTGACCGAGTTGGGTGTCTTCAGTGTCATGTGGTCGGAGCACTGCTCCTACAAAAACTCCCGACCACTGCTGCGTGGTTTCCCGACCAGCAAGTCGGACCCGGATCTTCCCGGTCAGGTGCTGGTCAAGGCCGGTGAGGAAAATGCCGGGGTTATTGACATCGGGGGGGGCTATGCCGTGTGTTTCAAGATTGAATCGCACAACCATCCGAGCGCTGTCGAACCATTCGAAGGCGCTGCCACCGGAGTAGGGGGGATCATCCGCGATATTTTCACCATGGGAGCACGTCC
>CAZCJJ010000223.1:0-3682 GCA_964499045.1 uncultured Opitutales bacterium | reverse complement strand
CAGGAGGCTGTGCAGCAGTTGAAGGAAGGCCGTGACGTGGTGGTGCAGGCACCGACCGGGGCCGGGAAGACCTATATTTTTGAATTGCTGGTCAATGCAGGGTTAAAGCGGCAGGCGATCTACACGGTTCCCACCCGGGCCTTGGCCAATGATAAACTGGCCGAATGGCAATCCCTGGGGTGGCAGGTCGGGATTTGTACCGGAGATCTGGCGGAGAAACTGGATGCACCTCTGGTTGTCGCCACTCTGGAAACCCAAAAGGGCAAATTCCTGCGGGGTCTGGGACCGGGCCTTCTGGTGATCGATGAATACCAGATGCTCGCCGACCCGGGACGGGGGGTGAACTACGAACTCGCTATTGCACTCGCCCCACCAGGAACCCAACTGCTGCTGCTGAGCGGCAGTGTCGCCAACCCGGGAAAGGTCGTCCAATGGCTCAAACGCATCGGGCGCGATGCGGTACTCGTCAACCACCAGCAACGGCCGGTTCCGCTGGACGAAGTCCTGATGGATGCCCTGCCTGACCGGATTCCATCGGGCATACGCGGGTTTTGGCCCCGTTTCATGGCCCGGGCCTTGATGGCCGACCTCGGTCCTATCCTCCTTTTTGCTCCCCAGCGCAAGGTGGCCGAAGACCTGGCACGGCAACTCGCAGCCGCCCTCCCCACCCCCGACTGGCTCGAACTGACCCCTGAGCAACGCCATCTGGCCGGCGATGCTTTGGCGAAACTTCTTAAAACAAGGATTACATTTCACCACAGCGGTCTGAGCTATCAGCAAAGAGCGGGACTGATAGAGCCGCTGGCCAAGGCCGGACAACTCCGTATCATCGTTGCCACCACCGGCTTGGCCGCCGGGATCAATTTCTCGGTCCGCTCCGTCGCGGTAACCGACCGCGAATATACGCATGGTGGACGGAGCAGGATGGTCCAGTCGGATGAGCTGATGCAGATGTTTGGCCGGGCAGGCCGACGGGGACTTGATGAAAAAGGCCATGTACTTGTCGGTCCCGGAAAACCACGGCTGAGTGAGGCGCGTCCCCTGCCCCTCAAGCGTTGCTCCAATGTCGACTGGGCCAGTTTCCTTGCCGTCATGCATCAGGCGGTCAAAGACAAACTGTGCCCGGTGGCAGCGGCGGAATCCTTATCCGTACGCCTTTTCTCCGATATCCCTGTCCGCCTCGGCCTCAAACGCCTGGAGACCTCGAAGTTACGCCATATCCTCCGCCGCGAAGCGGAAAGCATCCTTCCGGACCAAATTAAAATTAAAGAAATGCTAAACTCCGCCGGGAAATGGGAACGGCAGCGCCCGCCCACACGAAATCGGCTCGCCGACACTCTGATTTACCTCAAGGGGAAATGGCGTGGCGCCCTCGAAGTTCCCGAATCTCTGGCCGGGGTCAAAGTCGGCAACCTTTGTCTCTTGAGCAAAGGCAGCCGCAAGGCCTACGGCCGAATGATTCCGCTGGCCACTTTCCCGAGAGAGAATGACCGGGACTCCGTCGTATTGGTCAAATCGCTCCACCGGCAGGTAAGCGAGCATTTCAGCAGGCACCGTCCGGATGAATCACCACCCGGACGACATTGGCCCCTGGAGCAGTTGGAGAAAGATCTTTTTCCCATCCTGCCCTACCTGACCCAGGGGGGACGGCTGCTTGACCTGACCGAAAACAAAGGGCTGATCCGGGCACGGCTGGATTATTCCGAGGCGACGGTTATGGCCCGGATAGACTCCTATGGCTGCGCCCTGATTAACCCGCCCTACCGCGTGGTTGCGCCTCCGCCCTTCCCTGGCTTTGCCGAGATTGCCGCTCCGGAGGAGGCGCTCTCACAGCAAACGATTGCGGAGGTTTGGTACAGGCTGGGTTTGATTGACGACGAAAAGCATCCCACCCGGCGCGGCGTTATTTTCAGCTTTTTCAATCATGGGGAAGGGTTGGCCATTGCCGCGGCTTTGGAAGACAAAGCGTATGACCTGCACGACCTCCTTTATGATCTGGCCAATCTCCGGGCCGGCCATCGTTTCAGCAATCAGGAAAATGCGAGTCACCGGCTGGCCGGGGTCTGTCGCCTTGCTTACAGAGGTGCAACCTGGCCGGGTTATCTGGAGCAAGGGGTACCACCGGAATATGGCGATGGTGCCGCCGAGATTGTCGCCGCAATCAAAGCCCAGGGGGTCGAAAAGAGTCGATTCGTGGGCGAAACCCTTGGCTCGGGGGATATTGAACGGGCTTTGCTCGAGTGGAAGAGCATCCTCAACCATATCGCCAGCATGCCTGATTACGACTGGGATCGCTGGAGGGATTTCCGGGATCTCGTCAAAACCTTCATCGCCAGCCATTTCAATGTCACGCACGCCCAATCGCTGCCGCTGCTCAGTCCCTCCCAGAGGCAGCGTGTGGCTCATTTTAGGCTGTAGCCCCCACGGAGGCGGCGTGACCGCACGCCGCTTGGGTGCAGGTTGAACAAAGGGGGTGCGGTCACCCCCTCTCCTTGGGGGCACGCCTCTTATTCCTCTTCGTCCGGGGCGTTGAAGATCAGTTTCTTTTTATTGGCCGGCAGCGGGGACATGGTAACCGTGATATTCCGGCCGACCAGTCTGGGCGGCGAATCTGCCGTTCCGATTTGGGAAAGGTCTTTCACAGCGCGGTTGATCGTATCGAAACCGATCTCCTTGTGCTCCATTTCCCGTCCACGAAACATAAGGGTCATCTTGACCTTCGCCCCTTTGTCGAGAAATTCCTCCGCATGACGCAGTTTGGTGATATAGTCATGCTGCTCAATACGAACACGGAATTTGACCTCTTTCTGCTTGCTGCTGGGAGAAGCCTTTTCCTTTTCCTTCTTGCTCTGCTCGTACATGTACTTGCCGAAATCAAGAATACGGCAAACCGGAGGGCGGGCGGATGGAGAAACCTCAACCAGATCCAGTCCGGCTTCTTTCGCCAGCCTCAAGGCCTCCCGTGTCTCCATGACCCCGATCTGATTTCCCTCAGGGCCGATAACCCTGATCTCCGGTACGCGTATACGCTCGTTTTTGCGAGGTCCTCGGTTTGATTGGTAAGGCCTCCTGCCGTAGCGATTGCCTCCTCCTGAATAGGGTAACTTTCCCATTAACTAAATAAGTATTTCCAGCCGGATCTTTCCTGATCGACTGCTTGCGGGTTAACTGCCTTGGATAGGCGGGAATGAGGTCTTAACATAAAAATGACAATGGATTACTAGGTACGCTCCCGACCAAGTTCAATCCTTTTCCTTCTATTCTGATGCAGCATGAAAACAAGCAGCTTTTACTTTTTGGAACGCCACTCCTGCTCCTCGTCGTTGAGGAATGCTTTTTGAATACCCAGCACCAGCACCAGAAGCAGGGCTGTGCCCAGAAGCGAAAGGCCCATCAACGGCCCCAGAAGATTATTGAATTCAAATGGTGGATACATAAGGAAAGTCAGCACAGTGAGACGAATTGCATCCGCTTTCAACCCCAAAAGTAAGGTTCACCTCAGGAAATCAGCAAAAGGGAGAAGGCTGTCCCGATGAGGCCTATCAGGGCGATCACGTAAACCGCCTTGCGCGGCATTTGTCCGTCATTTTCCATCGCCCGTCCGAACATAAAAAAGACCAACGGGTGAACCAGAAAGGGCATGGCAAAAACAAAGGCAATCATGCCGGCTGCGCTCTCCCCC
>CAZCJJ010000222.1:0-3717 GCA_964499045.1 uncultured Opitutales bacterium | reverse complement strand
CTCCAACGCGTAGATTAAGTGTCATTGCCCCACCCCGGGAATACTGATGCGCACACGGAAGAAATACGGGGAAGCATTTGAGTGATCATGCTGGTATTCCATCATACCATTATGGCCTTCCATAAGTTTGATTTCCTCCCAGTTAAACAAATCGCCGCTTCCCAATATATGATAACGACGGTTCGACCGTGCCCCGAAATCCAAAGACAAACCATCCAGATGATTCCTGATACGGGGACGGAAGGTGGAGTTTGGATCATTCGGATCGGTACCCGCATAAAACTCCATTAGATTCGTGGTGCCATCCCCATCAACGTCCACAGAGGGATCAACCCCTGTCATGCCAAAATGCTCCAGTTCCCAGCGATCCCCCAGGGAGTTTCCAACCCGGTCTTCATCGGGACTCTTTGGTATGAGCTGGATATAGGGAGCACGGGAAAGCTCAAGCTGCATGGACCGGTACTCATTGATTCCACCCAGATGGCCATAGTCCCGCCTGTGATTCAAAAAATCCACCAACGCTTTTTGCGATGCCTGATATGCCGGAGTACCGGCTGCCGGGATTTGCCTGTTGATCAAACTACGCGAGAAGCGGGCCGCCAATTCCGCCTCAATAAGCCCGGCATAGAGATAATCGACCCGTTTTCGATACCCGCTGTTGGATTCACCAGCCACAGCAGCCCTTGCTCTTTCCAGATAATCCCTGGCTGGCACAAAGACAGCCTCCGGATAATCCTCACCTGCACTGACGATTGTTGGCCTATACCAGGCAATGCCTTCAGAATAAGATTCCCAATAATTGAAGTAGTGTTCCACCCATTTAGACGCCGGCCCAAAGGCCGAAAAATACTCGTCCCGCACAGCTTCCACTGAAAGCTCAGGCTCGGCACTCAAACGCAGAACGGTATAAAGCATAGGCCCCTGAGTCGACCAGTTGGCCGAGAAGCCGCCAAAGAAAACCCCCTTCGAGCCCTCTTCCGCCGTATACTTGAGAAACTCTCCTACCTGATGCGTGCTGATATAGGGCATCATATGCCCTCCATGCAAATAGTTCGGATAATACGACATGGATATCCCCGTATTCTTCCAACCCTGCCATTGCTGCCTCAGCCAGGTGTCAGCCTCGGCGGTCATGGGATAGTACATCGTCTCCTGCGTCCAAGGCGCAAATTCACCCCGGATATTTTCGTGCAGCTCAATCGGCATCTCGGGAGGAATCATTGTATTCCAATAGAGGAAAACACTGACGATCACATCCGGGTTAATGGCAGCAGCACGCTCATAAATGATTTTCCAAAACTTGGCATAACGGTCAGACACCATACGCAAGTGAAAATCGGGCAAGACGAATTCAGGATACGATTTCTGCTGAGGTCCATCCCATGACAGGCAAGTCGAGCACCAGCAAAAGGCGCGGGTATCGGAATCGGCAAGGGCCAGAACATCGCCTCCGTCCCAGTAGTCCTCGATAATAAAGTCATGCAAGCCCGGATTGCTGACACACAGGGCTGGCCCCGGATCGCCGCCACGAACACCTTCCTGGCTGAGAGCAAACCACTCAGGGTTCGTATTGCGGAACCGTTGCCACCATGCAAAATGCTGCGGAACATGGACGATAAAAGGTCTGTCAACCGAAGCCCCGACACGATGGCGGCCCTGGTGCAGCATCAGCCCCTTCGCATAATCCCTGATACGGCCTTCATCATGACCCAACCATTCAATGGCATCATTCAATGCAGGGTCATTGTAGGAAGGTTCCACCGCTTTACGGTGTAATTGCCACCAACTCAGCACTCGAAAGCCAAGAGCGGGCTTATAGTGCTCACTCAACAGGTAATCTATTCTCAGTTCATCTGTCTCCGCCAAATAAGTGCCGTAATCGCCCGGCCACAGCCAACGAGCCCCAAGTGTTTGCTGTAGAAAAGAGTAAACTCCGAACAAGGTGCCGTTCGGAGCACTCGACTCCACCGCATAACCGCCGGGTAAAATACTGTCATAATCAAAGGGTCCTGTTTCCGCATAAAGATTAACTAAAGAGGGATCCTCATACCCCACAATAAAGAGGTCCTCTCCCCGCTTGCTGATAATGAATTCATCTTTAACCATCGACGAGGTGTCGATACCCGCGCTTTGCGCAGCCAAAGTTTCTCCGACATAGATCCGATAACCTGCCCCGGCGGGAGCCTGACTTTCCGTATATACCGGGAGGGTCACACCCGTGGCCTTCCTGATGTGGGCCACAAGCTCCTCCACCGCAAATTGTGCTGTCAGCGTGGCGTTGTCGCTGATAATCACCTTGGCCTCTGCCTGCCCCCCGGCAACCACACCAAACTCGCTTTCGGTATATAAATTCACATAGTCGATATACCCATAGCCTTGGGAGGCGCTTTGCGCCCGGATAAAAATCGCATTCACCTTAAGGCTCTCTATCTCCGGGAACACCGCCGCGTTAAGCACAACTCCATTTTGAACACCGCCAACCTCCAAGCCCGCCTCAGTCAGCGTAAGACTCAGCTCAACTGGAATCCCCGGAGCCGCTGCTATAGCACTGACCAGAGGAGTCAGCCCTTCCGTGGCCACTTCACCCGATCGGGTAAGCTCATAGCCTGGAAAACTCTCCGCCGCCGTTCTGACAACCGCCTGCCCCACTGTGGCAAGACCCCCTGTGGCAGCCTGCCGATAAAAGTAACCGCTGTCACCGGCTCCGGATTCAACATCCCCAGCTGCCCTGATGTTGCTTGCCAGGGGAACGGTGCGGTCGAACAGGCCAATCGTCAGTCCGTTACCTGACAGGTGACTAATAAAACCGACCGCAACACTCAGTACCACACGATCACCAGGCCGCTTCAAATGAACATCCGGAAAAGACCTCCACAATATCGTATTGGCCGCACTGTTCGGGCTGTTTTGTATCCGGCCACCGTTTTGTGAGGAGCGGCTCCATAACCTACCAACATCTTCAGGATCGTGGCTGGAGGAAACCACATTAAAAAAACCGTGTATTTCGGGCCTGCGATTCTCCTCGAAACCGTAACTTAACAGAGCTTGCTTACTCCGCAGAGAGGTAGTGACTTTGACATAGTCCACGTACCCGTAGCCACCTGAACTGCTTTGCGCCCGGATAAAAATGGCATTGGCATCGAATGATTGCTGTTCCGGTAGAAGAACAGGGTTCATTGATATACCCCCATGCGATCCGCTCACCCTTAATCCCTCCTCCGTCAGCTCAATCCGGATTGACAAGCGTACACCATCGATATCGTTTCCCCCGGTATTAAGATTGGTCACGCCACTGGTTGAGACCTCATGGGAGCGGCTTAATTCATATCCGGCATTCGCTTCACCTTCGGCTCTGACGACCGCCTGACTCAAGTGGGCAATCGTACTGCTTGAGAACTGGCGAAAAACAAAACCCCTATCACCTCCGGCATTCAACTCATGATTGGTTGCCGTTATATTTTCAAGCAAGGGCACCGTCCGGTTAAACAAACCAAAGAGCAGGCCATTGCCACTCGCATTATTGAAGAAGCGCGCCCCGACCGTCAATTCCACCCAGTCGCCTACCTCCTCCAGCCGGACCCCGTACTCTCCTTCATTCGCTTCCCTCAACCCTTTGAAGGATTTCCATAGGATCGTATTGGTGGCAGAGGAAGGATTGTTTTGCAGACGCCCTCCGTCATTGGAAGAGCGATTCCAGCGGTTGGCAGCATTATCGAC
>CAZCJJ010000221.1:0-3732 GCA_964499045.1 uncultured Opitutales bacterium | reverse complement strand
CCATGGTGGAGATGGAAATAGACGCATTTGCCGCCAATTGATCCCGGATCGCCTGATGGCGGGCCGCCGCCGGCAGGCGCCTGTCTTTTCCAGTGGAACTACTCATGCCCACCTACTTAGTCTCCCCCACTTCATTTCCCAATCCAAAAATCACTCTCCACAGGATTATTACGGGGTATACACAGGGAGGTTTGTCTTGAAGCCATCACCGACTTCATTAAAACAGCAACAAAGCAAGCCAGCAGAATGAGTATAATGAAGAAACTATTGGTCGCAATACTCACAGCCGGACTGGCCACTTGGGCCGGAGCCGGAAATGAAAACGAAGCCGAGAATTTGATTGATTGGGGGAACCCCGCCGAATGGACCGGCAAGGTTCAGCTCAACAAGGAATTTAAGCACAGCGGTGAATTCTCATTCGAAACCTACGGGGATTATCCCACAAGGACTGATTTCAGGGAGTTTATTCCGATAGATCCTGAAAGCACCTATACCTTGAGCGCTTACATGCGCAGCCTTGATCCGGCCAAGCCAGCCAGTGCTTACCTGGGCCTGTATATGTTTGATCAGGACAAAAGGCTCATTGCCATTAAGAATGTGGCCGTATTTCCGGAAACGGAGTCCGTACTGGTGAATGATGCAGTCGAGAGTGCGCAGGAGATCATAGTCAGGTACAATCCGAATTACTCAGATTATGAAAATGCTGCCGTTGCGTTCAATATAGAGGATGATTATGGTGACCTGCCCAACTATGATATATCCCCCAGAGTAAAGGCGTTTTCTCCAGAAGAAAACGGCTCCTTAAAAATCACACTGACGGCCCCTCTGAAGAAATCCTATCCGGCAGGTTCCAAAGTCCGCCTCCATTCTCCATGGGGAGCACCCTTCTACTGGGGTGTACAGGGCTGGATGCCGGGTGAATGGGAAAAATTTTCCATCTTCCTGAAAGGTATAGCAGACTCAGGCACCCCTAAGGATAAGTTCTGGAAGGGAACAAAATACGTCAAGCCGTTCATCTGGTTTGGCAACTGGGACCGCAGACCGGAAGACGGCGCCCGATTGCTGGTTGACGATATCAGCTTCATCAAAACGAGGTGATTGCCACTTCACAATTGAACAACTGCAGTCCCAATATAAATCGGTCCAGTTACAGAGGGGAATAGTAAAGCTAACCGGCTTATCTCCTATCACTGGGTACGCGACGGAGTAATCACCTGGAGTTAAGAAATTCCGTCGCAGCCCGAAAGGTGGTTATTTTGTTGGGAAGTTTACTGGTAACATGTCCTTCATCCTCGAAGATCAATAATTTAGCAGACATTCCGCGCGCCTTGAGGGCGGCTGCCAATTGTTCTGCCTCCCCCACGGGAACCCTCGGGTCATTGCGGCCATGGACAATCAGCAGCGGGGCACGAATTTTGTCGATTTGATTAAGCGGAGAAATTTCCTCAAGAAAATCCCGATCTTCGGCCAGACTGCCATACTCGGCCTCCCGGTGTGGTCGGCGATAGTCACTGGTGTTTTCGAGAAAGGTCACCATGTTGCCAATGCCGACAATATCAATACCTGCCGCCCACAGCTCAGGGTGTCTGGTCAGCGTGGCGAGAACCATGAACCCGCCATAACTCCTGCCATATACCGCAACGCGGTTGGCATCGATATTCGCGTGCTCACGCAACCACCGGGCGGCAGCACCCAAATCCTCGACCGCGTCGAGACGGAGTCGCTTGTCGTCCAGAGCGGTGTAGGCTTTGCCATAACCAGTCGATCCGCGCACATTCGGCGCCAAGAAGGCGTAGCCTCTTTCGCAAAGGTATTGCGCGAAAGGATCAAATGTCGGCCGATACTGTGAAGCCGGGCCTCCGTGAACGAACACAACGGCGGGTGCCGGATCCCCCGCTGAGTTTTGTGGCGAATAAAACCAGGCGGGTATTTGCCTGCCATCAAAGCTCGGAAACTCGACGAGTTCCGGATTCCTGGTGCCCCCGGTTCCCATCACATTACCGCTCCAGCCTCCGGCGGGTGCCACCGTTCCGTCTTCAATATTCCAGATACATAGGGCAGTCCCTTCGGCGGCCGCATCACGGGCAAAGGCAAGGCGTTTCCCATCCGGTGAAAAACACAGCGTTGATAGCACCGCAGGTGATTTTTTTTCGAAGGGTGCTTCAGCCACCACATCCCAGGTATCCACGTCATATAATCGCAGCACACTCACTCCGTCCGTATTGATGAGGCAGGCCAATCTCCGCCTATCCGGAGATGCCGCTGCCTCCTCAATGTCGTGATCCACGAATATCTGCGGTGTCCATCGTTCGGTAGCGATATCCAGTTGATAGACGGTCTTAAAATCACGCCACCTGTCGGTCAGGACGAGCAATACGTTTCCTGCTTCCAGCCAACAGGCAGCATCATAAGTGGCTGGATCTTCATTTGAATGCAGGGCCGTCACATGACCTGAATCCACCTCTAACTGGAACAATTCATATTCGGCGGTGCTCACCTGGCGGTTGAACAAAATCCTCCCGCCACAGGGCGAGACCGCGAGCACCTTCACCACTCCGGGAACGTCCTCTCCCCACAACCTGTGTGCCTCCCCACCCTCCACAGGCTGACGGTAAAGATCGAAATAGCGACGGTCACGGCGGTTGGCACTTAAATAGAAAAATCGTCCGTCAGATGAAAATTTTCCCGGGTGGTGTTTGGCGTCCTCCCACCCCGTCGTCCAATCGTGGTATTCCCCGGTTTCGGGGTCAAGCCACCGCAACTGCGTCTGCTCGTCTCCATTGCGGTCATGCGCCAGCACAAGACCGTCACCCGCAGGCGAAGCAATCAAATTCTCCACTCTGTCCAGATCCGGCGATAAAGGCAATGCAGAAGCCATGTCACCCTCCCTGTGCTCAACCCACACCTGGGGAAAGCCGCCACGGTCGCTGATCCAAGCCAAACGCCCATCGGCGAGAAAAACGGGTTGGGATCCCTTGGGGGTACTCAAAAGGCGTTCCAATGATGTTTGCTCCATGTTTTTTCCAGTTAGTGTCTTACGAGTGAATTTTATTAAACCGCTACAGGATTGGCTGTATTTCTATTCTAATTTCGATACTCTAACTCGGCACAGTAGCGTCTTCTCTTCATGGTTGGACCCCCTCCCTAAGAGAATCCCGTGTCCACTTTTCTCAGTCCAGATCACATCCATCCGCGTTTAAATCCAGTAACAAGGTGAACATCTGTTTGTCTTTTAGCGAATAGGCAAGCATCAACGGCGTCCAACCACCTTCTCCATTGCATTTACATCTGCCCCAGAGCACAGAGCACGACGCACTTTTTGATTGTTCCCCTCTAATATAGCCCTGATCAAGGCTTGATCCTCAAGTCGCTCAAAATGAGTATCCAAATGCCTAAGGCGTTCCGGCACAATACGTACCCCCTCACCAACTAGCAGTAGCAACGCTGCACAAACCCCGATAAGGGATACCATTACGATAGCTTTTTTATTTAGCGACATTGAGAAAAAAGATAGCAGGTTCCAGGTTTCTTTTTCACCACGAAGAGCAGTAGAGTAGAGAGCAACGGGCGGGGTTACCCAACCCGTTGCTCTCTACTCTACTGGTGGTTCATTTTTTCTCGAACAATATGGCATCAAGGAATCGGGGAGAGGAGGTTCTTGCCCTTAGAGCTAGCCTTATATGGCCTATGATCTAAAAAAACCTGCCACAAGGTGTGCGGAGATGACAACAA
>CAZCJJ010000220.1:0-3747 GCA_964499045.1 uncultured Opitutales bacterium | reverse complement strand
TTATGGAAAAAGTACGTATTGGAGTTATTGGTATCGGGAGCATGGGATCGGCGCAGAGGTAATCTTGGACACCCATAAAAAGGCCGTCTGGGCCTTGGGTTGGAAAAACCGCCCTCTATTCTATTTGAAACAGACTGCGTGAACCTCAGGTAAATGATGGGTGGTTCTGGA
This sequence comes from uncultured Opitutales bacterium, assembly GCA_964499045.1. Taxonomy (GTDB): domain Bacteria; phylum Verrucomicrobiota; class Verrucomicrobiia; order Opitutales; family CAZCJJ01; genus CAZCJJ01. The sequence goes on along the minus strand of CAZCJJ010000220.1, from coordinate 3,576 downwards.
TTTTACTGAGATTTTTTTATCCGGATATGGTCACATGGATAGGGCTGGCCCAGGCAAAGGGGCCGCGGGCACGTGCCAGATTGTGAGGATAACGACTATCCTGTGAGAAGGGTTGCGGGTTGTTCGTTGCAGGGTCATAGCCGTCTCGGTTAAAGGAGGGATCGCCGACCATCTTGATCCGGGGAAAATAAAAGTGTTTTCCGGGTTTTGCCTGATGATCAACCCATTCGATCTCACAGGTGCTCCCGGGGCTGAGTACGGTATGGACGACTTCACCATCACGGATGATTTCGATATAATCGAGAGGTTCCGGAGTGCGGACCTTGAGCATGACGATCGGGCGATTTTGTGTTTCGACGATTTCTCCGGTGATCGCGCCGCAGACGCGGAAATCAACAAATAGATTGTGCCCCTGTGTGGCGATCAGGCGCCGCTTGCGGTAAGCGTCCCATATGGCCTCTGGAGTCAGGTCGGTGGCAAGAACTGCGGTGCGCGCTCCACCCAGCCCCGGGACCGCACGGTGGGTGTCGCTCGATCCGATGAAGCCGAGATGTTTTCCGGCTCGCAGCTCTCGCATCGTGAAATCGGTCTCTTCAATGCACACACGCCAGGAACTGGTTACTTCGATATTCCATTCCACATCATTATCGATGATGTCGTAGGTACAATGATGGGGGTAGGGCATGGCACCCGCCTTTTTCAGAGCCGGAATCATTTGGGAGTCAACCCGGGTATCGGGATCGATTCGCCGCTGCAGTTTGCCAGTCCCGTCCGGGTACAATACACACCGGTGATTGAAGTCGGGGCTCAGGTCAGCACGGTGGTTGGTAAATTCGTAGCCCGGGATCCAACGAAAATGAGCCTGACTGAAATGGGCGGCCAAGGCCTGGTGTATCCTCCACTCCGGTTCGGTCAGTGCCTTGTGGGGATAGTAGTCATTATCAATAACCGTCAGGATGTTCAGCCCGGCTTGATCCCGGGCGAAGTGAACGAGTTCATCGAGTTCACCTTCGGCATCGGGACTGAAGACGCTGTGCACATGGGTGTCGGCCCAATAGAAGCGGTAAGTTTGGCCATCTTTTTCGATAAGGTCCTTGATCGGCTCTTCAGGCTGGATCGATACGTTTTGCCAACGCCGCCACCGTGTTTCATCGAAAAAGTGTGGCTTGCCAGCGGTGGGGTCGACCAATTCAAGTTGAGGGACATCCCGTTCACGGCAATCAAAGCGCAGATAAGCCAGGGGCAGTTTGTTAGATTCAAAACGGACGGGGACGGCATAGCAGTAGCCGGTCTGGGCAATGACGGATGGGAGGGACCAGCGGTCGCTGGAATCAAGGCAACGCCCGACCAGCGGACCTGCGACGGTTGAACCGGTTGTTTCAGTCCGAACTTCCCAGAAGCACCAGAAGCGCCCCTTATCATCAAAGGCGGGTTGCGGGTTGCGGCGCAGGCCGACATAGCCTTTGTAAATCCGGGACGCAAGCAAGCCATCCCTCAGGTCCGCAATGATTCTGGGGTCGGAGGAGTGATCTTTGTCCAGCAGCGGTGTGAGGTTCGATCCTTCGATGCGTGCCGCCATCCCGATTGGCCAATGATCAATAATCCCAAGTTTGTCGATGACTGGCTTCAAGGCGACCCAGACCAGACAGGCTGTGCCATCGGGACCCACACTGACACGGGGGTGCAACCAGCGCTCGTTCTTTTCGCCCAGACTGGGCAGAGTATTCCATTCACCTCCCTGCAGGCAGGCGCAGACTACGCGATAGTGGTGATCACGGTATTCATCCCAGACGATGGCCAGTGTTCCACCGTCTGCGGCCATGTGCGGACGAAAGGCATCCGCCCCCGGGGCTGAAATGGCCCTGGGCGCAGACCACTGGGCATCCCGTTTCTCGCTCAGCATGATTCGGAAGGTCCCCTCCAGCCGTTCTGCCCATGCGACGTAGAGAACATCCTGATGGTAAGCGGCCACGGGAGGGAGGCAAAGCTCACGGCTAGCTCTGACAATGTCCCCCTCGTTCAGTGAGCCTCCAGCGGTATCTGGGACGGTATGGCGGATGTTCCAGCCACCGTCAACCGCTTCATCCCAGAGGGCTTCCACTTGCCCCTTGGGATTGTGCACAACGGTGGGCCTGTGGACCTGCCTGCCCCCGCCTTCGAGCATAGTCGATTTCCGCTCCCGATCGGCATACAGCAAGGCAACCCGGGTTTCACGATCTTCCCCCATCTGAATTGATGCCCAAGTCTGCTCACCGTGACCGCAGACGCTGAAATGCCTGCCGTAATGGATCGTACCTGATTCCGGATGGCGGAATAATTCATCTTTCCTCTCTGAACTGATAGTCTTTTTCATTTAACGCTCTCAGGTTGCGTGGGGTTGATCCCGGCGGCAGAGAGATTTGAGTAGCAGGTACAAAGTTTCGAGGTGGGGCATGGGGATTTTGCGGGACTGGCCGCGGCGGAGGGGTTCGCCCCAGATGGATTCGATTTCGACCTCACGGCCGGACTGGTAATCGATCAGGCTGGAAGGGCGATAGCCCCCCATGGAGCGGGTGACCTCGATCTGGGATTCGAGAAATTTGTCGGATATCTTGTAGCCAAATGCCTTGGCGGCGGCTTGAACCTCCATCATCAGCAAGGTGACCAGCCGGGTGAGTTCCGGGCTCTCTACGATCTTGTCCGTGGTGATTCCGCCCCCGGCGATGGCGAGCCCGTTGAAGGGGATGTTCCAGCAAAGTTTGCGCCAGAGGGATTCTTCCAGAGAGCGGGAGAAGACTGCTTGGACTCCGGCGTTTTCAAACAGCTCCACGATATGCAAGGTCCGTTCGCGGTAGGATCCCATGAATTCGCCGATGTACACCTGACCGGGCAAATAGTTTTCGATGACCCCCGGTTCGACCCGGTTGATGCAGACAAAGCACAGGCCACCCAGCAACTGAACCGCCGGTATGAATTCGGCCAGTTTCTCAATGTTGCCCAAGCCGTTTTGAAGGGTAAGGACCCGTGTGCCTGAGTGGACCAGCGGTTTGACTAATTTTTCCAGGTGCTCGTTGGCGGTGGTTTTCAGCGCAACGATAACCAGGTCGCAGGGGCCAATACTTTCGGGGGTTTGGTGCATGCCGGAGGGCTGGACAACAAATTCCTTTCCCTGATCCTTTTGGCGTATCAGGTATCCCTTGTCTTTGACCGTTTGGTAGTCTGATCGCACCAGAAAGTGCACGTCCTGACCACTGCGGGCCAGCAGGCTTCCGTAGTAGGCACCGATGGCACCTGTACCCACAATGGCAATTTTGGGATGAGAAGGGAACATAGGTATTCAGATCCAGGGCTGTTCAGCCGTTCGGGCATCAGACCGTCTTCCAAATCTGACGGGTGGTTTCGGCGAAGGCAAGCGAAGCCTTTGGTTAGCCCGCATATCTCACCGGCTTGTTGGCGAAGGTTATATTCTATTGAAAAACAATGCCATGAAGGTTTTAGCAGAAGACAGACTGTTTGACCGGATTCGCCAACAAGCCTCAAGTCCAGCCGCCGTCGCAAGGCTATGGCGGGCCACGGCAAGCGGCTGTTATCCCGCAG
>CAZCJJ010000219.1:0-3791 GCA_964499045.1 uncultured Opitutales bacterium | reverse complement strand
GTGAGGTCACCCCCGCTCCTTGGGATTAGCCAGCTTATCTCACAAGGATATTTCATGAATTGACGCAACAGCCCGGAATTTTATACTGATAAAATTATGCCAAGGTTTTTCAGTCCTTTTCGGGTCCGTATTCAGCAACTATGCGTAAAGTTGGGGGGTGGTAGAACTTTATGCATTTGGCTCTGTCCTACGGGAGGATTTCTCTGAAGACAGTGATATTGATATGCTGGTTGTTTTCTCGCGGGATGAGGATGCAAATGCTTTTCACCAGTACTTTGAATTCAAGGAATCCATGGAAGCATTATTGGGGCGAAAAGTAGATCTGGTTTGTCTAAAGGCTATCAAAAATAGCTATTTCAAAAAAGAGGTAACCAACAACAGGGAGTTACTCTATGCGGCATAGTCCGGAAAAGCATATAGAAGATGCTCTGCTGGCTTGCGATGAATTGCTTCAATTTACGAAGGAAAAGCAATTGGCAGACATTCAGAATGACCGTGGACTTTAACTCATAGTTGAGAGGGAATTTGAGATCATCGGCGAGGCGCTGTATCGCCTCAGGAAACTCGATAAAATCTTATTTTCAAAAATATCCCAAGGCCATCGCATTATAGGAACCCGAAACCTCCTTGCTCACGGCTATGATATCGTGGAACATGTCATCCTATGGGATGCTGTTAAAAAAGACATTCCCATTCTTCGCACAGAACTACTCGATCTGCTTGCCTAAGTAGTTTCTTTTTTCGGTTATCGGAGGAATCCGATGGCGGAGAGGCAACGCGGGAATCTCATGCAGATCCCAGTACAGTAATAAAGTTCATGAAGTAAGATTGAAAGGTGAAGAGTGGACAGGGAAGTTTAAGTTGAGGGAAAGCAGTGAAGGTTTATCGGATTGCGGATGACGGAGGGGCAACGCGGGAGGTCTCACGCAAAGACGCAAAGACGCGAAGTAAAGTAGGCTCAGGATATTTGACTGCACATCCACATTTTGTTGTGCCATGCTTCGCAGGAAATCAGGAGATTAGGATTAGGATGCCTCTCACTGAGCACACAGAATCCACGGAGGCATCCTCTCACATAGCAACGCCTCTGTGGCCTCTGTGCCTTTGTGAGAGAAAAAATCTATCCGTCCGCAGGGCTAAGACGCCCCCTTCTCCATCCCAAATCCGCAAAATCGCTAAACCCCTAAACTCCGCCGAACTCCGATCTTCGATCTTCGAACTCCGATCTTGATCTTCCCGGCATTCTTATCATTTTCTGTAGTATGGCCTGCTGGGATGACATTCAGGGTTATGCCTGTGAAATCGGGGCAAAATTCAGCCCTAACAGTATTGTACTTCTCGGCTCTCATGCCAAGGGGGACGCTGGGCCTGATTCAGATGTGGATTTGTTGGTAGTGATGGATTACCAAGGGAAACCATCACAGTTCACGTTATCTCAACACCCCATTCGAACACCCCAACATGATCAAGGATAGAGCTGGGAGACTCTGTAAATGAAGCCTTATCCGGATCATCGCTGAACAGGAGATACATTCCCGGCAAACGGATCAGGCGGCATATCCCTGCTTCCAAAAATGAATCGTATTCAAAGTGATCATTCGTTGCATCGAGAACAATCTCACCCAATTTCCTTAGGTTCGCTGGGAATAACTCAGGAATCGAAATTTCAACCATCCAAACCATGGACGGCAACCTCTTTTGAATAGTCTCAATGTAGAACATATCCTCTTCTGTGCAGGACCACCCTCTGATTGAATTCAGGTGATCAACATACTCATCAGCACTCAGCGCTAAAGACCGGAGAACAACTTCTCCTCGTCTCAACGAAGTCGTAAGTCGCTTCATCCAAGGGCCAATATCCTCCCTCAGGAGCCCCTGCTCATTTACGGAGCTCAGCGCGTCAATACCCATTCCTTCGGCTGTAACGCCATCATAACGGACGCCCTCACGCTGAATAATCACAAGGAACCGAATCTGATCTTCATCGAGATAATTCTTGGGGACGCTGTAGTTGGGACCAAAGTTGTCGTCGTGCATCAGGAAGCTACTTAACCAGGAGTGACTCGAAACATAACGCGTATTTGCCCCCATACGAAAGTAGGAACCTTCTGCCCTCGGCACCCAGGTATCTTGATTAAATGTGTGACCGTAGAAGGGGACGATATGTGCCCCTATTCCCTCGTCTTCGGGCTGATTCAACTCAAACCCCAACAAGGCTCCTCCCCCAGCTTCGACGCCAGCATAAAGAAACTTTGCATAAGGATTTTCGATGTGCGCTTTTCGCAACCATCTCGGAGTTTCAAGGTCCGCAAGATCCAGAGAGATACTTGAGATCTCATCCAGTAACGAGTTGTAATCAACCCCAGGTGCCAATTTGGTACCACCAAGAATCCTCGCCACGCTGTCTTTCCCTAAATGCAAGGTCTGGCCTAGCAGATCTTTCGATTCCTCCCCCAACACCTTGTTCGATTGGATACGCAATCGATTCGCAATAACACCACACATTTCTCCATAGTCTTCTCTAGATATGTATTTCTCAATACATCTCATTATTCTATCCTGCGCATTATCCCAAGCCTTGGGATAATCCAATGAGGTGCAAGAAAGCCCCAGATCACGCAGTGCTTGAACAATCTGCGCGGCAGTCAATCCACGAGCCTCCGATGAACCTGAATACTCATAGCTAATAATATTATTAATCGACGAGTAATAGAGGTCTGATTCACTGGTCAAAGTCATTACCAAGCTTCGAATTGCAACATGCGCACAAGACTTGATTGCTGGTCCCTGCTGGCTGTATAGAACCCCCTTTAACTTGAACTTTTGATTCTGAATGCGGACGTCGAAACAACGGGCAAAAGCAACGCAGTTATGATGGTGAGGATATCGACTGAAGACCGCCTCGAAGATATGGCAACACATTTCAGGCAGCGAACCTCCTTCATCCCAGCGGTCAACCTTGAGCAGGGCATAACCAAGTAAATTGCCAAAAGGAACTACAGCCGATCCACAATCGTCATTTTCACTCCAAAAACTGAGGCGGAAGAGTTTCTCCAGGGAATATCCGTTTAGGTGCGACTTCAGTTCCCGAACTTCATCCGCGACGCTACCATGAGCCTCGACCTCCTCAATCAATAGAGATTTAGATTCAAGAATCCTAGCCAGCGAAAATATCCTTCGGATCGATGGCAAGCGATGGCAAACCCCCAAATCACGAAACAGACTTTCGATTAAATCAAAATTCGAATGAGGAGGCGAAAGGTCAACATATCGGGCTTCACCCAGCGGCGGAGCGTTACGCGCAGAGACAGTAGCCATTCAGAAGAACCTGTTTATCCGAAGTAGAATTGACTTTTCTCAGAGCGTATCTGCGCCTGACGAAGCCGTTCAAGATAATCTGGTACATCACGATTCTTACGTCGTTGGGCAGCATGAACACGAACCCGGTCACCGAATTTCTGTTTCAGTTTCTCGCCAGTCTGCGTTGATCCAAAGACCATAACAGAACTATTAGATTCATCACCGATATTATCCATAGCCAGCATCAGCAAGGTCGCCTCATTTATCCACCGAGTCAAGCGCAATCCCCTTTTTCTTCATCAAGCACCTACCGCCGAAACCCCTACAGCCTGAAAGGCTTGCTAAGGGGGATCATCGGCCTCACGGGGATCATCGGATCACGGGGATCATCGGCCTCACGGCCGATGCTACGCGGTCGATGTTACAAGGTCGATGTTATACTCGCGCGCGTAAATAATTGTGAAATTTATTTATCGCAATTAAACCTATTT
>CAZCJJ010000218.1:0-3793 GCA_964499045.1 uncultured Opitutales bacterium | reverse complement strand
ATCAAGGAACTGAAGGCCAAGATCGATGTGCTGCTGCGCTTCTTCTGGATCGCGAGCGCGCTGCCCGCCATCACGATTGCGCTCCTTGGAGTGCTCAAGTTTCTCGGGAAGTTGTAAGGAGCCATGAAAGACGGAGTTTCAGATAAGGCCCTGCAGGAGTTTAACTCTGCCCTTAAGGAGTACCTCCAGTACAACCGCAGGGAAACCGGTCCCCTGATTGAAAACCGGGGACGCAAGGTCCAGTGGGCACTGTTCCGGGAGTTTAAAGCCATTGCCCCGAGCGGGGAAAAAATCGAACGCGATGCGGTGTCCCGCGGCTACCGGCTCAAGCGGCGCATGGGGCCCGATGGCAAGCACCTCTCCTTCAAAAAAGAACTGGCCCTGCGGAAGCGCTCGATCCGTTACCTCTCGGTCAGTTTCCTGTACCGCGCCTGGCGACTGAACCGGGAGGGTCAAAACAGTGCCTTTGACGCCACCTCCCGCCGGAACCACAAGATCGGCGAAGCCATAGTCCGGACTGCCAAGGGGCAGCGTAGTCCCTCTGTTCGTCTGACCAGTTTGCTGGAAGGGGCACTTATTCAAAACCGCAGGCGCAGCCTCGTTGACAAGGTCCTACGCTCACAGGCAGCCGACATGAAGACCTACGTTCAGCGCAAACAAAGGGAGAAACTCGAAGCCCTCATCCGAAACAATCTTTCACCCGCTTCCCTATGACACTCTCCACTGTTACCAATACCGTCCGGGCGATTCTTAAAACCGATCCCTATCTGGATGAAATTGAGATTATCTCCAGCATACAGGCAGACCACAATCAGCGCCTCGAAACGGCCCTGCGGGACAAAGGCATCGCCATTGTCGTCGTTCAGGCCGGAGGCCGTCCGGTCAGGGAGGATGCCCCCAAGCTGCTCCTTACCAATGAACTTGTTGTCACCGTACTGGAAAACCCCACCAGAAACCAAAGCGGCAAGAGCGCCATTGAAGCTGCGGAGCGGGTGATGCAGACCCTCCATCAATGCACCTGGCCCGGTGAACGGGGCCTCAGGCACCGCTTCCAAGTTGACACCCCCGCTTATGAAGCCGGACCCCTGGACTCCGGCCTGATCATCTTCTTCTGCAACTTCCTGGTCAGAACCCTCCAGTAACCCAATTCCTCAACACTCCTCCCCACACTCTTCATTCTTCAATCTACACTCTTCAATCTTCATTCTTCATGTCTGATCCCAATTTACTTCTTATCGGCAGCGGCGATTTTTCGCTGATCACCGGCACCTCCGCTGCCCCTTCAGTGGAAGCCGACTACGACCAACCGGCCGCTACCTTTGGGAATCTGAAGGCCTTCAGCTTCCAGAACCAGGGCGAGACCAAAGAACACTTTGGCAGCTACCGGGGGGTGCGGATCCTGGACAAGGTCTTTACTACCCAGCTCCGCCTTGGCTATCTGCTTCAACTGGAGGAAGTCGATGACCGCATCGTGGAGACCCTCTTTTACGGGAGCGCGGGGAGTTTGACCGGAGGCACGCCGGACTATCGTCAGATTACCCCCCTGCAACGTCCGCAGAGCCTGACCGGCTTTGCCCGGCTGCGAATCTGGGATGACCGGGATGCGCAGAACCCCCGGATCATGCACAAGGACTTCCGCTGCAACGTGCGGCTTAACAATCAGCCGGAACTGGCTGAGGACTGGTTCGGCTACGAACTCAAAGTCGATGTCCTCTCCCCGGTCGGAACCGTGTACCTGCGCCAGGAAACCTGATCCCGCTATGAGTGAACTCAATCAACTTTACGGGGCGGCGGCCACGCTGCCCACTTCCGAGCCCCAATATCTGCAGGACCTTGTGGATGCTATCCAGATGTCTCCCGGCGGGGCAAAGACTCCCAACCTGCGGCTCTGGGTAGACCCCGCCACAACCTACCTCACGCTGGACGGCCTTCGGATAGCCGAGATCTACTGGAAGGGTATTTCGAATGTACAGTACCTTGATTTGCTGGGGACCCAACTGCCCCGCCTCCCGGACATCAGCCACCTGACCCAATTATATATGCTGAACATCTCGGGGGCGAAATTGAAACATCTGCCCAGCCTCAGTTTTGCGCAGGGACTTGAGGGAGTCAGTATTTCCAGCACAGATATCGAAAAGACCGATCCTATCCGGGACCTGCCAGCCCTTTATGAGTTCAGTATTACCTACAGCAAGCTGGCCGCTTTCCCGCAGTTCATGAACCTTCCTTCTCTTTATTTTATTTCACTGAGTAACAACCAGATCACTTCCGTCCCCGATCTGCCTGAGCTGCCCGAACTCTATACTCTCGATATCCAGAAAAACCTGATTACCGAGATAGGGGACCTGAGTGGAGCCCCCTCACTGGACTCCCTTTATATCCGGTTCAATCAGCTCCAAAGCCTGCCCTCTATTCAAAACCTTCCCTCAATCCGGTACATCGTTTGTGAGGGGAACCAGCTGACGGCCCTACCGGACCTTTCGGGACGGGCCAGCTTGCGCTATGTTTACACCCAAAATAACCAGCTTACAGCCGAAGCCATTGATGCTGCCCTCATCCAGCTAGCCGCAGGAGCGGTTACCAACGGAGGCTTCAATTATTCCAATAACCCGGGATCTGCCACAGAAATGCGCTCCACTGAGGGAGCTGCCGCCCGTACTACTCTCCTTGGACGGGGTTGGAGTATTACCAGTTAATCCGCTATGCCCAAGACACCACAAAACGAACTGACCGTGAACCGGGCCGAATGCCCCGGCGAAGGTAAAACCCTCTGGCGCTTTGTCCACGATGGCACCCAGGTGCTGGCCGCTTTTAAAACCTCCGGGCAAACCGAGTGCATACACCCGATTGCCCAGTTTGATACCTATGAGGAAATGCAGGCCGCGATTAAGGCCCTTAACCTTAACCCCATCCCCGAGGACGAAATAGTTGACAGGGACCTTACAGCTGATGAGTACCAACGAACACACCATCTTGCAGGGCGGCGCTCCCGTCCAGATTCAACTAAGTGACGGCTCCAGTGAGCCGGTCAAAGTAAGGCTCCTCAAGGTAGCCGAATTCCCGGACTACCTCCGGCTCGTGGACAATGAGGAAGCCCTGGCAGAGTTTCTCTGCGAAAAGGAAAGCGGCTGGGCCTCGCAGCTCACCGTGGAATCCCTGCTCGAAGTCTGCGAAACAGGCCATGATGTAAATTTCAAGAATGCCTGCCGTTGGGGGCAGCGGCGGGCCATGATCAACGAAGCCCTGCTTCCCATCGCAGCCAGCGGTCAGGCGATCTCCAAGCAGTTCCCGCAGGCTCAGGCGTAAGCAGGGGACGCCGCAGGGGCAAAGACCCGCAATCTGATCAAACCCTGAGCATCTGCGAGCTGTGCGCCGAGTGCGCCATCATTCTGGGTAAAGGCGTAAGCGAGGTGGCATCCTCACTGTCCCTGCCTGAAGTGTTTCTCGTGATCAAAAGGGATCAGGCCAGACGCAGGGAACAGCTCCGCTGGGATACCCAGTCCCGGGCACTGGCCAGCGCCGCAGTCTGGAGCAAGGACGCCGCCAGTATGCTCAGACAATTTGACCGGAGCCTGACTGGCACAGAAAAGAAACCCCGGCAACCTACCCGTCAGGACCTTGAGACCGGATACCGCAGACTGGGGATTCCGGTTCTAGGGCAGTGAGGACAGGGAGGCGGCAGGGCTCTTGGCTGACGTGGAGCGATGCCACCGATTAACCTTTTCCGGGGACTTACCCGTTGACAGAAGCCGGACATGCTATCACAAATTCTTCTGCAACTCTCTTTTTATGA
>CAZCJJ010000217.1:0-3844 GCA_964499045.1 uncultured Opitutales bacterium | reverse complement strand
ACCATTTTTGGCCTGCTTCAGGTCAAAATTGCCTTTCGGTGAATAAGTCAGGTTAGGATTCAAGACAAGTTACATGCCCGGGAAACCTCCGCCACCGGGCAGGCCGCCTCCGAGACCACCGCCCAATTGCTTCATCAGCTTTTTCCCCTTACTGCCCTTCATCATCTTCATCATCTTGCGCATCTGGCCAAATTGTTTGAGCAGACTGTTTACGTCCCTCACGTCGGTGCCGCTGCCATCCGCAATCCGTTTGCGGCGGCTTCCATTCAGGAGTTGGGGATTGCGCCGCTCATGGGGGGTCATGGATTGAATGATTGCCTCAGTCTTTTTCATCTGACCTTCTTCCTTGTCCCCGATTTCCAGACCATTCATGCCGGGCAGCATTTTCATAATCCCTGAAAGGGGCCCCATCTTCTTGATCTGCTGCATTTGCAACATGAAGTCCTCCAGATTGAAGTCGGCCCGCTTCATCTTTTCGGCCAGACGCATGGCCTCATCCTGGTCGATCGCTTCCTGTGCTTTTTCAACCAGCGAAACGACGTCACCCATACCGAGTATCCGCTGGGCCATCCGGTCGGGATGGAAGACATCAAGATCCGTCATCTTTTCCCCGGTCCCCATGAGCTTGATCGGGACACCGGTGATGCTTTTCATCGAAAGTGCCGCCCCGCCGCGGGCATCCCCATCCAGCTTGGTCAACACAATACCGGTCAGCGTGACGGCTTCGTGGAAATGGCTGGCGACATTGACCGCTTCCTGACCAAGGGCTGAGTCCGCGACCAGCAGGATTTCATCCGGCTGTACTTCGTGTCGCAGGCGTTCGATTTCCTTGACCAGGTCCTGATCGATTTGCAGGCGTCCGGCGGTATCGAAAATAATGAGATCATGTTTCCCTTCTTTGGCCCAACGGAGGCCTTCCCGTCCGATCCGGACCACATCCTGTGTGTCCCGGTTGGCGTACACCGGAAAAGATTCCTGGCGGCCGAGGGTTTCCAATTGATCAATCGCAGCGGGACGGTAAACGTCGCAGGCCACCAGCGCAGGGCTGTAACCTTTTTTGGAGAGGAAGCGTGCGAGCTTGACCGAAGATGTGGTTTTACCGGACCCGTGCAAACCCACCATCATAATCCTCAAGGGTCGATGGTCTGACAACTCCTGGGATCCCTCGCCGAGCAGGTGAACCAGTTCGTCATTGATGATTTTGACGATCTGCTGTCCCGGCGTGACCGATTTGATGACATCCTGTCCCTCACATTCGCTTTTGACCCGTTCGATGAACTCGCGGGCCACCTTGAAGTGAACATCGGCGGAAAGCAGGGCGGAGCGAACCTCCTTCAGCGCCTCCGCCATATTTTCCTCCGAGAGTTTACCCACTCCCCGGAGGTTGCGGAGTGCCTGCGACATGCGGTCTGTCAAATTCTCAAACATAGGCGGCCCATCCCGACAAAAAAGAAGACAGGGTGCAAGCCGCATGTGTGCGCACCCCCGTCTTGGACTTCGGCGAGCTCAGTTGGAGTACCGCCTTCAGGCGGTCTTCGGACGGATGAGGCCGCCTGAAGGCGGTACTCCAGCAGGAAAAACAGATAGAAATCCACCCCTGCACGCAATATGCGGTCTGAGCCGGATACATCCTTATCTCCGTGACTTACTCGTCCTTGGACAGCGTTTCCATATCCAGTAGGCCCTCGTAATCAGACAGCGTTCCTCCGGAGAGGCAGCAGTCGATGATTTTCCGGCCCAGCGGCAGGAGGTCGGGGTCCATGAAGGAATTCAGCTCACGGGCAAAGAAGTTCTGCAGGATTTCCGCGCCCTGATCGTAGGCGGCTTCGCCGACTTCCGGCTGGCGGTCTACTTCCAGGAACCAAGGCCCGATGGTGCGCCCTTCTATCATGAGTGTGCGCAAGGCATAGCCGAGGAGCGGACAACGGGCGGCCCGCACTTGCTCTGCCGTGAAACGCGCACTGCCCCGGCGGGCCAGGTATTCCCGTGCAATCCACTGTGGCATGAAGCTTGTTTCCCAAGCCCCCACATGCTGGTTAGGTGTCAGAATGTAGCGCACCGCAGGGGTCTGTATGATCTGGTTCAACAGTAGATTGGCCTGATCCACCCGGCGTCCGGTGGCAAAGGGCCAGTAAGAGCCGACACCTTCGGATGACATGCCTTCGGCATCAACAATGCTCGGGTTGGCATGGCCGCGTGGAGCCACCAGACGCCACAGCCAAGCCAGGGCCGGAGGCAGAATGTGAAAAATGCCAATGATCCCGTAGGAAGGGTGTTCGCGGGTGCAGGGCGGCGTCCTCACCCCGAAGCTGCGGACATCCACATCCACCGGACCGTTCACCACGCCGGGGACAATCGAGCGCGGGACGATAACCCTCGGGTTCGGGCACGGTTTGCCGGGAGAGTCTTCGATATGCTCCCAGATCAAGGCTGTCCCCGCAGGCCGTGCGTCAATGCTCAGGAAAAGGAGGGGCTCCTCCGGATGAATCGTCATTTCCTCCAGATGGGGATCCACACCGTAGCGATTGATGTGGTTCACCCGGACGAACCATGCGGATTCGGCGTCCATCAGCGAAAGCTTACCCCGTCCCTTCTCCAATGAGGGATGGCAGAGGGCCATGTCGTCGGTTACCGGGCGCAGATCGCAGTTGCGGGGCAGGGTGATGGTACGCGTCTCGCCAGTGATCGTGTTTCGCCCGATAAGGAGACTTCCGTCCTTCTGGCGATGCACATGCTCCAGCATTTCACTTTTGCCGCCTCCACTCGCCCCTTCGTGTGAGATGACAATCTTATTGTCGTAGGGAGTGACTACCTGGACGGTCGAGCAATGCATGGTGATCCAGTTCTCCGCTTCCCCCAGGTTGATCAGCACCCCGTAAACGCCCTTCTTGGCACTGGGGCCGGGATAGAGGTTGAAGCTGAATAGTTCGTGCATGTCCTCCCTGCGGTTATGGACCACGACCTGACGTCCTTTGAAGTGGGTGTGCCGGAAGGGGGGAGCGACGTAAATCACCGCTCTTGGCTTGAATCCAAGGTGCAATTCTGAGGGGCTCAGTATACCTTGCAGCATGGCGAGACCCAACGCGAAAAATCCGGCATTGGCGGGGGCAATGACCATGGCGTCCACTCCCTTGCCGGGCATCCCGGCAGTGAAAGGGAAAAGGGCCAGCTCCTGTCCCTTTAGCCAGTCGAAAGCTTCTTGCCTCACCGTGGTAAAGTCCTGACCAAAGGTTTCCCGGTAGGTCGGTTTGTTCGTCGGCAATTCATCCCCGATAAACATACAGTCCGGATCGCGTCTGCGCATGTAGGGTTCGAGATAGTTCGCGGAGATACCATTGTGCACCTCGCAGACCCTGGCTTCAAGCACCCGGCCCTTGCCGGGCACATCATAGGCGACTTCGTGCCATCCCGCCGCATCCACATCACGCAAGGCAAGTTTGGCGAGGGAAGCCGTGTTCTCCGCCACCACATAGCCGGGACAGGCTTCCAGAATCGCTTTGACCTCCGCCGGTACCTCAAAGGTCAGCGGAACTTTGCCAGTCGCCTTCCGGGCAGCTACATGTGATGAATCGATCTTACCTTCGGTCCTGGAATCGTCTTTTCTCATGGCGGCGAGAGTTTACCACAAAAGTAGTGCTAATATCTACGCGTCCATTCATAATAATACGCATATATTCATCTTTATAATTGCCTATCGTCTTTGCCTTTTGCCTAAATGGCTCGGTTAAGGCCTCAAATCCAAATCGGTCTCCAATATTATATAGCAATACATTCTAAAGAGAATGGCACTTAGCCCGAATGGCACTTAGTTAAGCCGGGTTGTCGAGGATTTTCATGGGAGGAT
>CAZCJJ010000216.1:0-3880 GCA_964499045.1 uncultured Opitutales bacterium | reverse complement strand
TGGGACATGAACAGGCATTTGCCCAGCCAGCCGAAGGCGGTTACGCGGGCTTCGGTCACCGATGCAGAAGAAAAGGCGCTGAAAGAAAAATTCTGGGCAGAATACCCCGATATTGAACTCACACAGCAACAAAAGGAAGTCCCGTGGCTTCATGCCCGGTATGGCTTCACCTACAAGGAAATTCAGAAGATCACTGGTGTAGCCGATTCTACTGTGAGCGATTGGATTGCTCTCGGTCGCAAGAGACTTGCCGAAACCATCAATCAACCATTAACCCATTAACTGAACGATGAGCACTTCTAAAAATATTCCAGACAGCCGATTCACCGAAGGGGAAGCCGAGAAGCTGATTGCTCAATTCGGAAGAACGAGTGAACGCTCCATTGCCAACGTCGAAAAGCACCTGCGCGGGCAAAAGGAGAAATTTATGGCTTTCACAAAAAGCCGTGACCAACACAAATCCCGTGGCCCGAACATGAGTTTGTAAGCTGTATGCAGTGACCGCTCTCTGACAGCCCTTGATAGCTTCACATGGTTATCGGGGGCTTTTTTGTACGCTGATAAATCTCCATCTTAACCATCCATCGTCAAGCAGGGTGGAATCGGAATGATTACGGTCATTCAAGCAAAATGAATTTCTTAATTGCCCGGTTCTGGTGTCTTGCTGTTTACGAGAGTGCCCAGAAATTCTACAAAAGGCGTAATGTTTTGTCGAACACTAGCGTCTTCAAGGGCTCTCATATAGCTTTCGCGTTTATCCACAGGGACAACTGTCCATGGATAGCCGCCTGCGGCCATCATGACATTCATGAGGAAGCGTCCGATCCGTCCGTTGCCATCCATGTAGGGGTGGATGTTGACGAAAAAAAAGTGTCCTAAAACAACCCGAACGGCTGGGTTGTTCTCTTTCGTCAAAAGCTCAAAGAATGCTTCCATGGCATCCGGTACGGCCTCGCGCTTCATCGGAACGTGCATGGAGCCACGAATGAAGACTTGTCCTCTGCGGTAACCTGCAAGGTCACCGGCCTTCAAAAGGCCAGTTGCCACACTTGGTGAAAAGAGTTCTCGATACCAATGGCCATGCTCCCTATCTGCCACGTCGCCCGCATTTTCCCCGTTAAGAACGGCTTCCACGCTCTTGCGTACAGCCTGAAAGGCCAAGTAATAGCCTCTTGCCGCCATGGCATTACGGTGATTGCGGTCTTCTTCGTTCATGTCGGGGTTCCAGTCGCCGCTACGTACACGTTGGATCAGTTCAGTGGACACGCGGTAACCCTCAATGGAAAGAGAGTGGTAGGCATCAGTGACGTATTTGTCCTCCACTTCTTTCATATACTCCTTCACGTCCTTTTGAGCATTGGATGGTTCAGGAAATGCATCAATAACGGGCTGTCGCATTTGTTGCCAAAGCAAGCGTAAACGGGTTACGTGCGGTGAGGTATCTCGAATATGCAGTGTTGCTTCAGTTGTATCGTCAAATGGGTCGGATTCTTGAACTTTGTAGTCAGCGGCTGCCATCGCGGCCATGATATCATCAGCGACGCGGTTACGTCCTATATTGCGGAAGGCTCCAGCCAGCCTTCCGGCAACGACGCTATGCCCGCCATCCAGAAGGCGTTCGAGCAATGAAGAGGCATCCTTGAGCATCGATAGGCTTGCGCGTGCATCTGTAGGGCATTGCTTGTAATATGTTGGCGCAGCAGCGATCAGGGCGGCTTCAAGCGAATAAAGCCGTAACCCATCAACAATTACCGTGTCGTTGGGTGGTGGTATGGCAGTGAGCACATCTAGAATTGACGTGCCATGCAGTAGCTTCGTGAGGTTGTTATTACCTTTTGGTGATCGTGCAAGGAGTTGAACTGGAACTAACCAGTTTCCGGCATGAAGTGAGAGAGACTGTTCTGGCGAAAGGCTCCACTCTTCACCGAAGCGGTCATTGAGATAGGCAGAACAAAATTGCCAAAACGATGCATACCAAGCGGTACTTTCTCCACGTGCTTCATCGACACGAGCTGGAATATACCAACCCTTCATGACTTCTTTTAGGAAGCCGTTTTTCAGCAGGCGTTCGCGATCCGTACGCGGTAAATCCCTGGAACGGATGGCTCCCGATCCATCTTCTTCTTGTAAACGTTGCAACAGTTCCAAGGACTGTGCCAGTTTTTCCTGTGTGGGTGCCATTTGTTGCCTCCTTATTTTATGCCATTTCTAGTCTATTATGTTTTGCATATCTAGTTTATTGCGTCAATCTATTTCTAGTTTATTCTGTCTTTTGGTTTCTAGTTTTTTATGCTGGTTCGGCTTTGGGCTTTTTGGGGATCGCTTTTTTATAGTCTTCATTGTTATCAATCAAGACAGCCCCCGGTAGCCAATAAGAGGTTATCGAGGGCTGTTTTGAGTCTAGAGTTCGCGGGACGGGGCATTTTGCCTGTCGCCCGCCTTGCGGAGATTGGCGGGATCATGGCCTATGCCACATGTGTAGCGGCCCGATTGGCGTTGCTTTTCGATATGTAAATCGAGAGCAACGCGTTCCGAATGCTAGCGGGCCTTGAGCTTATGCAGCTCAGTATCGCGCTCCGTAACAATGCCGCCCAACTGTTCCCGGTAGCGCCAATGGGCGTTCTTGTAGGCAAGCACTAGCTGGCGAAGCCCTTCGCGGTCACGTTTGGCGAAACCAAAGAGCCGTCGCCACCAAGGCGGATTCCGCACTTGATCGGCAAGCTGTTGAATTGCCCGTTTCTGCCGTGGTAATTCGTAAAGCGTTGCCAACCGCTTTTTGGCAGAATCCAGCCGCCTGCCGTCGATGATGGGACACCGGAAAACGATGGCACCTCGATGGCGGTAGAACTGGTGTCGGGATCGATCGCAGAGTGGATGGTCGGAACACGGACCAACCTCCAGGACATTCGGGCCAGAGCATCATACACGCCGCCAGGTGAAGGAGCCGCACCAGTGGTGGATGAGCCGATGGCACTCCGGATCCAGGGTAGCAATGCCCAGAGCCGGGTCTATGCCACCACCGGCAGCTTTGACCCCGCTGAGCCAATGCCGACCGGGCTGGCAGCAGCACTGCTGTCCTCGATTTCGGCACTGCAGTACGAGGGCCGGATTTCTCTCGTCGAGTCTGAGGCGGCGGCGATCTCCTATCTGCCCTGCAAGGTCAACATCGATGGCGGCCGCACTGAGTGGGCATCCATGGCAGCCCAAGTCTATCGGGTCTCTTATGACCTCGATAGCGGCCGAACCAGCATTGATTTCGGTCCAGCCGCCCACCTGGCGGCCGGGGACCTCTTCCAGTTGTTCCGGAATGTCCGCACCCGCATTCCCGGATCCGGTTCCATGCGGGCAAGCAGCGCCGCCAGCGGCTCCGGATCGCTGGGCACGCGTTATCCCTCCGTGGATTCTCTTGCGGGCGGCAGTGGAGTGTCTGCGCTGGGGTTCTATTTATATTTTACGGTTGGTGATCCTGGATTCCTCTCGATGGCTACAGTGATGGATGGCTATGATCCCGAGGTGCACGATCATTGGTCTATTTTGCTTGGGGTGAGTGGCACCAATTTCACTGCCGCGGTGTCCTACTCTGATCAAGTCGATCTGTATGATAGCTCTCCGCAAACTTTTTGGGCTATCCCGGTGATTCGTAATGGCCAGCCAGTCACCCTTGGGGGCACTTACAGAGAGTTTCTGGGCACCTTCGACCACCAACTAACAGCGATGATGCTCAAGGTCAGCTAACAGCCAACCAATTCAAATGGTTTTATTTTGAGCCAGCGTTCTCCGTATGACCCATTTTTTTTAAACCTCTGAAATTTTTTCCTAAACCTCGCTCAAATTTACATTTTTGCATGCACTGGCACGGATGGGCAAATGGCGGAGAGGG
>CAZCJJ010000215.1:0-3905 GCA_964499045.1 uncultured Opitutales bacterium | reverse complement strand
CCGGTGATTGCCGCAAAGGAAACGGGTTGTCAGTCACCCAAGTCACCCGGGTCAGTCTGGACTGGCTTTATGGCCATTCGATTTAGCCCCGGCAACAGGCGGGTGAGATTGCGGCTTAAAGCAATTCATAATAGAAACTTGTCTTGATTTTTTACCTGTTTCCACGTTCCCTGTCGGAGTGAGCAGCGAGCCGCCAGATTCTCTACCCAGTGGGATTGTTCGTCCAACCGTAATCACCTTGACGCTTGAAGCTTTGCGCAAGGAAATTGCGAAAGGAACCTGGGGCGAATACTTACCCAATGAGCGTCAATTGTGTCATCTCTTCCGGGTCAGCCGCCCGTCACTCAGGCAGGCTTTGAAATCGCTGGATAGGGAAGGGCTTATTGATGTTCAGCATGGCAAGCGCACCCGTATTTGCGAACGTCCGGCATCTCCCGGGGAAGCCGGAACAGAGTCCCGTGTGGTGGCTGTCCTTAGTACGCAGGTACAGCATGAGGTCGAGCGACGCCACTTGATGATGTTTAATGAGCTGCATAATGCACTCTTGCCCCACGCCTGGCATCTGGAAACCCATTTTAATGACAAACTATTAGTCAGGAGTCCGCAGAGGTATCTTGAACGGGTGGTTCTGGAACATCCGGCCCGGTGTTGGTTATTAGTCAGCAGTAGCCCGGCTATTCAGGCTTGGTTTGCGGAGCGGGGTTTACCCTGTCTGGTCCTCGGTACTTGTCATGAGGGAATTTCTCTGCCGTCCTTTGATCTTGAATACCGTGCCGTCGGGCGACATGCGGCCGGGTTTTTTCTGGGAAGGGGCTTTGAGAATATTGTATTGACCATGCCCAAGACTGATCTGGCGGGCGACCGGGAAACCTTGGAGGGTTTTCGTGATGTTTTGAGCCGCCATCCCCGTGGTCGTGAAGTCAGGTTGACTCTACTCCGGCATGAGCATTCGACCCGTGATTTCATTCATAAGATGGAAACTCTGTTGCCGTCAAAGAAGGGGCCGGTGGCGCTTTTTGTGCTTTACCCATCTTATACCATGACTGCCATGCTTTATGCGCTGCGAAGGGGATATCAGGTACCCAAAGACATTTCCATCCTGGCCCGTGACTACTACTCACACTTTGAGTACCTTGACCAAATGCCTGCCCATTATGCCGCGGACCGGGGCATGCAAATGGAGCGCCTAAGCCGACTGGTCCTGCAATTAAGTAAAAGCGGCTTTCTGCGCAATCGCCCCTACCGGATGATACCCAAGCTGGTGGAAGGTGAAACGGTGGCTCGTCTGGACGAAATGTGAAGCACAGAGTCCACTCCGAACCTCAATCCATCGGCTTGCCAAGGCCTCAGACGTTTGTTTATTTTACCAGTTTAAACTGCTTTCTGGGCGGCGATTTTGAGCTACCTTGATGTATATGCCCATAGGAAGACAAACTGGCAAAAGTGGATTCGCTCTGGTTATTGCATTGGTACTGATGGCGTTTCTGTTGCTCCTCATGCTCAGTCTTGGTGCCTTGGTTCAAATCGAGGTTCAGGTTAGCAATCAGGCGCAGAGATCCAATGAGGCGAGGAATAATGCTTTGCTTGGAGCCCAGATCGCACTGGCCGAACTGATGCGTGCCGCCGGACCCGATCGGCGTGTCACGGCCCGGGCGGACATCCTCAATGGTTCCGGCGGCGATGCCGAGCATCCGTACTGGACAGGAGTCTGGAATGGAGCCGCGGATCCGGGTGGAGCGACTGCTTTTGACCGGGGAGAGGCCCCGTTTTGGCTTGTTTCATCGGTTGGCAGTAACCCTGACCCGATGGCGGAAATAGATGCAGTGCGGGAGGTTGTCATGGTCGGGCAGGGGAGTTCCAGCTCAAATCCGGTTCTGGCTGAACGGGTCGACTTGCATTCCGCATCCGGCAATCTTGCCGGAGGCTATGCCTGGTGGATAGGCGATGAGGGAGTTAAGGTTAATGTTCGTGTTGGGGAGTCCGACGATATCAGGGCACTTGAGCCGGGAGATGCAGGCTATCAGGCGAGATTGGGGGTGTTGCGACGCCATGGTTGGGCTCCCTTGTTGGGTGCTGTCAATGCCAACCCGGCCCATGATCCGGATACATTGTTCCTCCAGCGTATGGTGACCCTGCGCGACCTCATGCTTGAGGGTTCTTTTACCGGGAATGGCTTATTGGACTATCACCATGACCTGACAGCGTTCAGTGCCGGTGTGCTCTCCAATACGGCGGCTGGCGGTCTGAAGCTTGACCTTACCCGAATCCTGGAGCCCGGGTTTAGTGTGAGCGGCTTTGCCGACTCGGATTTTGTTTTCACCGCGACGCCCTACCTTCCGGGAGCAGGAGGGGACTATGATCCGCCCCGCTGGGGCTTACTGCGCTCATTTTATGCCATGGAGGGCAATTTGACTTCCAATGAAGGGGCCCGTGCCAGTGCCAGTGTACGGCCGCACCGTAACGAAACAGGACAACAACAACATGGCGTTTTCCCCTTGATTGGAACGGTTCAGTTCAATTTCATCGCCCGCGCGGCTGTGGAACCACGGAACCCGGATGCAGATCCCTCCGCATGGGAATACCCCGTCGAATTCCTGCTCAAGCCGATTGTCGTCCTTGTCAATCCCTACGACGTGGAACTTGATGCGGAAAGTTATACAGTGCGCGTTAATCTTCATATGGAGGCGGCAGACGCTACTACGCCCTTCCCCCAGGGAAATTCCGGCAGTCGCATTCGGCTAACTTGGCTTACCGCTACATTCGAAGACGATGATACTAATAATAAGTTTGACGACCTAAGTCCACACTTTGATGAGCTCTTTGGTTTTGGGGATGGCTATGTTCACTTGGAATTGCCTTCAACGGGGTTTCTTCCCGGTGAATCGAAAGTCTTTACACTCGATCCCAATTTATATCCGGCAGCCTTCCCTCCCGGGGATGAAGAGGCGCTGGTGTTGGCCGAGGGCTATAACTTATACCCCTTTGCGTGGAGTGTTTACGCTTCGGGCCCTGTCTTTTCTCAAGAGATGAAAGATAATGGTTCCATAAGGGTGAGTCTTGTTTTTGCCAATAGCGAGATGGAACTACGAGCCAGTGCCGATTTATTGCAACGCATCGAACACATGGCTATTCCAAGTACGAACCTCACGATACATCCTCTTGATAATCCGGATGGACTTCAGGGAACAATGGATTATTCATGGCTCCGCCTGAAGGTTCGTGATTCGGAGCATCACATACTGACTAGAACGGCTGAGGGAAGCTATGTGAGAGATCTGGTCAGCGGCTCTCAATGGCTGGCGCATTCCAATCTCCGCGCACCTTTCAGTGGAGCAACTCCCGGGTACTTGTGGGCCTATCCGGTTAGACGTTACGGGGGCAACCCGATTTATGATGCCTTTCAGCCAAATGGGCATACCATCGATGTTGGTGGCCCCTACTGGGGGCAGAGTTTGACCGGACCGGAAACCCATGTGGTGCTTTTTCATCATCCGCGGTTCAGACCGATGTCCATCGCAGCCTTCCAGCATGCCAATATCGCATCAAGGTCTTTTCTACCGGCCTATGCCATTGGCAACGGTTGGGCTTCACCGTGGTTTCTGCCGGGAGAACAGGACTTTTCCTACCGGGCCAACAGGAACTTGTTTGACCGTTATTTCTTTTCTACGGTCGAGACAGGCCGTATCGATTTACCGGATCTCTTTCTGGATCCATTGCCAAACGCCCGCCATATTCCATCACCGGATGCCGGCCTTTCGGACATGAAGAGTTATGACAAGGCGGCTGCGAATTTGATGGTGGATGGTGCCTTCAATATCAACTCAACTTCGGTAGAGGCATGGAAGGCCCTGCTCCGGGGGATGGAGGGCTTGGCACTGGAGTTCTGGGATCCCGTGGGCGATGTG
>CAZCJJ010000214.1:0-3913 GCA_964499045.1 uncultured Opitutales bacterium | reverse complement strand
CCTGGGGTTTCGGCTTGGGCGACGGTGGGATCTCACCTTGAGGAAGGCGGCTCCCTTCTCTTGTTCGTAGGTGATTAAACCCGCGTATATACAGTGTTCACTCCATGTGAAAACACCGGGTTTGTGCTAAGCTAAGGCATATCCATCACTGATAATTTTTTAGTTGGCGGTATTGCCAACACACAGCTATGAAGCGGAGCATCCGTCATCGGAGTCTATTGCAGCGCGGGATTTTTACTGCGGGGCTTTGCCTGTGCCTGATGATGGGGTCCCTGTGGGGGCAGACGCTGACGCATACGGAATCGGATGGAACAGTAACGTACACAAACGGTTGGAATCCCGGCTCGACACTGACGATTACCGGAGGGCAGGCCACCTTCACCGGGGGGGTGCGGAACAACACCAATGTCTATTCGACGGGTGGTTTGGCGATTTTCCAGGGCCCATTGCAGAACAACGTGCAGTTTTTCATTGCCGGTGGGGATGTGCAGGTTGATTCGATCCAGAATAACGCCAATTTTCAGGTGTCTTCGGGTAGCATTACCTTCAATGAGCAGGTTGGAAACAATGCCAATATCGCGGTCTCCGGAGGTACCGTGACCTTGGGGGCGGATAATGTTTTCAACGAAAGCACCAATTTGACCATGAGCGGCGGCACCCTTGCTACCCAAGGCTACGATGTCACCTTCGGCTCTCTGACGCTGAATGGCGATTCGGTACTCGACTTGGGTGACAACCCGGATGTTGTTGTCAATTTGGGCAGTATCTCCGGCAGCGGTAATTTGACGGTTACCGGATGGACTGATTTTAATCAGATTCAGTTTAATCCTGGAGATTCGGTGTCCGGCGTTGCCAATCAGATATCGTTTTACCCCTCTACCGGATCGATCGTCATCGGAGATAAGATTGTTCCGATCAATGTGATTCCGGAACCATCGACCTATCTTGCCGGTTTCCTGCTGCTGTCCCTTGCGGGGTGGTTTGAGTGGAAACGCCGCAGGGCTTAAAGCCACTGGCGGAAGCATTCGACTTCAGCAAGCTCTGGCATGGAAAAACGGAGAAGGGAATCGATTAAGAAAATTATCACATAGCGCATAGCGCTATACTTAATTGATTTTGACACCATAGACGTTGCAGAAACGATTGTGCTTTCAGCCCTCCGAGTCCGTTTGGATGTTTTTTTTTGGGGGGGGGGGGAGGAGACAACTCTTTATTACTTTGGTGGCAGTCAGTGCTGATTTGCAGCCCGATGTTACCAGCAACGAGAAAATCCGTTATGAACATGCATTGGCTGGACTGGACGATTGTGGGGACGTTGTTGCTCTTCATGATCCTGATTGCAATTGGAACACAGGCTCTGACCCGTAGTGTGGCTGACTTTTTGGCGGCCAACCGTTCTTGTGGCCGATATCTGCTGACCATGTCCTCCGGAATGGCGAATTTGGGAGCGATCAGTATTGCCGCGAACTTTGAGCAGTTTTATGTCGCTGGCTTCTCGGCTGTTTGGTGGGGTACTCTGATGGCTCCGGTAAGCTTGGTTCTGGCCTTGTCCGGCTTTGTTATTTATCGCTACCGGGAGACCCGTGCGCTGACGATGGCACAGTTTTTTGAGGTGCGCTACAGCCGCCGTTTCCGTGTTTTTGCCGGATTCCTTGCTTTTTTCTCAGGAATATTCAATTACGGGATTTTTCCTGCCGTTACGGCCCGTTTTCTCATTTATTTTACCGGGCTTCCTGCGGAGTTCATGCTGTGGGGGTATGAAATTCCTACGGTTGCGCCGGTTATGTTGGTCATGTTGTCACTGGCCCTTACGCTGACCCTTTCCGGGGGGCAGATTGCCGTGGTCATCACGGATTTTCTTCAAGGGCAATATGTGCAGATTGTCTTGCTCGTGATCTTCTTTGTTGTGGCGATGCAGATTCCCTGGAGCGATCTGATCGCCGGACTGCAGATGGCGCCGCCGGATCAGTCCCGAATCAATCCCTTCAAGCAAAGTGCAACTGAAGGGTTCAATATGTGGTATTTCTTCATGATGGCCGCACTGAGTGTGTACAGTTTCAAGTCCTGGCTGGGCTCCCAAGGGTACAATGCCGCCGCCAAGAGCCCGCATGAGGCGAAGATGGCGGGCATTCTCGGCGAATTCCGGACCCAGGTACTTTTCCTCATGACGACCCTTGTGCCCATTTATGTTTTCGCCATGATGCATTTGTCCTCTTTTGCGGTGGAAGCGCAGGCGGTACAACAGACGCTCGACACAATTAGCAATCCTCAGATTCAGGAGCAAATGCGTGTCCCGATCGGATTGAGTCATTTACTTCCGATTGGAGTGATGGGGCTCTTTGCTGCCGTGGTGGTCGCCGCTGCCGTGTCCACGGACGATACCTATTTGCATTCCTGGGGAAGTATTTTTATTCAGGACGTGGTTATGCCGCTTCGCAATAAACCTCTGACGCCACGGGCTCACATGTTGTTGTTGCGTGGAGCCATTTTCGGTGTGGCCGCCTTTGCCTTTACCTTCAGTTTGTTATTCCCGCTCAACGAGTACATTCTGATGTATTTCCAAATTACCGGAGCCATTTATCTTGGAGGGGCTGGCTCAGTTGTCCTGGGGGGACTCTATTGGAAACGGGGAAGTGTGGAAGGTGCCTGGACCGCCATGGCCTTGGGCTCTATTCTGGCGGTGACCGGTATTGCCCTCCGCAACATCATTTGGCCTCATTTTCTACCTGATTGGAAAGTAAATTATCCGGATATTGCCTGGCTTCAATCACTTCCGGAAGCCTTCCCCTGGCATGGAGTTCAAATGTCTGTTGTTGTGGCGGCGATTTCCGGGACCTCTTATGTTGTGGTGTCGCTGCTGTCCCGTCGTCCTCCGGTTAATATGGATAAATTGCTTCATCGTGGAATTTATGCCGTCGAAACCAAGGGGCACCAGCCCTCGACGCGGGCCGAAGTACCGGGTGTCTTGAATCCGAAGTCCGAAGGGCGTAGTTTCCGGGAGAAATTCTGGCGGCGGCTGGGGGTGAACAAAGATTTTACCAGGGGCGACAAGGCGATTTATCTTTTTAAAATCGGTTGGGTGGTGTTCTTTTTCACTGTTTTCCTTGTCGGATCGATGACTGCTATTTTCGTGGACATCCCTGATTCCGCTTGGATTAAATGGTGGGGAATCAAGGTGATTATTACGATTGTAACCGGCATTGTTTTCAGTGTTTGGTTTCTGATCGGCGGCTTCAAGGACCTCTTTGTGATGATCAAGATACTGCGTGATGTTAAACGGGATGTCTCCGACGACGGTTTCGTAGCGGCTGACGAGCATTTACAAAAGAAAAAGTGAATCTGCGCCGTATTGTGGATTGGTACTTGGTGGGTGGGGGTTTGTTTAAGCGAGCGCCATTCGTACCAAGCGGCTGAATTCAGATTTTATTCTCAGATACCGTCAAGAAGCTACGCTGAATTGTTGTCCGCTCGGGGCGAAGCTTATCAAAATACTTTTGACAGGGTATATGGGAGTGAAATGATTCCCTGCTTAACAGGGTGCCTGTTTTTGAAAGAGCAGGACCCTTCCTGAAATGAATATATGAACACGGCTATTCTGGGCGGATAATCTGCCGGAAGGTTTTTTATAAATTTAGTTATGAATATGCATTGGCTGGACTGGACGATTGTGGGGCTGCTTATGGTCCTCTTGATGATTATTGCAATTGGGACGCAGGCGTTGACCCGCAGCGTGGCGGACTTTTTGGCTGCGAACCGATCGTGTGGCCGCTACCTGCTAACCATGGCCTCAGGCATGGCGGGCTTGGGGGCAATCAGTATTGCGGCCAACTTCGAGAAGTTTTACACGGCGGGGTTCCCGGCGGTGTGGTGGGGTACCATGCTGGCGCCGATGGCCATGATCCTGGCTCTGTCC
>CAZCJJ010000213.1:0-3979 GCA_964499045.1 uncultured Opitutales bacterium | reverse complement strand
TCAGGACAGCCATAAACCAGATAATGCGGATCAATTTGTGGGTGTCCTGAATTTCGACGCTTTCGCATCGCCGGTGGCACGCCGTATCCCTTTCAAACCGGGGGGAGACTGATTACGGGATCTTCCCGGCACACAAGGTTTCCAGTTTGTCCTTGTATTCTATCGCCTCCACTTCCCGACGATCGGCTGCGATCCGGCAACGTCTGGTCAAAAGCTCGTTGTGTGCCTCACACGTCATCATGTTTCTCCGCCTCATCAACAGGGCAACAGCTTTCGGATCATTCCAGTCCAGTGGATAAAAAGACATTCCAGCGGCTGAGAGCATGTGTTCCCCGTAAATCATACACCAGGCATCAAAATACCGTTCGATCTCCCCGGGGCTGACAATGATTTCATTAAGCGCATTCAGATAGCGGAGGAATTCAACCCTCTCGTCACCATCAAGAAAACGCAGAGACTCCTCTTCCTGTTTGTAAACATGGGGTAATAGTTGGAGGGAAAGCACGCCTGATTTCGCAATCCGCAGACGAACCATGTATCCATACCACCAGTTGTAACCGGAGAAAGTGACCAATGCCGGATCAACGGCCGGAAAAAAGAAATTGCTGATACTGTATGCGATGGGAGCCCCTTCCCATATTTCAATCCCTTGCGGACAGTGGGGGTGTCCACCGATCACTGCTGAGGCGCCTGCCTCAATAAATGCCCGATAGGTGTCAACAACACGAGGCGAGGGGTTTGGGTTGTACTCATTACCGCCGTGCATGAGGACAATGCAGCTATCATTCTCACGGGCAGCCTTGCGAATCTGACGGATGTTGGTTGTCAGTCGGAGTGAATTGGCTCCTGGACGGTTCGTTTCGGCAATTCCAAATTCATTCTCGGTAATGGCCAGAATGGCCACACGTACCCCACTCTTCTCATAAATCAATGGCTCAGCGGCCTCCTCCGCATTCACCCCTGCTCCGACATACCTGATATTGTTTTTCCTTAAAACGTCCAGCGTTTCCAAGACGCCCTCGTCGCCGAAATCCCCGATGTGGTTGTTCGCACCGCAAACTGCATCCCATTTCCCTGCACGAAGGAATTCGACACACCGCAGATCCGCCTTCAGATTGGGGCCGGATTTGAGAATAGGGATCTCCGATGTCGTCAACGGTGTTTCCAGATTGACAAGGGAGAAGTCGTTGCCCTCCAGCTCCGTCTGCATATGTCGCAGAAAATGCCTGGATCCTCCCCCTAGAATAAGACGCTCTCCTTGCTCACGCGGACAAAAATCCCCGGCAATAAGAATGCTTAACGCCTCTTCATCGCTGTCCCGCAATGAAATCACCCCGCTAGCAACATCTATTTTCATTTAAACATCAGTCTATAGTGTAGATCACTACTGTAAGGAGATTGATCACTTGAGCAACATCTATTTTCATTTAAACATCAGTCTATAGAGCTTCGATTAACCGAACCGACCAAGTGACCACGTTCAGATTGACTAATCGTCCCCCCCCATGCCTGTGGACGATGTCTCCGTTTTTTAGGAATGCCGCGCTCATCAATAAAATGAGCGCGGCTATCCAAGGCTGGGTGAAGATTCCAGGTTACGAATCAGGAATGTTTTCTTTTCCGGACAACAAAGGCCAATGCCAGACCGGCTAGCCCCAAAAGCACGGCAACATGCGCCGGCTCGGGGATAATGCTGACTTCGTGCAGTGTGATTCCGGTACCGGCGTTATTATTAAGAAGCAAATAATGATCCAGTCCGGATACGTTAGTATTCCGGAAAGAAATCCCCTCTTCGCTGTAGGTCTGTTCGCCGAGAACGACCGAAATGTCGTAGGTCTTGCTGTTGAAGTCCATGACCACCGTGACATCGTAGAGAGTATCAGTCGAGATGCCCGAGATCAGGGTTTCAACGGTTCCAGCGTTACGGTAGACAAAATTTCCACCATCAAATCCGAACTGTGCGGAAACATTATTGGTTCCGAGCCTTGAACTGTTGCCCCCACCTCCAATGCTCTGGCTAACCGCGGCATTCATGACGTAGGAGGTTGCACTGGTCGAATCGATTGAAATTTTGTAGTTACCGGTAAGGGTCTTTCCCAGCTGGCCCGTCAACTCCTCAGTCAATACGGGGCCTGCGCGGACACCGAGTTGCCCTTCGGGAGCTCGGAATGCCAGCACTGATTTGACTCCTTCTATTTCCTGAATGATCGCCTGATCATTATAGGCATCATCGGGTCCGGAGGATCCACCAACGAGCCAACCGTTGATACCGTCAATTGTCTGACCAACCACATATTCTGAGCCCTGAAAGTTCTCAAAATACTGGGCAGTCACGAGCTGAGGGAATGCCCCGGCCGCAAAGAGTGCCAGAGCAGATATGCATGTTCTTGGATTATATATCGTTTTCATTTTTGTTGGATTCGTTGTTTACGGTTGCAGTTGATGTTTGGGAGAACTCCGGAGTCACCTTGAACCAGCGGGTATCCCCTGATTCAAGCTCCAGAGTGAAGGTCTTGCTATTCCGGGTGACATACTCCCCGGTATCAAAGTCCTGAACGGATGAGAACTCCGGGAGCACAATCTCCACGGGCTCATTCGCAGTGGCGTGTATTGATAAGAATTTTCCATTAAAGGCCACTCCCGGCCCGGCGTCTGTCAGCACCGCTGCGCCTGCCTCACGCGCAAGACGGTTCAGCAGGCGGGCATCGAGGGTGCCCGGCATTCCCAGATAGACGCTGGTCCAGTCGTCAAAGCGACGGATGGCGATGGCCGTCTCCCCATCTTCATAGCGGGCCAGAGCAACCGCCTCAGGGTCATCGATAACAAAACGTACAAAATTTCTGCCGAGGTTGGTGACTCCCAGACGCGGACCATTGATCGCCATATTCGTCTTTCCTGTACCAGCGTGACCGACCAGGCCCTCGCTGGCAGGATCCCCTTCGGATACGAACAGCGTGGAAACAAATGCAGGCGACTGAACCTCGCGCACCCTCATACCAGTCAACTCGGCAATGGCCTCTGTAGAGTAGCCCTGATCACTCAAGTAACCGGGGGCATAGTTCCAGACTACTGTCGTCCCGTTACCTTGCAGCACTTCCATGACCCTCTCCCGCTCACGATCGGACAAACGCCAGGCATCACCGATGATGACGAGTTTGTAGGGCTGTTCCTCCTGGATTTCCAGAAGGTCACCAAGGAAAAGAGCATCGTGAGTGAATCCTGCCTGGTTCAGATGAAAAGGTGTGTGGGATTCCAAGCGCTCCAGCATCGGTATCGCGCGCATGGAGTCCGAGAACCAGTAGTTCGTGTCATCCTTCCAGGCTACAGCCACATCGGGCCGAACCGGATGATCATTGTCCAAGACCAGTTCCTCGTAGGCCCGAACGCTGTCCGCCACGGTCTCGAAAATAACTGGATCGCGGAAGTGCAGAGGGACAATATCGTAGAGCCAGTATCCATGGCCGGAAGCCAACATTTGCGCAGCCTCACGCCGGAATATGGAATCAAACTCGCCGGGAGTCATCGCCGCACCCAGGCGCATCGCACTCAACTCGTGCCCGCTGGGACGTATCCATGTCCTCAGATCCATCTCCTTGATCGACAGCTTGCCATGATAAGCCATCGAGCCGAGCATCGCGCGCAAGCCCCCGACCTGTCCCGGCATACGGAGATTGTAGGCGGGCTGCGTCACCATCATATCCAACGAATCCTCACGGAGAAAGAGCCGCTCCGCACCCTGGCCTCGCCCACCGCGCATCTGCCAGGTGAGCGCGACCACATCCTGCCCCATCGCTTCCTTAAAAGCA
Source organism: uncultured Opitutales bacterium (assembly GCA_964499045.1). GTDB lineage: Bacteria > Verrucomicrobiota > Verrucomicrobiia > Opitutales > CAZCJJ01 > CAZCJJ01. The sequence continues at coordinate 173 of CAZCJJ010000213.1, read as the reverse complement.
TCGGCCAGTCGCTGGCGTATCACCATGCCCCGTTCTGCCTGAAACTCCTGATGGTCCGCATAGGCCCGATCCTGGGAGGGATCGAGAAGCGCAGTCGCTGTCCCCAGACGCTGCCTCAAAGCCTCATAGTCGGGTACCCCGGCACGCTCGATCGTGATGTTTTTTTGATTCCA
>CAZCJJ010000212.1:0-4013 GCA_964499045.1 uncultured Opitutales bacterium | reverse complement strand
CCTTCACCGAAGCCTTCCGGTTGCCAAAGAAATCCCGCTCCACCTCCCCAGCCCAACCGGACGGCATCCGAAGAAAGAAGCTGATGTCATCGTGGTTCGATAAACGCGTCCGCTCCGTGAGGGTGATGATGTCGGCTGAGAGGGAGGTAGTGGAAAGGAATAGCGCAACGGGAGGTAGATACTTGGGTATAACCACAGCTAGCCTATTCCAGATTATATTCATTGCAAGATAACCAATCCCGTTTTCAGATTTGCTTTAATGACAATCTGGAAAGTCACTTCGACGCCTGTACAGCAAGGATTCCCTCTAAAATCTTATATGAGCCTTCAAACCTAAACTGCTTAACATCAAAGGAACCTAATTCATCCAAGTTAGCATATATTATTCGTAAGTCATGAAACAAACGATCAACAGCATCTACAGTTTCATCTTTGTAAGGGATGATAGAATCATCCAGACTATCAAGATTAATTTCCGTAATTAATCCATCAATATCCATTCCCCTGTGAATAACGAGTAACCAAGAAGAGCCAACCTCTGGAAGGAAATCAAGAGTTCCTGTATGCCTATTAGGCCGCCTACCATCCCGAACTATTCTAATTGCATGAACAAATACTTTACTATGCTCCATTTTTATTGCATCGACCGGACTATAGAAAAAGAACCCCTCACCACCCCCAATCCAATTGGGTCTCAATTTAGACAGATGAGAATCGCCCTCTCCCCTTCTAATTGCTTCCCCGACACTGATTCGTTCGACAATGACAATGTCATAATCTTCATCAATAATACCCTTGACGATTTGCCCAGCAGCTTGGTCACTAACTATAGCATATGGAGCAGTTGGGGCCGCAGCGATCATAAGCAACGTATAAATCATTCTTCTAAGCGTAATCATAATAACATAAATTTCTTATATTCATTATTTAAATCCTTTGATTTTACAAAATACTAACAAAGCTATTTTATACGCACAAACACTAGTACATTCTCTCCTTAAACTCAAACTGGCGATGTAGGAAATTACTGCTGGCACCATGAATACGTGCAAGGCATTGACACCCTATGTGACGCACCAACAGCAGTTTTGGCCTCCAGTTCATCTGCACAAAAATTTTCTATTTTGTTCACAAATATAGCGGTCCTTTCCCATTCCTCAATGTATGCTTCCTGAAACGCCGCTTTTGCCAATAGTTGCGCCTCTTCTGCCGACTGACTTGATGTATAAGGCTCGCCAGCTTTAGCTTGGTTCATAATATTTGAAACTATAAGTACCGTCCCCCACCTTACATGATTAACATTCTCCATTTGATCGGAAGCATGGAAATGCTCTTCATCAATAATCATCGAACTGTATTGCGATCCTACCGGAGCCTGCCAGTCAAAATCAGCCCTGACATCCCGAATAAAGTCATCCTGGTTTATTACTACCTCCCATCTATTTAAGTCATTGTTGAATGCAGTCACCATTTTAGGTTTTCCCGAAAACTCTTGAACAACCCATGCGCTCCCATTAAAGCAATGTCCCATGTCGGAAATCAACGAGCTATCAACCCCGAACTCTTCTGACTCCATATGCACCGAAACACCGTACACATCGATTGTGCCATTTATAATGTAATCGCTGTATTCATTACAATGATTGGCCTGAGTTGAAAACCATCTGGCATTATCTATTTTCCACTTGGTCTGACTAGCCTCACGCTGTACTATTTTACTACCAACACCCGAGGGATTTTCAGTAACACTCCCCCCATAATAATTTTCCATCGTTAATACGGCATTAGATAAGTGAATCTCTATGTTGGGTGGAAAAACAATTAAATCAATGTCGATAGACTCGCCATCACAAGCAATCCAATCCTCAAGCTGCATCTCAACTCTAGCAACAACAATCGTGATCTCATCACTTACTTGATTATTGCTAACCGAAGTCGAGCCCCCCGAATAATCATCCGGACAATCGGCATACTTCTGAGAGATTTCAGTCAACTTGAAAGTGTATTCACCGGGATTTGTGGATGAATTGATATCCCATTCGATCTTGTTACCCGTCCCCCCATCACTTTGCTCGCCAACAGTATGCACAAAAGTATACTCAGCTTCACCTTCTTCGTTTGGCTGGGTTGTTTTCGAACTGTCGTGATCGCAAACACACTCTTCAGGACATGAGACCTGACCACTTCCGGTAATCGTCACCTTAACGGAGGGATCTCCTTCAAGAGGTATACCGACAACATAGTAATCGCTTGTTGTAGGTGATTCGGTTGCTCCTGAAACGCTGATTTCCAGTTTCCCAGGGCTGGTAACACACGCGGAGGATTGAGCAACAAGCACACCCGCGAAGGCTCCTATATAGATGGATTTAATCCAAATCTTCATTTTTTGTATTAGTAGTTTATTTGTTTTAGTTACTGTTTTTGTTCAAAATAAATTGTTTTGATACCTTCACCTGTTTTCCCAATTCATCATAGGAATAAGTCCAGACCTGTTCGGGGTACTTGCCCTGCAAATCAACAATTCTTCTAGACAACAACTGGCCGTCCTCACCAATGTGATTAATAAACCGTGTTTTTACATCTTCACCGCCTTCATCATATACTATCTTCTCGACCAACCTTTCGTCATCCTTGTAAAATTGCTCAAAGTGCAGTTTGCCATTCAAATGCAGCGCCGTTACTCGTCCTGATGCATCCCTAACGTATTCCCGAGTACGGCCATCTGATGTGCGTACAAACCGTCTTCCGCCTGTCTCATCATAATCAATGACCGTTACAGGTTCGCCATTCTCGTAATGAGTCTGTTGAATCCTGCGCCCGTTGAGTTGGCGAATGCTAACCATAGCCACCCCATTAATCATCTCTGTCAGAATCTCCGACCCGTCTTCTGCCCTGTGAGAAACCCTCTCAGTCGATTGTCCTTCCCGCATTGTCCGAATCAATCTACCTGATGAGCAATACGAATTCAAAGCCTCTGTCTCCCAACCCCCTTCTCCAGGCTTACGCCGCTCCACCTTCCTCACCTTCCCGTACGCGGGGCCTCCGGCCATGATAATCGTTCTGCGCACCAGCTCACCTGTGGACGGGTCGGTATAGATATTGACCCCTGAGGGCCAGTCGCGGCTCCAAAGTTGTTCCCGTCCTTCTTCGTCCACCCGCTTAAGGGCGACCTTCTGCGGGGATATTCTAACCCGCTTGGGAGGCTCTGCCTCCGGGTTCTTCCCATAGGGATCGTAGCTGTGGTTTTCCACTTCATAGCGGCCTCCCGAGTCGGCGGTGATGAATCCGCTGGTGGCTTCCCACTCGACCTGGGACTGGGCTCCACTGGGACGCTGGACCACCATCCGGTTAACCGGCACGCGGACGGAGGTCTTGTCGCGGCCACGGCCTTCGGCCCGCTCAACGTGGGCATCACGCTGACGGGTCCCGGTGCGCACGTAATGAAATTCAGTCCGGGACTCCCCTTCCACTAAAGCTCGCAAAAAGGGCACCCGAAAATGCGCATATTCTGTTTTGCCATCAGGAGACATCATCTCACCACTGCCCACCTCCACATCAAACCGCTTGTCCGCAACCTGCATACGCCGGGGGGTCGCCCCCTGGTATTCCATCTCAAAGATCACCCGACGGGAGCTTTCGGCACTGACACGCTGAGGATGCCCCCTCCCGTTATACTCAATACGGAAGGTATCGGAATCCGGCCCCAGACGGAAACGGACCAGCCGTCCGCTGCGGTACTCAAAAGCCCACTGAGGCGTTTGGCTACCGGTGATCAGGACGTCCCCGTTCCTGTTTACCACCGCCTGCCAGCGGTGCCCTTGATGAAGGTAGCCCTCTTCTCCCCGGCGGACTTGGATCGTGTCGCTTTTGGAAAAGAAGTACCGCCGCTCATCCGGTCCTTCCCACAACAGATTGTAGTTGTTGTACTGCACCACGGATGAGGCAAACAGCGGAAACTTCCACCCCGGCCCGAAAACACCGGGCTCATGGTCGGGATTACTGGTAAAGACCAT
>CAZCJJ010000211.1:0-4039 GCA_964499045.1 uncultured Opitutales bacterium | reverse complement strand
GTGCAGTCTCCAAGATGGTCATATAATTAGACATAATATATATTGTGCGAAACGCCTTACTGTATAAAAGCGTGCGGACAGGAACCGCCTTTGCCGAGGCTTCTTTCGTTAAGATATCCATGATCCCATATTTCTGTCTGGCTGTGGAGCAACGATCCCGTAACTGTGACTGCCATGCATGATCCTTTCATTGAATCCGGCTGGTTGAATCAACGTAGTGCTGGTGTCTTGTTGCATCCGTCCTCGTTACCTTCGGAGACCGGGATTGGCAACCTCGGATCTTCGGCGCATCGGTTCGTCGACTTCCTGGCGGATGCGGGGTTTCATTACTGGCAGGTTTGTCCCTTGGGGCCGACGGGTTTCGGGGATTCGCCGTATCAATGCTTTTCAGCCTTTGCCGGCAATCCTTACTTCATTGATTGGCAAGTGTTGGTGGATCATGGAACTCTTCAAATGGATGACTTGAAGGAGCTGAACCGACTTCCTCAGGATCACGTTGATTACGGATGGCTCTATCAGTCCTTTTACCCGGTGGCGCGGAAAGCGTATGCAGGCTATCGTGCAGCCGGGTGTCCGACCTTCGATGGCTACGAGCCCTTTGCCGGGTTCAAGGAACGGATGCCATGGCTTCGCCCCTACGCGACCTTCCGGGCGCTGAAAGACCGTTTTGAGGGACTCCCCTGGCTGGAATGGCCCCCTGAATTCAGGGATTATGTCGAATTTTCAAAAAAGGCTCCGGACCCGGAATTGGAATCCACTGTGGAGGCCCATTGTTTTTACCAATATCTCTTCTTCAATCAATGGCGCCTTCTCCGCGATTATGCTGCGGAGCGCAATGTCCGCATGATCGGCGATATTCCTATCTTTGTCGCTTTGGACAGTGCTGATGTCTGGTCGCAGCCCTCTATCTTCGATCTGGGCAAGGACGGAAAACCGAAAGCCGTGGCAGGGGTACCACCCGACTACTTTTCACCGACGGGTCAGCTTTGGGGAAATCCCTTCTTCAAATGGGATGTATTGCGGTCCGGGGGCTACCAATGGTGGCTGGATCGTTTAAAGGCGAATTTTGAGCTTTATGATGTGGTTCGTTTGGATCACTTCCGGGGCTTCCACAATTATTGGGCGATCCCCTATGGCCGCAAGGATGCGGTCAAAGGGAAATGGCTGCCCGGTCCTGGACTCGATTTTTTCAAAGCCGTGGAGAAGGCCTTCCCGAATGCTCCGTTGATTGCCGAGGATCTGGGAGATCTGGTGCCGGAAGTTTATGATCTGCGGGATGCCTGCGACTTACCCGGCATGGCCATTCTGCAGTTTGCCTTTGGCGGTGAAGCTGATAACAAATTCCTTCCCCACAATCACAGTGCCCATTCGGTTGTTTACACCGGCACCCATGACAACGACACGAGTCTGGGCTGGTATCGTCAGGAAGCACCAGCCACTCAGGATCATTTCCGGCGTTATCTCCGGGTGCCCGGTGATGCCCCGCAATGGGATCTGATCCGGGCCGCTTACGAATCTGTTGCCCGCATAGCCATTATTCCGATGCAGGATCTTCTGGATCTGGACAGCGAGGCCAGAATGAATCTTCCGGGTGAAGCTTCCGGCAACTGGCAATGGCGTTATAGCACGGAACAATTGGAAAAACTGGAAACAAATAACGCAGCTTACCTGTATTCGCTGGCCGGACTTTATGGCCGTCTGGTTTCCGACAACAACGAGTCCAGGCGTTCGTAACTGTCCCAATCAAAACCAACAGCCCGTTTTAAAAACACGTCACGCTGCAAGGGGTTCTTTATTTTCCTGCTCTGCTGCCAGTCGCCCCGTGTAATGTGCCTATACATCCAAGGACCCATGCCGCCCACCGGAACCGGGAAATCACTGCCGGAAAACACCCGTTCTCGGATGCCCTCCCGCAGGAGTATCTTGTAGGAATGGGCTCTGACCGGACTATTCAAAGCTGAATTATCACAGTATAAATTAGGATATTTACCCATCATTTCAATGATGACATGTGAATAGTCCCTATCGACAAAGGCCGAGCGTCCTCCCCCATGGGCGGCAATGACGCGTACGCCGCATTCCAGGGCACCCTGCAGGCAGGAAGGATCGGCCAGACTTGCGTCGAGAACCGGTAGAGTCAGTTCGCCGCCGGTATGGGCGAGCAAAAACATATTCGCTTCGGCCATGCGTTCCCAGAACGGATAGTAATGCTTGAGCCGGGTATCGACGTTGTGGCAGTTAGGAAGCAATTTCAGGATGCGGGCCCCCTGCTCTATCCGCTGATTTAATTCCTCCAGCGCATCAGGCCTGGCCGGATGAATGGAGACAGCAGGCTCCAGTTAGCCGGGGTACTCCTGGCACAAGGACATCAGGTAATCATTGGGAACATAAAACCCGGCTTTATGAGGCAAAGCTTCCCCCTTTTCCGTATAAGGGATGTCCTGGGCCAGAAGAACGACTCCATCCAACTCGGATTCATCAATATAGCGAATGATGAGACTGAGGAAGCGTGCATCCAAATCACGTCCGATGGAATTACCCGGCAGTCCGACTGCATGAAGCATGACTTTGGCCAGAAAACGGTGACTCCATTGTTTCAGGCTGATCTGGCAGCCACTTCCGGAGGTGCCGTCACCAACCAGGTGAACATGGCTATCCAGTCGTCTTGGGTGGAATGGCTTGCTTTTCACCTTGTCGGAAAGAGAAGGATCGTGTGAATTATCAGGGAATGCTTTCATGGTTTGGCAAACAGGTGATTACAGGCGTTATGCTGGCGGCGGCGGGCTTCACCGCATTGGCCCAGGAGCTGCAGGAGGGACGTATCGTGATTCCCTTGCGGGATCCGCAGAGCATTTTGAACCGGGACCGCATTGACCCGCAGGATGCGGAACGGGTACGGACCTTACCCGACTCTATCGCCTCGCCGCTGGTGGACAAGGCAATGTTGGAGGATTTTCGGGAGTACTTCCGCGATCAGGCGGCGGGTTACCGCATTCCCGGGTATGCCTTTGTTCTCGTACAGGATGACTCCGTTCTGATGGAAGACCTGTGGGGGGTGCGCGATATAAGGTCGAGTGAGCCCATCACGGCTGAAACCGTTTTCAATATCGGTCCCGCCACCCAAGCCTTCACCTCGCTTCTGGCGGCCGTCATGCAGTATCAGAAGCCTATTGAATGGGACAAACCAGTCCACCGCATTTACCCCGCCTTCCGTCTCAGTGCGCCTCAAAACACTCAGGAGGCGACTCTGCGCCACCTGCTGAGTATGTCGGTCGGTCTTCCTGAGTACACCGACAACATACTGGATCCAGCCTGGGCACTGCCTGAAGACATTCTGACTGTCAGTGCCCAAGCCCCTCTGGTCGGACGTCCGGGGGAACGCTTCAAACACAGTCTCGTCAGCGTCAGCGCCGCCGGCTACCTGTTGGCCTACGCGAATGATCCCATGGCCAATCCTTACCAAGGCTACCTTGACCATGCGGAAACCTACCTGCTGACACCCCTCGGAATGGAACACACGACCTTCTCTCCACGGCAAGCAGCCAAGGGTGCACGTGCGGGTCACCACCACCAACAGGGGCATTTTGAAATCAGGCGGAGCTGGGAACCGGAAATCAACCCCTTTGCTCCCGCCGTGGGTTTAAAATCCACCCTCCGTGATCTAGAAAAATGGCTGTTCTTTGAGATAGCGGAAGGCCGGACTCCCGACGGCACCCACCTGGCCGACGCCCACGATATCCGCGAACGCTGGCAGCCAGCCACTGTCCGGGAAAGCCAGCATTACGGAATGGGCTGGACCCGTCAGTACCATCAGCGGGTCGAAATCATCGCCGCAGCCGGAAGTTACGACGGTCAAAGCGCCATCATCGGGCTCCTCCCCGCTTACCGCGCCGGGTTCGCCCTTCTTATCAATGCCGAGGGCGATTTCGCCTCCAAACTCATGACGGAGGCGGCCCTGAGCCTAGCCGAACTCTATCAGCAACTGCGATGATGAAATCCATTGTTGGCCGAAACCAAAAAGGAACGCGGGCACCGCGAC
>CAZCJJ010000210.1:0-4050 GCA_964499045.1 uncultured Opitutales bacterium | reverse complement strand
CCAACAGCATCGGGGACCAGGAGTTCAAACAACGCCTGAGCACCCTTCAGAAGAACATCCGCGAAGCCGGACTCGACGCCGCGCTGGTTCACGGCAATGAGTCGGATGCAGCCAATGTCCGTTATCTCTCGGATTACTGGCCTACCTTTGAGGCGGGCGCCGTCTTTATTCCGGCCGAAGGGGAGCCGGTACTCGTGATTGGCCCCGAGAGTGAAAACTATGCCAAGGGACGCAGCCGGATTCCAGCGATCGAGAAGATGGTGGAATACCGCGAGTCCGCTGAACCGGATTATCCGGGAATCGCCGTGGCCAACTACAAGGATGTCGCCCGCCGGGCGATGGGGGACCGTCCCTTGAAGAAACTGGGGATTATCGGTTATTCCGTTACCACGCTTCCGGTACTCGACGGCCTCAAGCGCGACCTGCCGGAGGTGGAACTGGTCAAAGCGGACCATGCACTGTCCAGTATGCGTGAGGTCAAAACGGAAACAGAAATCGCCCTGATGCGGAAAGCCTTTGCCATTAGCGAACTGGCGGTGGATGCGATCCTCGGTGAAATCAAGCCCGGTATGACCGAACTGCAGGTGATCGGGATCGCTCAGCGCGAGATCTACCGACATGGCGGCGAGTATGAAGGGCATGCCCTCTACTGCTTCTGCGGACCGGCGACCAACAACGCCATTTCCCGTCCCACTCACAACAAGATCATCGAGAACGAGGTTATTCAGCTCAATATCGGAGCCCGTGTCGGAGGCTATGCCTCCAGTGTCGGTTTGCCTTTCTCGATCGGGCCGTTGCCGGAGCGGAAGGAACGCCTGGTTGATTTCGGTTTGGAAGCCCACCAGAAGACCTTTGAGCTGGTGAAGCCGGGCAAGCCGGCTGGCGAGATGGTCACCGAATACGAAGCTTGGGTGCGTTCCCGTGGCTTTGGTGACTACCTGCTCTACGGCCCCTGCCACAGTATCGGAATGATGGAGGTGGAGCGTCCCTGGGTCGAATCCTCGTCCAAGTATGTTTTCCAGGAAAACATGACCTTCCAGGCGGATACCTTCTTCCATGATCGTGATTTCGGTCTGCGTTGGGAAAACGGCCTTCGCGTCACCGCCGATGGGGTCGAAAAGTTCTCCAGTAAATTCATGAAACGGGTGGTGCTATGAGTGTTGAAAGCAATCCTCCCGGGCACAGAAGGTGGGTCTTCCCTGACGGGGAGATTCCACCGCATGACCCTTACCACCCTGAGATGAAGAATGACGGGACTCATGGCCATGAGTCCCTCGTCATCCTCAATGCGGGACCTGAAGCGGTGAATCCGGTCTTACACATTTACTTTCCGGACCAGGACCCCTGGCGTGTCGAGTTGCAGCAACTCCCCGGCAAACGGGTAGCCTGTTACCGGACAGATGAGCCTCTGGGCTTGCAGAAAGTGGAGATCCCGGTGGAGAAGCAGTATGCCCTCGTCCTGGAATGCGAACACCCGGTGGTAGCCCAGTTGGGGCGTATGGACATCCGCCAGCCCAACCTGGCCTACTACACGGTCATAGGCTTCCCGGGGTCCACGCTCTGACGAGCGCAGCTACCTTCGTCATAACGAAAACCACGCGTCCTCAATAAGGCAGCGGGTAGCGGCTGCTGAGGCTGAGGGCGATGTCGCGGGCTTCGGCGATGGCCTGTTCACTTTCCGGATCCGCGAGAACCGTTTGGATGGCTTTGGCAATCTTGGCCATATCGGCCTCGCGCATACCCCGTGAAGTGACGGCGGGGGTTCCGAGACGGACGCCGCTGGTCTGGAAGGGGCTGCGGGTTTCGCCTGGGACGGTATTGCGGTTGGTTGTGATGTTGGCCTTGTCCAAGGCAATCTGCGCCTGCTTGCCAGTCAGTTCCGGATGACTGGGGCGCAGGTCGATCAGGACCAGATGGTTGTCGGTTCCACCACTGGAAAGTTTGAAGCCGGCGGCCGTGAGGGCCTCGGCCAGTGCTCTGGCGTTGGCACGGACTTGGACCGCATAGTCCTTGAATGCCGGTTTGGCGGCTTCGAGGAAGCAGACGGCTTTGGCGGCGATGACGTGCATCAGCGGGCCGCCCTGACCGCCGGGGAAGATGGCAGAATTGATGGCCTTGGCGTATTTTTCACGGCAAAGGATCAGGCCACCCCGTGGTCCCCGCAGGGTCTTGTGGGTGGTGGTGGTGACAAAGTCGGCGTGGGGGACGGGATTCGGGTGTTCCCCGGTGGCGACAAGGCCCGCGATGTGGGCGATATCAGCGAGCAGGTAGGCTCCGACGGATTGGGCAATGGCCCCCATACGCTCGAAATCGATGATACGCGGGTAGGCGGAGGCCCCGACCGTGATCATTTTGGGCTTTTCCTTGTGCGCCTGCGCCTCCAGAGCATCGTAATCAATGCGCCCGTCCTCCGGGTTGACCCCGTAGTGGACGATCTCATAAAGCTTCCCGCTGAAGTTGGCCGGGTTGCCGTGGGTCAGGTGCCCGCCGTCAGAAAGGTTCATGGTGAGCAGTTTGTCACCCGGCTGGAGGACGGAGGTGTACACCCCGAAGTTGGCTTGGCTGCCGGAGTGGGGCTGGACATTGGCGTGTTCGGCACCGAAAAGCGCTTTGGCCCGGTCGATGGCGAGTTGCTCGACGACGTCCACGAATTCGCAGCCGCCGTAGTAGCGCTTGCCCGGATAGCCTTCCGCGTACTTGTTGGTCAGGATGGTGCCGGTGGCCTCGATGATTGCGGGAAGGGTGAAGTTTTCCGAGGCAATCAGTTCAATGTGCGATTGCTGGCGGTTCTTTTCCTGTGCAATGGCGTTAAAAATTTCCGGATCCAGTGTTTCCAGTGGAGCGGCATTCAATGGCTGTTCTTGGCTAGACATGGTGAAGGAGGGGGAATAGAAAGAGAATTATCGCGGCATGGCAACCACAGGATTTTTATTAAGAACTTTAAGCTGAAAGCCAAACACCTTTCCCTTTACGAAGCAGGCGGTATTTCGTTTTCGAGGTGGTTGATTTTATCGACCCGCCTCTGGTGGCGGCCGCCTTCAAAGGCGGTTTGGAGGAAAATCCGGGCCAGTTTGGTTGCCATGTAGGGGGTCTGGTATTTGGCCCCGAAACAGAGGACATTCGCATCGTTGTGGAGCCGGGAAAATTCGGCACCGTCCTCATTGGAGACGAGTGCGGCCCGAATACCGTGGATTTTGTTGGCGCTGATGCTGATCCCGATCCCTGTGGTGCAGATGAGGATGCCAAAGTCGGCGAGGCCTTCAACGACATCCTGGCCCACGTGCTCAGCAAAATCAGGGTAATCCACGGACTCGTGCCCGGTGGTTCCCCGGTCGGTCAAGGTATGCCCGTCCCGGGAAAGGCTTTGGATCAGGGCTGTCTTGAGATCAAAACCACCATGGTCCGCACCGATACTGATACGGTAGAGTGCATTCATAGCTTTCGTCATTCAGGTGCTCTTCTTCAGGGATTTTTTCAAAAATTGAACGATACTCGGAATCGCCTCGACCATGCTGTCCCGGCAGGCGACATAGGCATCCAGTTCCTGTCCAAAAGGATCGGGGATTTCAATGCTGGACTCCTTGGGCATCAGTTCACGGAAAAGATAGACTGGCGGCGCCTTGTCGCCGAAATGCAGCTCAATCAGCACCCGGTGGCTGGCGGTCATACAGAAAATATAGCGCGAACGGCTAATGAGATCCTCGCTCAGGCTGCGACTCTGGTGTTTGCTCAGGTCAAGACCGACGCTTTTCATCGCCCGGACTGAATTCCGGGAGGCCGGTTCGTTATCATAGGCGGAAATACCAGCGGAAACGACCTGAAGTGAGCGGAGGGGCTCCTTTTCTGCTGCCAGTGCGTGCGCAAGCAGCTTTTCCGCCATCGGACTGCGGCAGATATTCGCAGTACAGACGACTGTGATCAGGTTCTTTTCCGATTCCACGCGTTGCAATGAATAGGATCCGGTTGATTTCGCAATGGTAAAAGTAGGCTAGCCCGAATGGCACTTAGTTAAGGGCATCTCTCGGCTGCACCTGTGTTGGGAAAAGTTGG
>CAZCJJ010000209.1:0-4057 GCA_964499045.1 uncultured Opitutales bacterium | reverse complement strand
GAATTTTTCAGGTTAGGAGTTTAGGCTGTAGGGGTGCACGTTGACCCAAATCCAAATCGGGATCGACGGAACGTAAGCGTGGCTATGAGGATTAAGATTAAGGTTATCACCACTATTTTAACAGTCTCTTAAGCAAGTGCGATCGGCCCGAATTGATTTACGGTATGGAATTGACAACCAGTGATATGTGGGCTCAGGGGGTGGGGACGGTAGCAGCCATTCTGAATGTGGTGGCTTTTCTCTGTAAGGGGAGGCAACGCATTGTGGCCATCCATTTAGTCGGTTCGATCGTCTGGGCACTCCATTTCGGCCTGTTGGGGGCGATGACAGGGGTGGCGATGAATGCAGGGGGTGTTTTGCGTCAGTATGTTTTTCTTCGCCGTTCCGACAGGTTGTGGGCAATGTGGTCAGGCTGGCCTTGGCTCTTCATTGTCCTTTTCTCACTTGCTGCGGCTTTGACCTGGCAGGGCTGGCCATCGCTTTTCCCGCTCGGCGGGATGATCGCCGGAACTTTGGGACTCTGGCAGTTGAATACGCGCCGCCTGCGTCAGCTCTGCATGGCCTCCCCCCCGCTCTGGTTCTGCTACAATGTTGTAGTGCGTTCTTACCCGGGAATGGTAACTGAAGTCTGCCTGCTCATCGCACAGATAATTGGGTGGTTTCTCCACGAGTCCCGCCTGCCATGGTTCCGGAAACGCCGTCAGGCCGGTTGACCGTCAGACAGTCGGACCGTCAGACAGTCGGACCGTCAGACAGTCGGACCGTCAGACAGTCCATCGCCCGGGTGGCCGTTTCTTTGCCGTTGAGCAGGCACTGGCTGGCGGCGATGCCGTCCAGATAATTACCGGCGATAAAGAGTCCGGGCCACTGTGTTTCGACATCTTGACGGAGTTTTGCGAAGCGATCATGGCCGAGGGCATATTGGGGGATGGCCCGGGGCCAGCGTCGTATGCGGTGGTAAACGGGGTCTTCCTTGAGGTTCAGGAGGGGCGTCAGGTCATCGATGGTTTTCCGGAGCAGTTCCTCGTCGTCCATGTCCAAGCGTTCGGGATGTTTGCTGCCGCCGACAAAGGCGGTTAGCAGGCAATGCCCTTCCGGTGCACGGTCGGGAAACAAGGAGCTGGGAAAAAGGGCCCCGAGACAGAAGCGTTTTTCGAGGGAGGGGGCGAGCGCTCCAAAACCGTCCAATGGATGTTCGACGGCCTCGCGGCGGAATCCGAGATTCAGAACGGCGACCGGAGGATAGTCGATTTGGGAGAAGGGGGACAGTGCCTCCTGCAAGGTTTTGGGAAAAGGGAAATGAGGAAGGGCGAAGGCCGGAGTGGTGATGATAACGGCTTTAAAATTGTGGGATTGTCCCCCGAATTCGGCGTCCCAGGTCTTATTTTCCAGTGGCAGCAGGGAGGTGATTTCAGTCGATGTTTTCAAGCTGTCACCCAGCTGGCGTGCCATGGCATCGACCATGCCCTGCATGCCCCCTTGAAAGGAAGCCATGAAGGTCCGCAGCAGTTTGCGGGTTTTCTTGCGGCGTGCGAGCATACCCCTGAAGAGGGATCCCCCCTCAGACTCCAATGTTGCGAGGGTGGGGAAGGCGGCTTGTAGTGAAAGTTTTTCCGGATCACCGGCGTAAACACCGCCGACAAAGGGGTTCACCGCATAATCCAAAACTTCCTGCCCCAGGCGTCGCCGGGTGAAAGAAGCCAGGCTCTCTTCCTTCCGGTTCGTATCGGCGCGAATGAAGGGTTCGGAGAGCAGGCGGCATTTGCCCCGGAATGAAAACAGGGGGCTTTTCAGGAATGCGATTGGCCCGGTGGGGATGGGGACGGTCTGTCCGTTTTTGATGATGAAGCGTTTGTTTGCCTTGCGGTCCGGCTGGACCAGTAGGTCGGACACCCCGAGTTCACCGAGGGCAAAGGCGAGTTCGAGGCTGTTGACTTGCAGGGTATGCGGGCCTTCCTCCATCTGGTACCCCTCCTCGAGCACGGTGTGGACCGAGCCTCCGGCCCGCGGGGCTTTTTCCAGAACGGTGACTTCAGCCCCGGTTCTTTTTAGGTACAAGGCGGTGCTCAGGCCGGTCAAACCGGCACCAATGATGAGGTAGTGTGGTTTCATGTGTGGCGGGGTAAGACCAGATCCGGTCTGCTTGCTTCAAGACGAATACTCAATAACCGTTTCGACCAAGGTGGCAACATTTTCGATCTTAGCCTGGGGAAGGATGCCGTGTCCGAGATTAAAGATGTGGCCGGGCCGATTGCGCATCGAGTCAAGGAGTTCCAGGGTTGCCTGACGGACAAGTTCGGGTCGGGTATTGAGCAAAGTGGGATCGAGATTGCCTTGAAGACATAGGTCACCGTTTAGTGACTCGTGGACCTGGTCCAGCTTGACCGTCCAGTCCAGGCTCAGCACCTGACATCCGGTGGAGGCGAGGGCATGAGCGTGGTGAGCCATGCCTTTGGCATAGACGATAACCGGAAAACCCTTGGGCAGGGCTTCGATGATATGGCGGATCCACTGTAAAGACCAGTCCTGGTAGCGGTGGCCGGGACAGAGGGCTCCCCAACTGTCAAAGATCTGAATGGCATCTGCCCCTGCCTCTTTTTGCATGATCACGTATTCGCGGAGGGCATGGACCAGTTTGTCCATCAACTTATGGAAGGAGGCGGGGTGCTCGTGGATCAGCTCTTTCAGGCGGAGGAAGTTGTCGGAAGAGCCCCCCTCGACCATGTAGGCGGCGAGGGTCCATGGGGAGCCACAGAAACCGAGCAGAGCCTTGCGGGAATCCAGTTCGGTCCGGAGGAGTCGGAGGGCGGCGGGGACGTAGGCCAGTTTTTCGCGGATGGCTCCGGGATCCAGCGCTTCGATTTTGGAGTCCGAGTCCAGAATGTAGTCCATTCCGATTCCGCCCTGGTCGCGGAAGTGGTAGGGTTGGCCAAGAGCTTCAGGGATGACGAGGATGTCGGAAAAGAGGATGGCGGCATCCAGTTCAAAACGGCGAAGTGGCTGGAGGGTCACCTCCAGAGCCAGTTCCGGGGTACGGACCATTTCGAGAAAGCTGTATTGCTCCTTCAGTGCTCTGTATTCGGGGAGGTAGCGTCCGGCTTGACGCATGATCCAGACGGGGGGACGGTCAAGGGGTTCTTTGTTTATCGCGGCGAGAAAGCGTTGCTGAGAGGTCATCATTGAAAGGCTGTAGGCTGAAAAGGTCGGAGGAACCACTGATGAACACTGATTCACACTGATAAATAAGACGTTAGGTAAATCCACCTCTTCACCCGAAAGTGAAAGCCGTTATTTTTACAAGTATCTATGGATCAGTGTCCATCAGTGGTTGAACTGCAGAATTAAGGCTGAAGACTGAAGGCTCAAGGCTCAAGACTGTTAGAAAACAAAATCGATGGGTTAGAATCCGAGGAGTTCACGTACCCGGTCTTTCAATTGCTCCAGTCCGGACCATCCGTAGGTGTTGATCAGGGTCCAGGCGATGTAGAGTACGATGGCATAGAGGAGGACAGCTGCCGCACCCAGAAGGCATGCACCGAGGCAGAAAAGACCGTCTTCCTCGCTCAAGCCGACCCCGATGAGGAATATGACCATGGCGGGAGCGGTATTGGTCAGGGGGATGGGCAGTATCATGAGGATACTCATCACGATAACGAGAAGTGACAGGACGATCCGCCCGGGGCGGTTTCCGACCCAACGGAGGCGAGGGCGGATCAGATATTCAAGGCGGACGAGCCAAGGTTCGGCAGCCCGGATGATTTTTCCGGTAAACTCCCGGCTCATGGTGAGAGCCCGTGCCCGTGCGGGCAGGAGCGGTTGCTGCCTGCCCTGCAGCATTTGAATACCGATGATTAAAAGCACGATCCCGAAGGGGGTGCTGTACCCTGGCGCAGGCACAGGCAGGGCACTCGGGAGGGAAAGGATCATCAGAATGATGCCGAAGCCCTTTTCCTGTACACTTTCCAAGATGGAACCAATGCTGATCTCCCGGCCCGGAGAATGCTCAAGCAAATGCCTCAAATTATCGGAAAGACTATGTTTCTCCGGTTGTGCTATT
>CAZCJJ010000208.1:0-4103 GCA_964499045.1 uncultured Opitutales bacterium | reverse complement strand
GTGGTACATTTTCACCCGCAAATTGCCGGTACATTTTGCCCGCAAATTGACACCCTATCGCCTCGCTAAAGCTTCAGCCTACTTTAATACTTCTGGAGTTCGGGTTCAATTCTCAGGGGTATAAGCGATCATAACATGGGGAATGTCGCCGGGATTGTTTGGGGTCTGCGGCGGGGTCACACGCCAGTGAACAAAACGGCCAATATTTGCCGGGCGGGTTATTTGCGCTTCGCGAAAACGCTCTTCATCCTCCAACAGCAATGCGTTGAGGTTCGCCGCGGCCTCCGGATCTGTTTTCTCCAGATCCTCCAGAAACCTCTTCTTTTCATCCTTCCGCAACATACCCAGTTGCAGCCGCATAATCGAAATCTCAATGAACTGGCTAAAGGTTACCTGGAGCCCATCCTCCTTCAGTTCCTCCCTCATCGTCTCGTAGGTGATTTCCAGTGACCGGACAAGTATTTCCGCAAAAGCAGGTGACCTTTCATCAATATCAAGTTCCATATCCCCCATAATCCCATGTAAATCATCCACAAAGCCTCGGGAAAGCCTGTTTACTTCAGGGCTGCGGGGATACTCGGACAACAAGACATAAGGATCTTCATCATCCTCCTCATAATACCAATTCTCATCCTCATCATCGTCACTCATGGACAGAATGTAATCAAACCCGTCTATCCCGAGCTTACGTTCCAAGGCCGCCACCACACGCTTGGCAAAGGCATCGTCATGGCTTTGAGTCTGAATATAAAAGGGCTTGCCATTCTTCCCCATGGGGATCACCTCATCGCACTCGCCCGGATCAACGCGGTTCAGCACTTTCCGTACCTTTCGAAAATCACGGTGAGGAGCAAAACCAAACTGGCCGGCAAAAGCAATCGACTCATCAATCACTTTACGGGCATAAGCCGGACTACAGGGTACAAGAGGATCTTTCTCTTGAATCCTTTCAAGCAACTCCTCAAACCCGGACTCCGATTCTTCGGTCAGAAAAGCATCCCGGACGCCAAGGCAATAAACATCCAGCATTATCATGGCTGCCTGTACTCTGCCATCCCCACGCTTTCGGCAGATCACCACGTGACCACCGCCAAGTTCAAAAAGTTTGTCCGAACGCCATGCCTGATAGGTATCCATAGGGAAACAAGCCATGCCGACACACTCATAAGACTCAAGCCGGAAATTGGAGATCGGATATCGGATATCGAAGATCGGATTGTGAGTCCAACGATCTGACTGGTAAACGGCTTCCCCAAAGCACCAAAACAGCGAAACTCCAAAACACCAAAACTGCAAAATCCCAAAACCCCTACCAGCCTACAGCCTAAATGCCTATAGCCTAAACTCCTATAGCCTGCTGACGGAGTCAGCGTAAACGGTCCGCCATCCGCTATCCAAACATCAGTTTCCCGTCTTTGAATAAGGTGCATCAACATCTTCCAGCATCGGGAAGTGTTTAGTATTGAGGGTTTTCAGTGGGATCCCGTGTTCAACCGCAGTTGCCGCGATTAGGCAATCTGCGAGTCCGGGATTGTGAGATGGCTTGTATTGACGACGGTAGAGTCCAGCGTTCCGGGCAATCGATAAATCCGTATGCAAAACACTGATAGCGGATAAAAACACATCGAGAACATCCCTTTCTGCTCCATCCCTGACACCTTGATATAACTCCGCCACAGTGATGGATGAAATCGCTATCTGATCAATGTTCGTCTCAATAAACTCAATCGCCTCGCGAACGTCCCTAAGGTAGTCGATAATAATGTCGGTATCTACCAGCATCTCTAAAATCGGTCAAAGCTTCCGCGTATCTCAGATAGATCCAGATCCGTGCGATTTTTCCAGATGCCCTTGGCTCGACGGATTCTGGACAACTTATCTTCGGGCTTCTTCCGTGTTAAATACTCATCAATTGCTTGACGAATCAATTCACTTTGGCGCCTGCTCGTGGCTCTTGCGAGTTCGCAAATTCCACTGTATTCTGCTTCCGTGAGGTAAATTTGCGTCCGAATCATACATCGCAATGTATAGATTATTTCCATTTGGTCAAGTTATTTCCGGCCAAGCCTAAGTTCGGATATCGAAGTTCGGATATCGGATGAATGATGAATAATGAATGATGAATGAGGGCGGAGGGAGGAAAATGGGAAATTACGAATTATGAATTACGAATTGGGAAAACCGGGAGGCAACGTAGGAGCCTCACGCAAAGACCCCAAGGCGACAAGCCTTTCATCCGCCTGGTTTATTCCGGCCTTTGGGTCTTTGCGTGAGCCGTTTTTCGGAGTTCGGTCCGATGGTCTGATAGTTTTACCCTCCGGTCCACGCTCTTACACTTCGGCAAACTCAGGGCCTTCGACGAGCGCAGCTACAAAACGCCTACTACCAAAACCCCTACCGCCAAAACCCCTACCGCCTCGCTAAAGCTTCAGCCTACTTTACTTCGCGTCTTTGCGTCTTTGCGTGAGATTCCCGCGTTGCCTCTCCGCCATCCGCCATCATTCATCATTCATCCGCGATGTAAAATTTCATAGGTGTCCTGAAATATCCTTGTGGATAGATTTTTTCTCTCACAAAGGCACAGAGACCACAGAGGCGTTGCTATGTGAGAGGATGTTTCCGTGGACCCTGTGTGCTCAGTGAGAGGCATCCTAATCTTAATCTCAATCCTAATCCTAATCTCCTGATTTCCTGCGAAGCATGGCACAACAAAATGTGGATGTGCAGTCAAATATCCTGAGCCTACTTTACTTCGCGTCTTTGCGTCTTTGCGTGAGACCTCCCGCGTTGCCTCTCCGCCATCCGCTATCATTCATCATTCATCCGCCATTAAGGCTTGGCTTTGCTCCAAAAGCGGCGTGAGGTCACACCGCCTCCATGATCGTCGCCTGTCCTTCGACCTCCTTCGGCAAACTCAGGGCCTTCGGCGAGCGCAGCTACGAAACCCCAAAATCCCAAAATCCCAAAACTGCAAAAACCCTATCCCCCAAACCCCTACCGCCTCGCTAAAGCTTCAGCCTACTTTTCTTCGCGTCTTGGCGTCTTTGCGTGAGATTCCCGCGTTGCCCCTCCGCCATCCGAAGTTGACCCGGTATTACTTTTGTGTCTAAGTAAGACTATGAAATTGACACAGAAAGGTCAGGTGACGATTCCGCTTCGATTGCGGAAGCGGTATGGCTTGCATCCTTACACCGATGTGGTTTTTGAGGAGGCCAAGGGGGGAGTATTGCTGAAGGTTGCTCCGGGGGAAAGGCGTGCGCGTCTGGAGCGCCTGGTGGCCAGAGCCCGTGGTCAGGCAGATGCCGGTATGACCACGGATCAGATTATGAAAATGACCCGGGATTGAAATGACCTTGGTTGATGCCAATATTTTAATTGATTTGTTCACCGATGATCCCGTCTGGGCGGACCGTTCGGGCAAGGCCTTCATTGAGGAAGCTGAGCGTGGAGTCGTTGGGATCAACCCTTTGATCTATGCTGAGGTGTCGGTGGCTTTTTCGTCGGACAAGAAACTGGACGCACTCCTGGAGGGCCTGGAATTGGTCCGGTGGGATCTTCCTTACACGGCGGCATTTGCCGCCGGTAAGGCTTTTCGGCGTCATAAGCGGAGCGGAGGAGAAAAACGTTCCCCATTGCCCGATTTTTATATCGGGGCTCATGCCGACTATTTGGGGTGTGCTCTCCTGACCCGTGATTTGAGACGCTACAGGACCTATTTCCCCAATGTGCGTCTGATTGAACCCTGATCGGTCTGAAAGCGGGGACGGAACTCCATTCGATATCCCAAACCCCCACAGCCTACTGCCCTTTGCGTCTTGGCGTCTTTGCGCGAGATTCCCGCGTTGCCCCTCCGTTTTTCCAAAACACCAAAACTGCGAAACCCCAAAACCAAAAAACTGAAGCGGCTCACGCAAAGACGCAAAGACGCGAAGCAAATATCCTATTCTCCGCAGTTGAACCACAGCTTTTAGGATTTTCATCCGATCCCCTAAAAACCCCCACAACCTACTCCCCTTTGCGTCTTGGCGTCTTTGCGTGAGACCTCCCGCGTTGCCCCTCCGCTCCCAATTCCCAATTCAAAATCCTTCTACCCCCCCGAACTT
>CAZCJJ010000207.1:0-4127 GCA_964499045.1 uncultured Opitutales bacterium | reverse complement strand
ACACAGCCAGAGCCGCTTGTGGGCTTGAGGCTTGTTGGCGAATCCGGTCAAACACCCTGTCTTCTGCTAAAACCTTCATGTCATTGTTTTTCAATAGAATATAACCTTCGCCAACAAGCCGGTGAGATATGCGGAATAGACTCATTGGCTTAAAATGGTGAATGGCGGATAAATGATGGATGAGGTAGAGGCAACGCAGGAGTCTCACGCAAAGGCGCAAAGCCTTTCATACGCCTATTTTCTTTGGGTCTTGGGGTCTTTCCTGCCCTGAGCGTATCGAAGGGGCGTGAGCCGCTTTCAGTTTTTTGGCATATCGGTATCGAAGACCGGGTTTAAATTGAAAGCAGGCGGCTGGAGCAAGTTCCGCATTTATGCGGTCTCTCCGGAAGATCGAATGGGATTGCAAATTTGGAATTGTTAATCGCCACGAGGCAACGCTGGAGATCTCACGCCCCTTCGACCCCTCGGCACGCCCAGGGCAGGTAAGTCTTTCATCTTCCTACTTCTTTGGATCTTCCGAGTTCGCAAAGCTACGACAGAGAAGTCCGAATTCTGGACAGAATCACTATCGCCGACGGGAAGTGTCGATGATTTCTATGTCGTCAAAAAGGAGATAGCCTGAACCGGGTTTGACTTCGACCTCGAAGGTCATGTTGCGTGCGCCACGAATCTGGTCAAAGTCCCAGGTAATGGTCTGCCAGTTGCCATTGGATTCAATGGAGCGGCTCCAGTAAGTTGAACCTTCCGGGGAAGGGCGCCTGAAGCGCAGTGTAATCCCATCCGAATCATAGTCCGGACTGGGCTTCACCCGCATGGTTAGGATACAGTCAAGGCGCGGCCCCTGTAGGCTATGACATTTTTAAAATTTGTGGGAGTAGGGGGGCTGTGCCGCTATGCATGGCGTGCTCGAATTGTGGTGGATAGGGTTTGATTTCTCACAAAGGCACAGGGGGCACGGAGGGATTGCTTTGTGAAAGAATGTCTCCGTGGACCCTGTGTGCTCCGTGAGAGGTTTCTGTTGTCCCGGTGGCAGGCTGAGGGTATGAAGTGGTTTTGGGTTAGCTCGTTGTCAGTGAAGCGGTAGCTGAGCGGTTGTCGTTGCCGTAATCCTAATCGTAAGGTTTCGGCAATCTTTGCCTCCCGGGCTTGACAAATAATAAAGGTGGGGTACTGGTGGGTCATAATGAACCCTGCCGTTTTCATATTCTTTCGGCTTGTTCGTGGGAAGTTTCGACTGATTTTTCTCACCTGAAGCCGACGGGCGACAGATTCGGGGGTGTCCTATGGGACACCATCCTGATGCCCGTCGGTGCAATTCTCTGATATTCGGACGGGGCACGTGTCCTGGCCGTTACTGTGTGTGCGTGGATAGTTGAGTCATCCCGCAGGGTATTGAATCAACGGGTAAGACACCCGATTGGGAATCTATAAGGCGTATGTGGAGACGCGTTCAGGGCATGAGGAAACGTATATTAGGGTGGACCGGAGTACCGGTCTCAGAATTGTGCTTCGGCACCATGAACTTTGGCTGGACTATTGACCGTGGGACGGCCTTCGCTTTACTGGATACTTATCGAGAGGCCGGAGGGACTTTTTATCAGGCGGTTCATTTGTGTCCCCGTTCACCTTTTCTTCCGGATACATTTAATGCTCCGGAGGAGTGGCTTGGGGAATGGATACGGGACCGGTCCATTCCACGGAGTGAGTTGGTGCTGAGTACCCGGCTGGTGCTGCCTGGCACGCTCGATCCGTATTCCGGTAGCCTCAAGGATGTTCTGCTCAGGCACTGCGAGTTTTCTCTGCGCAAGATGGGTCTCACCTATCTCGATTTGCTTGTCTGCGAATGGTCCCGGGAATTACTACCCGCAGAAGACCTCATGGGTGCGATGGAGGGGCTTATGCGTGCTGGTTATATCCGTAGAATTGCCTTCGCAAACCTGCCTTTGTGGAGAGCCATGGAAATGATAGCGTTCAGCCGTGAGCGGGAATGCATCCTGCCCGGAGCCATACAGACCGGTTATTCCCGGCGGCTGCCGGAAGATATGCGTTCCGAAGTGGAGGCATTTTGCCAAACGACCCGAACAGGCCTTCTTGTCACATCTGCCCTGGGAGGCATACAGCCCGGGATAGGGAAAGAGCACGGGGAATTCGGGAGTTCCCGGATCCGGAGTATGGAGGTGCCGGAGCTGGCATCCCCTCAAATAGAAACAGGTGGCATGAGCATGGTACAGCGTGAACTCTCCTGGGTCCTTGCCTCTCCCCATGTTTCGTCGGTCGTGATGAGTACTCATTCTGTTCCGCAGTTGAAGGAATTGATGGAGGTGACGGGTGTGTATTCAGGAAACAGTTCAGGTAGCCGGCTTTCGGGGACTGGAATCTTGGCCAGGGAAGCGGTCCTGATCTGATAAGCGGTGATAGTAGATATTTTTACAAAACAATAATAAATGAGAAAGCAATGAGATGATTAAGACCGTAATGGACTATCCAGGTTTGATGGAGTGGGTTGTCATACCCGTTCTGATCTTCGTTGCCAGACTGATTGATGTCAGTTTGGCAACCCTCAGGCATATATTGGTGAACAAGGGACAACGTAATGTCGTCCCGTTCCTGGCCTTTGTTGAGGTGAGCATCTGGCTTTTGGCCATCAGTCAGGTCATGCAAAACCTGTCGAATATCGCCTGTTTTCTGGGCTGGGCGGCCGGATTCTCACTTGGGACCTATGTAGGTATGATCATTGAGGAGAAACTGGCCCTAGGGTATCAGTTGGTTCGGGTCATTACCAGTGGAGACGCCAGTTCCATTATCCAGAATGTAAGTAAAAAGCGCTATGGGATTACAACCATGAAGGCACTTGGCAGCCGGGGTGGTGTGGAGGTGCTCCTGATTGTTTCCGAACGCAAACGCCTGAAGGCATTGTTGGATCTGTTGCGTTCGCTCGATCCCAAACCGTTCTACACGATTGAGGATGTTCGCTCGGTGGGAACATCCACCTGGGCGGTCCATCCCGTCCCCGGAGAACTGGCGATGGAGGGCAGTATGAAAAAAAAGTAACGAACCTGAATCTGGACCAGAATAAACATTTCTCCCAATAGAAAACATAAGTAAACCATAACAGAAAGGAGCAAGATACGAAATGGGCGATAAATCCCCAAAGGCGATTCGGAAAAAAAGTGAGCAAAGGCAGTCGAAGGCAGTGCAGACGAAGCAGCGCAAGCAGCAGCACACCAACCAGGAACTGCTCTTTGCCGGTAAAAAAGCAAAGCGGTAGTCAAAAACAAAGTATCCGCCCGTCTTCAAAGCAGGACGGGCGGATTTATTTTCGGTGCTCTATCTGATTCGCATGACATTTCCCCGGGATCGAAACCGCAATCGATCAGGTGGACTGCTTTTCTCACTTGAAGCAGTTCTGGTCTGAGAGGCGGTGAAAATAGCTATTATTTTATATAACATTGACTCCTCGTGGTTTTAATATTTCAATAAAATCTTGTCTCACAATTCACCATCGTAGGTTGTCGGTAAAGGCATCTCTCTGTTTCGTGACCTTGCAACAATGAAAAAATACATTTCTCTGTTCCCGCTCATACTTCTATTCGGCTGTCAGAAAGAGCCTGATATTACTGCAAGTGATCTTGCTAGAGCCCTTGATATTGTTCCGATCACTCTGAAAATTCCGCCTCAAGTCGCAGGTGAGCGTATTTTCTTTCATAAAGAAACCTCAGATGGTCGGTTTGATTGGTTTTCAGCCTTCACCTCGCCATCATCCAGAGGAACTGTAAAGTTGCTTTGGCATAATCGGACATCTCAGCTCACTATTCTCATTGATGATGTCGAGCTAAGAGGCGGCAGCTATACTCTCAGCTTTAAACAAGAAGACGGTCTGAGGGCAGATGTACGAACATTTTATGGTAAGGATATTGATCTCAAAGATTTCCTCCTTGTCTATTGCGACTCAGGCTATGGTTACCAGATCATCCGGAATAATAGCAGATTCACTGATGAGAGGCAGAATACAAAGTGGGTCAGCTATCGACTTGTTGCCGAAAGCGAGTTACCTGAAAATGCCCCTGCCTATCTTTTTCCTCAGGGTATAAATCCTCGGAAAAATGACGATTCCAGCCATTAATATA
>CAZCJJ010000206.1:0-4163 GCA_964499045.1 uncultured Opitutales bacterium | reverse complement strand
CGCCGGAAAAACCCATCAATTCAAGGTCGAGTTGGCAGATCGTTCGATTCTCCGTGAGAACGGCGAGCCGACCCGCAGCAGCAAACCGGAAACAAGAGAGGTTTTACCCGGTGTTCGGTTCCAACCATTGGATGATGAAATCCGGAACACCTTTGATGTGCCCGAAGGCATTGAAGGGCTTGTCGTTCAAACCGTCAGCGATCAATCCCCCTATAAGGGACTGCTGATTCCGGGAATGGTCATTATCGAGGTCAACGGAGAAGCCGTCGCTGACACTGGACAACTGGCGGATGCCCTGCGCAAGGACCGTCCGAACGCCTTTTACCTCTACTATCAGGGCACCTATTCTTTCCTTCCCATCGCCGTTCGGGATTCAACTCCGTAGCCGCGTCGGTCTGCTCAGAGCTTGTCGAAGGGTTAACCCGCTTATCTCAAAAGATATGCGGGTTAAGGGCGTGCGTGCACAGGCAACGGGAGAAGTCAGTCTGTATTCGGGCTCTTGCAATAGGCTTCCAGAACCGTTTCCAGCGGCTTGAAATCCGGCCCGGAATAGCCGAGGGGATTATGGCGACGCCAACCTTCACCCAATTTGAAGCCCGCCATCGCACCGACTTCACGGTTCAAAGCGTACATTGTGTCCACATAGGCATCCATTCCCTGACTCCGGTTCAGCCAGTCATCCTGACTGACATGACAGCGCAAAAGCGCCGCTTTTTGTTCCTTGAAGGGACTGACATCCACCACAAAGTCCGGAACCACCGGACGGCTGAAGGTATCCCGGTTCCCATGCGGCTGGGCATGGTACAACGCCACCGGACCGGAAACAGGTTCCACCGGAGGAACCGTAGAGTAATTGGGCATCCCCTTGGCAAAAACCGCTGACACCACCAGCCGACAGACATTCATGTGATCCTCCATGTAGTCCTCCGGAGAATGCGTCAGCACAATGTCCGGCTTCGCTTGCCGGATAACGGCGGCCACACGGGACAACAGGTCCTTGTTGTAGAAGATCTCCAGATCATGCGCCAGAGGCGGATAAAAAGTGGCATCCAACATGGCCGCAGCATCCTGTGATTCCTTCAGCCGGATGCGGGCCGTCTCCTCAGGTCCCTGCTCAACGCTGCCGCAGCAGCCGTCGGATACATTCATATAATGCAGACGGGCACCCTTTTCCTTCAGATGCCACAAGGTTCCGGCCATCCCGAACTCGATGTCGTCCGGATGGCAAGCAATGGCCAGTACAGATAATGGATTATTCATTGAAGTGAGATTAGGAGATTAGGTGTTTTTGGGGGTAGGTTTTTAGACTGTAGGCGGTAGGGTTTTGGGATTTAGGAGTTTAGCAGATTAGGAGGTTTGGTTGAAGATGACGGAGGAATGATCCAAATCCAAATCGAAATCGGGATCGAAATCGCTATCGGGTTCGATTTCGATAACGATCTCGACGCCCTGCCTTAACTAAGTGCCATTTGCCTTAGCCTGTTCTCAATGCATTTCAACTGAGCAGGTTCCCAATCCCGGACGCAGATAGTTAAACTGCACATTCGGGTGATCGGCAAGCAAGGACATTGGAACTGCCGTATCCACAATACCCTTCGATATCATCAGGGCGCTTAAACGCATGCCAAAGGGGTTGTCATGGTGGCCGGGATGCCAGATCGATACTTTCTCCGCCTTCCAGGTCTCTTTCGGGCCGACCGTCACCGCAGAGGAGGGCACGTTCTGCACCACTCCACCCCCCGAGGTCCGGGCATTTTGAATCAAGGTGATCGGATGCAATTCCACCACCCGTGTTCCAAGATTGCGGTAGTACTCCTTCGGGGGAGGCGCGTCTTTGAATTCACCTTCACGCTTCAACGGGTCATTGAAGGCCCAGTGCTTGACCTCCCCCTGCCCGCCTTGCATCAGTGCACAACGCACCCCATCCCAGCTCTTGACGAAGGGAGCCACATCCACTCCGGGAAAATGCAGGTTACTTTCCGGCATCATCAGGTCCTTGCGGATCCGGCTGAAACACAGATCCCAATCCGCCTTCTGGAATCCAAGTGAAAAATCCGCCCCGACCTCCTTGCCGTCCACGACCCACTCGTCCATGCCCCAAAAATGACAATCCTTCAGGTTGAGACCCAGCTCATTCACCATCCGCGCCACCAGCGGCAATTGCTCCGTTGGTCCAATCGGACCACACACACCGACCGGGTTGTCCGCTGTGGACTGCTTCCAGGCCACAATGTACTCCAAAGCCTCGGCAGCATAAAAGTCCTCCACCGTATCGTAAAAGCGAACGGAAAAACCCGGACGCTCCAACTGGGCAAGATCCTTCTCCGTCAGACGCGCGGCGTCATCCAAAATTTCACGGTCAAGGGTGGTATAATCCCACCACTGCGGGGCAACACTGCTTAAGTTTCTCATGCTCCGAAACTAGGCCTGCCAAAGGGAGAGGTAAAGCTTTTTTGGTTATAACCTTTTAATTCAGCAGGGCCAGAAAACACTGGCCGCTGCCGCACCACGAAGACGTGGTGTCCTTCCGGTGGCGGAATGCGAATAAAACGATCCACTCCACGGCTTTTTGATTTGGGGCAGAGACGATCTGATTCGGTTGGTTCCGCATTTATGCGGTCCAGCATTCACCTGAAGACCGCCTGAAGGGCGGGACTCCAACAATGACGTCCAAATGAAAAGACCGTACATCCCCCCCGGGATTTTTTTCTTTACCCAATGGTCAGGCTGAGAAAGCTCATTTCCTCAACCAATCGAAAGGGGGCGGCATGCTGCAGGAAACCATAGACGGTACCATCAGGGAATTAATCGTAAGCGGAAAAACAGAGACACTTAAAACCTATGTGGCCGGCTTGCACCCCTCCAAGGTCGGAGAGAGTCTGACCGGATTGCCCCCGCAAGAGATTGAGATGGTCCTGAATCTGATAGAACCTACCTTGCGGGCGGAAATTTTTACTTTCCTACCGGAGGAACTCCAGTTGGAAGTCAGCCTCGCCATGGACGAAAAGCCCTTGGTCGAGTTGGTTAAACACCTCTCCCACGACGAACGGGCCGACTTGCTCGCGGAATTCCCGGAGGAACTCAAACAGCCCGTCCTAAGACAACTGGTAAAGAAGGAACGGGAAGACATTCTCAAGCTGGAAGCCTACGACGAAGGCACGATCGGGGCCATCATGACAACCGACTTCGTCAGCCTGTACCCCGAAATGACGGCAGCCCAGGCCTTGGAAAAAATCCGGCTGGTGGCTTCCGAATCCGAAACCATTTATTATGGCTATGTGCTGGACCTCGACCGCTATCTTGTGGGGGTTATTTCACTCAAACAGCTGATTCTGGCCCATCCGACCGCGAAAGTGGAAACCTTCATGAAGCGGCATCCGATTACGGTGCATACCCGCGACCCGAATGTTGAGGCTGTCCGTGAGATGACCAAATCCGACCTGCTCGCTTTGCCGGTGATAGACCGGCAGGAAAAAATGGTGGGGATTGTGACACACGACGACGTGGCCGATGTGGCGGAGGAGGAAAGCACCGATGACTTTCACCGGATGGCGGCTGTTCCGGGGATGGATACCACGAGCCTGCGTTCCATGAGCCTTCTGGTATTATTGCAAAAACGACTTCCGTGGCTGCTGGTACTTGTTTTTGTAAATATTTTTTCCGGGGCGGGCATCGCTTACTACGAAGCAACCATCCATACTATGGTTTCCCTCGTCTTTTTCCTTCCGTTGCTCATCGCCAGCGGAGGCAACGCCGGATCGCAGTCCGCCACCCTCATGGTCCGCGCGCTGGCGGTCGGTGATGTCAGCATGCGAGACTGGTTTCTGTTTTTCCGCCGGGAAATCATCATCGCCTTGATCATGGGCGTTCTGATGGGAGTAGCCGTTTCGCTGGTGGCATGGTTCCGGGCCCCCGAAGTCATCGCAGTGGTTGCTCTGACTATGATCTGCACGGTGCTCACGGGCTGTTTGATCGGGATGTCCCTGCCGTTTGTGCTGACCCGCATGAAACTGGATCCCGCCACAGCCAGCTCCCCGCTGATCACTTCGCTGGCCGATATTATCGGTGTGGTGATTTATCTCGGCATCGCCACTTGGTACCTCGGGCTCTAACCCAAATCGACCGATAAGTTTTGTCGCGACGTGGAACCCAAGGAGCGGGGG
>CAZCJJ010000205.1:0-4176 GCA_964499045.1 uncultured Opitutales bacterium | reverse complement strand
CTGGGAAAAACCGTCCAGCAAAGCTGCATGCGATCTGGTTATTGGCTGCGGAGATGCACGAAACTTTCAATGGCTACCCTTTGCACTGACAAACGGTGATGTACGTTCCACAACGAAAGTTGGCTGAAATATTCCACGATTCCATGAGCATTACCGACTGGGTCGTTCCAATCCATTATATTAGCGGTTCCCTGTGAATTGGAGTTACCTTTATCGGCAGGCAAAATGAGGCAAAACGCCATTTTGTTAACGATCCTGACAATAAAACCAGTCGATAGAAACCCGGGTGACTTGGGTGACTGACAACCCGTTTCCTTTGCGGCAATCACCGGCACAATGCCCCAGAAGCACATCATTCCCGGTAAAGGTAATAGCGGTATAGCAGTACCATCCCCATGGATCATCATACAAATTCCTGCGGTGGTGCCAGCTTCTACCCTCATCTGAGGAAATCGCGGTGGTCAACGGTGTCCTGTCCTTCGGTGGATCCTGATGCAGGTTATGATTCCAAACTGCCAGAATATCGCCGGTAGCGGGAATCCGCTTCAAGGACGCCGGGGAACAGGGGGAATGCAGATTGCCAGCCTTGGCAGGCGACCATGTCGATCCACCGTCCAGTGAATAAGAAACATATTGGTATCTGGCATTAGTACGCATAAACAGCATCAGAACGCCGTCTTTGAGCTCAAGTAATCCGGGCTCCTGTAGGATCACTTCCTCCGGATTGGCAACGCTTCCTGAGCGGAACCAGGTTTCGCCGTTATCATCCGAAGCATAAACAAAAATGGAAGCATACTCTCCCAGGGGTTCCCCCTGCCTGCAATGACGTGCCACGGCAAGCAAAAGCCGGCCACTGCTTAATTGAATAACACGGTCATTATTAAGAACAAAATACCCCTCCTGATCCGGCACACATGGTACCGCTTCGCTCCAGCTTCCCATCTCATCCCGTGAAAAGCGCACCATGGGCACACAGCAATCGGTCGCATTTTTACGCAGATAAAAAAGTGCGATTGTCCCGGCTTTAAGGCGGCGCAGGGTAACTGACATGACATTCATTCCGGCCTCGGAATCCGGGAGAATAACCTGATCCTCACGGGACCACGTCTTTCCTTCATCCAATGACACACGTCCGGCCAGAAACGCCGCTCCATGATCGCCACCACCACCGTAATAATGGGAGTACACGAAAAGCAATCTGCCATCCAAAAGCCTGATGAAATCCCCCTCGCTGTTCCGCGGATTTTTCGGGGAGGGTTCCAGAGTCAGAACAGACTCAAGCGCCTTTCTGTTATTCCCGCTCATCAGCCGGTTAATCAGGGAACCTTAAGATGAAGCAAACGAATGTTCGCTATTTCTGACTCATAGCACCAGAAGGCGCAGACAATGGAACCATCCGGGAGTTGGCATAGTGAGGGCGCGCCAAAACGTAGATTCGCAAAATTTTCCGACATGCCGCTGGAATGTTTCATGCCGGTCGATCCCGACCACAATTCCGTCTGGTAAAGAAGTTGCCAGCCCTCGGTTGTGTCAACAATGGCACCCCACAAGCCAGGCTGGTCTGTTCTCCGATAGACGCAAAGGATTTCACCGCCTTTGAGCCTGATCAAATCGACGGTTTGCCCATGCAGACCGGTTTGAGCCGGGGACGACCATGATTTTCCTCCGTCATCACTATAGGTCCAATGGTTTTGCAGGTCGCACCCTTTTACGCGGTCGTGTGCCCACGCCACAGAAACCAGTCGACCACCAGCCATTTCAACAACCTTGGATTCCCAGAAGAAAAGCTCATTCCGTTGGCCACACATGACATTCATGCACTCAGACCACCGCTGCCCTTTGTCGTGTGAAACAAACGCCACCATTCTTAATCCATCTCCTAGATTCCCCTCCCAGTCCATCCAGGTCTGTGTCGGCAAAATCCACCTGCCATCGGAAAGCTCCCTGATCGGGCTGCATAGTTCAAAACAGGGACCTTCAATCGGAGGTGAGAGTTTTTCCGGTTTACTCCAGGTCTTTCCGCGATCCACCGAACGAAGCAAATACATCGTTTGCGGCACAAATCCCAGTGTTGCCGGATTGGTTAATCCGGCTCCGGGGTACTGCGAGCGGTCAAAGCGAAAAAGCAAAAGCACCAAAGCCCCCCCCATCAGGGACAGGCGGGCTGAATAGCAGGCTTCTTCACCCTCCTGAACCTGAAACGACTGCTCCTCGAATTCCCAAGTTTTTCCCCGGTCACGGGAACGGCAGAGGTGGACCCGGCAGTCCACGGATTCGAACGCCTCCCCAATAACGACACTGCAGAGCATTTCCCCATCGGGAAAAGTAATCAGCGAAGGGAAATAGGCATTACGGAGTCCAGTGGCGGAGTCTGGATTCCTGTAAAGAATAGTAGACTGTTCAACCTTAATGGCACTCATACATCAACAGGCTTGATGGTATTCTTCCTTGGAAAGATCCAGGCGACCAGGAAGGTCACAATAAACGCTACGACAAAGGCACCCGGCATATTCCAGACAAAGCCGATGGGGTTTTCCAAACCATAAATCTCTTTTCCGAATGACACCGACACACTGGTTGCCAAGCCCGCCAGAAAACCGGCGGCGGCGGCGCGCGCTCCCGCCCGGGGAACGAGGAATCCCACGAAGAACAGTACCCCCAGGGGAGCCACAAACAGATGGTTCATCCTCTCCATCAAATCCAGGAGATTCCATTCCCCGGCACTCATGAAAGCCGTGATCGCCAAGGCATTCAAGATCCCGATGACACCCGCCAGGACAGCAATGGCACGCTGCAGAAAAAGCCCTTTGGCCAGATGCGATTCAAAACGTTCAATGAAGTCCGTCGTCACCACCGCCGAAACCGAATTAATCGCTGAACTCAGGCTGGACATGGCCGCCGCCAGCAAGGCGGCCAGAACCAATCCGGAAACACCGGGCGGCAGGTGGGAAGCAATGAAGCGGGGAAAGATCTGATCCGCTTCCGGAGCGATCTGCTCTTGAAACACTTGGGCAGGCAGGCCGGACTCCTGCAGAAAAAAGTAGAACAGGGAGATTCCGACGAGCGCAAGGACCAGAATAATCGATACATTGGATAAGGCAAAAACCACGAAAGATCCGCGTGCTCTCCTGGCCGATGACGTGCTCAGATAACGTTGGGCTGCCACCTGATCAGCGCCATGAGTACAGATATTCCATACCAGCAGTGACACCACCATTCCCACAACCGTCAGCCTCACATTGGGGTCGAGGCTGAATACCGGTACATCTGTTCTACCGGCCTCGCTGAAACTGTCCCACCAGGCCAAAGGCCCGGCATCCGTCATCCAGAATACGTACAGAGGAACAAACAGCGCACCGCAAAACAGGATCACGAACTGGACCATATCGGTCCACATTACGGCCCGCATACCACCACAGGTGGTGTAGAAGGTGGTTATCACCCCAATCACAAGAATCAGGGGCGTCATTGACCAGCCCGTCATCGAAGCAATCGCAAGCGAGGTCATGTAAATAATGATGCCGCTCCAGATCAAACGTGAGAATACAAAGGCGGATGCGGCCATCAATCTCGTCGGAAGGTTGAACCGTCCTTCCAGATACTCATACACACTGGTCACAGATAACCTCATCAAAAATGGGATAATGACGAACGCGACCACCGGAATGATAACAATGAAAGCCAGCAGCGAAGACAGGTAGCCAATGCCAAAACGGATCATCTCACCGGGAACAACCAGATAGCTGACGGTTGAAAGCAATGTCGCCACCACGCTTATGCCGGCCAGAAACCAGGGCATATTACGGTTGCCAAGAAAATAGCCTTCCCGGCCACCTCCTTTCCGCGAAAAATACACGCCCATGGCCATCAGGCCGAGCATGTATAACACGATCACAACGAAATCGATGGTTTGAAGATGCATTAGCTTTACAGATTAATGTGAATGGCACTCGGTTAAGACTTTATTGTGGTCGGGATCGCTATCGGGTCTCCAAATCGATTGAGCCTGTTGTGTAAAAAGCATTTCGATCCCGATAGCGATGGAGTCCTTTAATCATCCGGGCGGGATCAAGAAACACCATCACGGAATCTCGAAAACCCAACCGGGAATACCCCCATCCCCGGTCATTTCACCTTCCAACAGCCAGGACAGATTGAAGCGGGCAAACTGGATGC
>CAZCJJ010000204.1:0-4232 GCA_964499045.1 uncultured Opitutales bacterium | reverse complement strand
TTGGCGAATCCGGTCAAACACTCTGTCTTCTGCTAAAACCTTCAAGGCATTGTTTCTCAATAGAATAGAACCTTCGCCAACAAGCCGGTGAGATATGCGGGTTAAACCGCGGAATTTGGATTGGATTTATCCAGCATTGGACAATGATTGCAGATAAGGGGTTGCCATAACATCAATATACCCTAGAACCCTGTTAATGGGCTGAAACAAATAGGAAACATCAGCAGGATGCTAGAGTGCGCCACGGCCCCGCATCTCCAAGGCTCCCGCAAACAACAGTAAAGCAGCTTTATCCACAACGTGAATGGACAGAAAAGGCGGACATCATTGACCGTCCCACACTGGACCACTCTTAACAAGCCTCGTTGGTCAGGCTTTAAGGGATCGTTTCGTGGAAGCTGCATCCTCAGACAAGCACGGGTTAACCGTGCCCTGAAATCAGGCGGACATCACATGTCCTGCCTTAATGATAATCTTATCATAATATGATCATGAAGACAAATACCACCAAACAAAACTACGGCAAAGATCCGATTGCTGTGAGAAAAACCGATAAATATAAGGAAGAATACGTCCATTCCTTTGTGGATAAATGGGATGAACTGATCGATTGGAAGGCCCGGAGCGAAAGCGAAGGCACCTTCTTTATCGATCAACTCAAAGCCAGTGGGGCGAAAAGAATTCTCGATGTAGCCACTGGAACCGGCTTTCACTCCGTGAGGCTGCTCAACGAAGGGTTTGAGGTCGTCAGCGCCGATGGCAGTCCGGAAATGCTGGCCAAGGCATTTCAGAACGGACGAAAGCATGGTCATATTTTGCGGACGGTTCAGGCAGACTGGCGCTGGCTCAACCGCGATGTCCATGGCAAATTCGACGCCATTATCTGCCTCGGGAATTCCTTCACCCATCTTTTCTCCGAACGCGATCGGCGAAAGGCACTGGCGGAATTTTATGCCGCCCTGCGCCATGACGGGATGCTCATTCTCGACCAGCGCAATTACGACATGATTCTGGACGACGGCTTTAAAAGTAAGCACACCTTCTATTATTGCGGGGATAACGTCAAAGCAGAACCTGAGCATGTGGACGATGGGTTGGCACGTTTTTGTTATGAGTTCCCCGATAAATCGAAATTCCACCTCAACATGTTTCCGCTCCGCGTGAAGTACGTGCAGAAACTGATGAAGGAAGTCGGCTTTCAGACCGTCAACACCTTTGCCGACTTTCAGGAGACCTACAAACAGGAGGATCCTGACTTTTTCATCCATATCGCCCAGAAAAAGTATCCGAACGAAATCGAGAAGGAGAAGTTAAACGATGAGTCATGAGACAACCATAACCAAGGCCCGCCAATACTATGACAGCGGAGATGCCGACAACTTCTATTTCCACATCTGGGGAGGTGAGGATATTCATATCGGCCTTTACCAGAAAAAGGATGACCCTATTTCCGGTGCCAGCCGGAAAACAGTGGAGCATATGACGGCTCTAATTGGAGAGCTTCCCGCCTCGGCCCGCGTTCTGGACATCGGTTCCGGCTATGGAGGCTCCGCCCGCTATCTCGCGCGTGAGCGGGGTTGCCATGTCACCTGCCTGAACCTCAGTGCGGTGCAGAATGAACGCAACCGCCAAATGAACAGTGAACAAGGGCTGTCTGATCGCATTGATGTGGTCGAGGGTAACTTTGAGGAACTGCCTTTTCCTGAATCCTCATTCGACGTCGTTTGGTCTCAGGATGCCATTTTGCACAGTGGTCAGCGCAAAAAGGTTTTCGAAGAAGTCAACCGGGTCTTGAAGCCCGGGGGCTTGTTTGTGTTTACGGATCCCATGCAAAAGCCCGGTGTTTCCCCGGAAATCCTGCAGCCGGTACTCAACCGCATCGATCTTGACTCGATGGGTTCAGTTGAAGTCTATCGGGAGTATGCCGGGGATCTTGGATGGGAAACCGTCTCCATTGAAGAACAACCGGATAACCTGATCAGGCATTACAGCCGGGTTCGTGAGGAGCTGACCGCGAGGAAGGCAGAGTTGAGCAAGGTTTGCAGCACAGAGTATATCGAAAAGATGACTGCCGGGCTCGGACACTGGGTCAAGGCCGGAGAACAGGGTGCATTGAACTGGGGCTTCCTGCTCTTCAGAAAGCAGTCTTAAAACCGCAACAGACGTGCGGGGCAGGTCAAATCCCTGCTCCCACGCCTTCCGCGACCTCTTCGGTCTTGCCGGTTTCGCGGTTAAAACGCATCGAAACAAGCTTGGTCACCCCACGCTCCTGCATGGTCACGCCATAGATCTGATCGGCAGCTGACACAGTTCGTTTGTTGTGGGTAATAACCAGAAACTGCGAATAGCGCGTAAACTGCTTCAGCATATCGGTGAAACGACCGATATTCGCATCATCCAGCGGTGCATCCAATTCGTCCAGTACACAGAAAGGGCTCGGCTTGACCATGTAGATGGCAAAGAGCAAAGCCACCGCCGTCATGGTGCGCTGACCACCACTGAGGAGGGAGAGTGTCTGCAGCTTGGTACCTGGCGGGCGGGCCGTGATTTCAATTCCACTGTCCAGGACATCCTCGGCCTCAATCAACTGCAGGTCGGCATGACCCCCGCCAAAGAGCTTTTCAAAGGTAAAAACAAAATTTTTGCGAATCTGGGTGAAGGTTTCCTGAAATAGCGTCTGCGAGGTTTCATTGATTTCATCAATGGCCTTGAGCAACTCGTTCTTGGAATTCCAGAGGTCCTGGCTCTGCGTGTTGAGAAAATCAAAGCGCTCCTTCAACTCGGCATACTCTTCAATCGCCACGAGGTTGACCGCCCCCAAACTGTTGATGCGGTCCCGGAGCTGACGCACTTCGCGGGAGATTTCATCCCAATTGGTGTCTTCCATCGCCGCCAGATCCTGCTCGGTCGGATCTCCCCGCTTTTGTTTCGGTTTCGCACTGATTTCCTCGTCTTCGTCCAGATCATCCAGACGCACCTTGGTTTCAAATTCCTCATCCGCTCTCCACAATTCCTGTTTCCAGTCGATCCTGGTCACATCCATCTCGTACTCGGTCTGGACCTTCTCGACCACGAACTGGGTCTGGGAACGCTCCTCCGCCAGTTTGATTTCGTGACCATTGAGCACGCTTTCACGCTCGCGTTGCTGGGCGCGGACGGAAGACAGATGCTCATCGGCGGACTGGATCTGATTTTCCAGCTCATTCAGGCGGCCCTTGTGCTTTTGCAAGGACTGCACGGTAACCGCTAAAGTTTTCTCAATTTCCGCCGCCCGTTCCCGATTGACCAGAGCATCCCGCTCGAGCTGGACAATCTGTTCCCGCATGGTGTCCTGCTCCTGACTCCGGCGGATAATACGCGACTCCAGGTCCTTGCGTTGTGACTCGGCCTCGTTCAGGCCGCGATCAAGCATATCGAGGCGCTGGCGTTTTTCCGCCAGATCAAGGCGCACCTCGGCCAAGCCCTCCTGATGCCCGTCCCGCTCCACCCGCAGACGGTTGATTTCCTCTTCCTTGGCCGCAATGGCGCTACGCCCCTCTTCGATGGCCTGTTCAGCTGCCTGCATTTCGTTGCGGGCCTTCTCCATCCGCCGCTCCATCTCGACCCGGCTGGATTCAAGTTCTTCCAACTGGCGCTGCTGGCGCCCGATCGCTTCAGACTTCTGATTGAGACCGGTTTCGGCACTGCGAACCTCACTGCGCAGACTGGAAAGCTCCTCACCCAGTTCGACCTGAAGTGCACGTTTTTCCTCCACCACTTGCTCGGCCTTTTCCATTTCAGCCTGCATCTGCATGGCCTGTTCATTCAGGCGGGTGAGGTTTTCATTTTCGACCGTGATGGATTCACGCAATTTCTTAATCTGGGTCTCGCGCTGGATGAAACTGGTTTCTTTGCCGCCTTTCCGGGTGTAACCACCGAGAATCAAGCCACGGTGATCGATCAGTTCGCCCTGGAGGGTCGAAACATGGAGAAACTTAAAGTCCGGGTTTTCCTGCCAGAAACGGAGAAACGTCCCCAAGTCTTCGCAAAAATAACAACCTGCCAGAAAGTCACTGACCAACCCTGCGGCCTCGGGCTTTTTCGCACGGACTTTGCTGTCGGCGGGGATGAGCCATTCGGGTGCTTTCACCAGATCCAGCAACACCCGTGAGGTTCCGGGCACCTTCAGGCATGCACGCCCGAAACGCCCTTCTTCCAAGCCTGCCACCACCGGGAGGACAAACTGCGCGTCG
>CAZCJJ010000203.1:0-4323 GCA_964499045.1 uncultured Opitutales bacterium | reverse complement strand
TCGCCCGCGACCGCGCCTATCACGGCATCACCGTCGCCTCGGGCAGCCTGACCGGCCTGCCGCTCAACCACCGCCACTTCGACCTGCCCATAGAGGGCGTGCTGCGCACCCGCTGCCCGAGCCTTTATCGCGAGGGCCTGCCCGGCGAAAGCGAGGAAGCCTTCGCCACCCGCTGCGCCCAGGAGCTGGAGCACCTGATCCTGGAGGAAGGGGCCGACACCGTCGCCGCCTTCATCGCCGAGCCGGTCATGGGCGCGGGCGGCGTGGTGGTGCCTCCGGCGGGCTATTTCGAGAAGATCCAGGCGGTTCTGAAGCGGTACGACATCCTGATGGTCGCCGACGAGGTGATCTGCGGCTTCGGACGCACGGGCAACGCCTGGGGGTCGGAGACCTTCGGCATCCGCCCCGACATCCTGACCTGCGCCAAGGCCCTGTCGTCGGCCTATCTGCCCATTTCCGCCGTCATCGTCTCCGAGGAGGTCTACCAGGGCGTCCGCGCGGGATCGTCGGAGATCGGCAGCTTCGGCCACGGCTACACCTATTCGGGCCACCCGGTGCCCGCCGCCGTCGCCATCGAGACCCTGAAGATCTACGAGGAACGCGACCTCTTCGCCCATGCCGCCCGCGTCGGGGAACGCCTGCAGGCGCGGCTGCGCGCCCTGGCGTCGCATCCGCTGGTCGGCGAGGCGCGCGGCGTCGGCCTGATCGGCGCCGTCGAACTGGCCGCCGACAGGGCCGCCCGCAAGCCCTTCGCCCCCGAGATGGGCGTCGGCGCCAAGGTGTCCGACCGCGCCCAGGCGGAAGGCGTCATCCTGCGCGCCATGGCCGGGGACATCATCGCCTTCAGCCCGCCGCTCATCATCACCGAGGCGGAGGTCGACGAAATGATGGACCGCTTCACGCGCGCCCTTGACGCGGTGGCCGCCACCCTGGGACTTCTTGACGACGCGTCCCGCTGACTCCGGCGGGACGGCGCCAGGGAGGACGCCCCATGTCGCTCGACGCCATCGACCGACGCATTCTCGCCGCCTTGCAGGAGGACGGCCGGATCACCAACCAGGACCTCGCGCAGAGGGCCGGGTTGTCGCCGTCCGCCTGCTCCCGGCGCCTGCGCATGCTGGAAGACCAGGGCATCATCGCCGGATACGGGGCGCGGGTCGACGCCGGGGCGCTCGGCTATGCGACGACCGTGGTCGTGCGCATTTCCCTGGAACGCCAGACCGAGGAAGTGTTCGAGCGGTTCGAGGCCGCCGTGCGCGGCCAGCCGCAGATCATGGAATGCTTCCTAATGTCGGGCATGGCGGACTATCAGTTGCGGGTGGTCGCCCGCGACGCCGCCGACTACGAGGCCCTGCACAAGAACGTGCTGTCCCGCCTGCCCGGCGTCGCCCGCATCGAATCGAACTTCGCCCTGCGCCTGGTGGTCCGCCGCCAGGGCCTGCCCATCAAGCCGTGAAGACCGCCGTGCCTCCCGAAAGCGCACGGCGTCCCGTCAACCGGGCAACTGGCTGACCGGGGTCTGGTAGACCGAACTGAAGTAGTGGCGGAACAGCTTCATGGCGGGCGTCAGCTCGACGCCTTGCCGCCACGCCAGACCGACGTTCATGGGCGGCACCGGCGGCGTCGGCACCACGGTTTCGATGCGCCGTCCTTCCAGGGACCAAGGGCGATAGACCATGTCCGACAAGATGGTCACGCCCTGGCCGTTGGCGACCATGGATCGCACCGCCTCGATGGAGGACGTGCGCAGGCGGATGTCGGGCAGGTAAGGCGTCTGGTTCCAGTACCGCAGCGAGGTGTGGGCCGCCTCGTCCACCGTCAGCATGATGTAGGGTTCTTCGGCCACGTCGCGCAGCCCCACCGCGTCGCGGCCCAGCAACCGATGACCCGCCGCCACCCACAGGCGGCGCTGACTACTCAATAGCGTCTCCGTCACCAGTTCCGGGTTGGCGACGTTGGAGGTCAGCACCACCGCCATGTCGAAGCGGTTGGTGATCAGGCCGTCCTCGATCATCTCGCGGCTCAGTTCGTAAAGCTGGATGCGCAGGTTGGGATACCGCTTCTCCAGACGCTCCAGGTGCTGGGGCAGGAAGTACCCCAGCACCGTATAGCTGGTCGCCACCGACAGGGTCCCCGAGACCTCCTCCGCCGTCGCCGTGGTCGCCAGGGCCTCGTCGACGCTGGTCAGGATGCGGTTGGCCGAGGCCAGGAACCGCCGCCCCCCCTCCGTTAGTTCCATGCCCTGGGTGGTCCGCTCGAACAGGCGCATGCCCACCAGCCCTTCCAGCTCCTTGATGGCGGTGGTGATCGCCGACTGCGAGATGGCCAATTCCTTCGCCGCGCGGGAGACCTGACCCAGATTCGCCGTGGCGACGAAATACTTGATGTGCCGGAAATTGAGCGACATGGGGCAATCCATCTGATTTTCAGAAGCACGGCATTAGCATTTTCAGAGACCAGTGCTTCCCGTCTGTGCGCAACCTTTGGTTTTTCGTTTCATATCAATGCTGTTACGCGATTCTCTCTGCACCGCAATATCTGATTTTACGATAATCGTGGTCCCAAAAATAGAATTTGTCAAACCTCCGCCCGTGGTTGACGCTTTCATGAAGGAAGGCCGTGGCCGCCCCCCGGGCCGCGGCTCGCAAGAAAGGGAGAGCACTCGTGAACGGCAGACTGGTCGATCTCAACTGCGACCTCGGCGAAAGCTTCGGCCATTGGACGCTGGAAGCGTCCGACGAAGACCTGATGGACCTCATCAGTTCGGCCAACGTCGCGGCTGGCTTCCACGCCGGCGACCCCAACATCATGGACCGCGTGGTCCGCATGGCCGCCGAGCGCGGCGTCGGCATCGGCGCCCATCCCGGGTACCGGGACCTGCAGGGGTTCGGGCGCCGGGTCATCCAGGCCCGGACCGAGGAACTCATCAACGACATCGTCTATCAGGTCGGCGCGCTGCGCGAATTCACCCGCCGCCACGGCGTCCGCCTGCAACACATCAAGCCGCATGGCGCGCTCTACATGCAGGTCGCGTCCGACGAGGACCTGGCCAGCCAGCTGGTCGGCGCCATGACCAAATCGAGTCCCGAAGCGCTCCTCTACTGCATGGACGTCTCCAAGACCTGCGACATCGCCCAGGCCGCCGGGATCCAGGTGGTGCGCGAATTCTACGCCGACCGCGACTACGACACTTCCGGCTCCATCGTCTTCGCCCGCAAGATGCGGCGCCTGGACCCACAGGAAGTCGCCGACAAGTGCGTCCGCGCCTGTCTGGAAGGCAAGGTCCGCACCGTCGACGGCGACGACATTCCCATCGACTTCGATTCCATCTGCTTCCATTCCGACACCCCCGGAGCCCTGGCCATCGGCAAGGCGCTGCGCGCCGGTCTGGTGGAGAATGGCATTCGCATCGCCCCTCCGGGCGAAGTCCTCAAATCGCGCGGCGCCGCCTGACGGACACCGACGCCGTACCACGCCGACCCGCTTTCGCACCAAGGGAGAGTTTTCATGGCTGACATCCGTTCCCCGCTGCCCGGCACCTTCTACCGCGCGCCCGCCCCCGATCAGCCGCCGTTCAAGTCCGAGGGCGACACCGTCGCCGTCGGCGACGTCATCGGCCTGGTCGAGGTGATGAAGTCCTTCATGGAAGTGAAGTCCGAAGTCGCCGGGAAGATCACCCGCTTCGTCGCCGAGAACGAACAGCCGGTCCAGGCCGGCGCCGTCCTCGCCGAACTGGAAGGCTGACCCTATGCCCATCCAACGTCTCTTCATCGCCAACCGGGGGGAGATCGCGGTCCGCATCGTGCGCTCCGCCAAGGCGATGGGCATCGAAACGGTCCAGGCCCATTCCGAGGCCGACGCCGAGATGCTCGCCGTGCGCCTGGCGGACAAGGCGGTCTGCATCGGCCCCCCGGCGGCCAAGCAGTCCTATCTGAACGCCGACGTGGTGGTCGCCGCCGCCAAGGAAGCGGGCTGCGACGCCGTCCATCCGGGCTACGGCTTCCTGGCCGAGAACGCGCACTTTGCCGAGGTCTGCGAGAGCTGCAACATCACCTTCATCGGGCCGAGTCCCGAGGCCATGCGGCGCATGGGCGACAAGGCCGAGGCCCGCAAGACGATGATGGCGGCGGGGGTGCCGGTGACGCCGGGCAGCGAGGGCGTGCTGACCAGCGAGGAGGAGGCCCTTCGCCTGGCACACGAGATGGACTACCCGGTGATCATCAAGGCGGTGGCGGGCGGCGTGTTCGGCGCCATCTCCTTCCTGATCTGGCCGCAGCTGCGCAAGGGCAAGTGGCGCGAGGTGCTGGGCGCGCCGGAGCTGCG
>CAZCJJ010000202.1:0-4327 GCA_964499045.1 uncultured Opitutales bacterium | reverse complement strand
CCATCCACCGTGTAGGTGGCCAGGGTGGTTCCCAGGATATCGGTTTGATGGTAGCGCACGCCCTCACGGCTACGGCTCAGAACAGGCACTCCACCTGAGATATGGCCTTCGTTGACATAGCGTTCCTCTCCCCGGGCCACCAGCGCCAGACCGTCCCAGGTCCAGGCTTCGTATTCGCCGTTCACCCGTTTCCCGGCCAGCATCCCCTGCCCGTCGTAGAAGAACTCCGCCCGTTCACCGTTGCGGGTGACTTCTCTCATCTAAGGAATAGTTTGATTCCATCCTTCTCCTTTCTTGTTGTTGGTTGAATCTTCGTGAAACACATCTGGCTCGTAACAGCGAATCAGCGCCTCGTTGATGTTTTGCCTTCTGCTAGCAGCATATCTGCAATGTAGTGGGCGAACACATCAGACCTGAAACGAATCTTATCCCACCCATCACTTGGAATTACTATCTCATGCATGTCAGTTTTTTGATTTTGAATCAAAAGCATATAACTGTAACGGGAATCATTTGCTATGATAATATAATTTGAGTCTAAGGTTGCCTTTGTCTTTCCCTGAATGGCTTGATTTGCGGCCAGTGCTTCGAGAAACTCTGATATCAAGGATCTGTCGCTTATTTCGATTATATAACTATTTTCATCTTCATAATCAAAATTTGCTTTGTCGGAATTTTGGATCTCGAATATCTTAATATTGCTAATCTGGATACTGGAGGCTTTGTCCCGAAAAAGATACAGGTAAAAAAGATTTTCGCGGTTGGAGCAGCCATACAAAATAACAACCAACAATATCAGTGTTTTTATCAACTTACATTTCATAAAATTTCATAGTGAAGGATATGTGTGTGTCATATTTTTGAGCATGACCATTCTCTTGAAGCCTATTAAAGGCAGCGATGGCAGGATTACTAGAGTTTGTAGCAAAGTCATATTTATCATCCTGCTGGAAAGTTGCAGTGGTCTCCCAACGGCCATCCACAATAGTGAAGCTTCCAGTAACCTCATAAGTAACATTCCCATAGGCTAGGCCAATATCGCTGGTATAGCCATAATTGACGTTAGTATTCGAGCCTAATAAAGAATATTGTCCGCCATTGCTGGATTTGTATACATTATTAAAATATGCATTGTTGAATTTTGAAGTAAATGATGTCGCAGATTTGAGCGAGTTAATTTCTGCAGCAGGAGCATTTTCATCTCCAAGAAAATCAAGGGAATGGTTTGCTCTTCGTGCAGAATAGTCATACCCAATCAAGCTCCATCCGTTTATAACGCATAAAACCAGGGTCAAATCATTAGTTGGGTCATAAGATTCTTCTGCCAACCCCCAAGGATCCAGCCCCATCGTCGGCACCGGAGCGTAAAAATGTCCGTTCGGGCCATCGGGGAAACCGGCCGGATCCGAGGAGCGCCAGCGGGCGACGGTGGCATCATAGTTGCGGTAGGGGAACACGTGGGCGCCGAGGTGCCGGTCGTAGGGCTTGCCAGTGAAGCGGTGGGTGCCCGTCAGGCTGCCAGCTCCCATTTCGGCACCGAAGGCGCTGGCCAGAACCGGCTCCATTTTCCCATCTGCCGTGTAGGTGGCCAGGGTGGTCCCCAGGATATCGGTCTGGTGGTAACGCACGCCATCACGGCTACGGCTCAGAACAGGCACTCCGCCGGAGATATGGCCCTCATTGACATAGCGTTCCTCCCCCCGGGCGACCAGCGCCAGACCGTCCCAGGTCCAGGCTTCGTATTCTCCGTTCACCCGTTTCCCGGCCAGCATCCCCTGCCCATCGTAGAAGAACTCCGCCCGTTCGCCGTTGCGGGTGACTTCCACCACCTTGTCCAGATAGCCGTAACGGTATTGCGCCACCGTTTTGCCTTCCAGGGTCTCCCGGACAAGGCGGCCCGCTCCGTCATAGTAGAATGCACGGTAGCCCTCCGGGCCTTCCTGGGACTTGAGCTGGTGCGCTCCATCGTAGCTCATCCGGTAGATCCGCTCCCCCAGTTGCTTTTCGACCAGGTTACCGGATCCATCGTAGCGGTAACGTTCGTTCAGAAGCGGATTCTCCGGTACGGTAACGGCGACCAGACGTCCGTTCTCATCATATTCATAATGCTGGGTGAGCACACTCACCCCCAAGGCTGTCAAAGCCCCCTGGAGGCATGCCAGCAGTAGCAGTATCAGTATTTTTCCTGTTTTCATTGTTTTTATCCTTATTGGGTTGTGGTTGAGAAAGAATCGGATTCCGGGGGTAAACGGGCCAGGTCACCGGAGGACTCCCCCTGCCGCAGGCCCCGGTTGAGCAATTGCCCATGCTCATTCCATTCGTAAGTAACTTCCTGAAGTACTTCGCCGTCCCTCCCTTGGGTGATCACCCGCCGCAAGCGGTCATAGGGATCGTAATGATAGCGCAGCGTGATTCCGTTGGCGAAAGACTTGCCCGACAGCAACAGGTTGGGATATTCGTAATCCCATTTGACTTGCGGGACACCGTTGACTGACACTGATGTGACACGACCGAGGGCATCGCGCTCATAGCGTGTATCGAGGGCTTCGGTTTCCCGGGCCGTCCCGTCCAGCCTCCGGAAAAGGATGCGGTTGCGTTTTCCTGCCCCATCGTACTCGTACAGGAGGCGGCTGGCAGTCCCGTCCGCATGGGAGGTTTGTCGCCCGGTCAGGCGACCAACCGTGTCATAGGCCATTTGGGTGACCACTTCCCCGCTCCGAATTTCCCGAATCCGCCCGTAGTCATCGTAAAGGTAGACAAGCTGCTCATCCGGGCCAAATTGAATGCGCTCCACGCGCCCCGCCTCGTCATAGGTCATGCCGGTAGCCTGTTCGTCGGTTACCCGGGCTTCCATCCGGCCAAAATCATCAAATTTGCGCTCCAGTTTCTGTCCCAGTACATTTTCCT
Organism: uncultured Opitutales bacterium; assembly: GCA_964499045.1. Classification (GTDB taxonomy): domain Bacteria; phylum Verrucomicrobiota; class Verrucomicrobiia; order Opitutales; family CAZCJJ01; genus CAZCJJ01. Next base: position 1,420 of record CAZCJJ010000202.1, on the reverse strand, counting down.
GCAGGACCATGGCTCCGCGTTCATCATAGCCAAAGCGAACGGCTCCACCGGCGGGGTCCTGCCAGCCGGCCAACTGGCCAATCGGATCGTAATCAAAAGTAATTTCCTCATTGAGCGGTGAAATTTCCGCCAGAAGCTTGCCCTCCAAGTCGTAGCGCCGCCGGGATTCGCGACCGAGGGCATCGCTCACAACCAGCGTTTCGTTGCCGTCCTCATCTCTGGACCTTTCCCACCGGTGCCAAGGGCGGCCATTACGGAAAACGGCGGACAGGCGGCCGTCAGGCTCATATTCGTAGGACCACAGGATTTCGGCATCGTTGACTCTGGAGACCTGGTTGAGGTCATTGTATGTGATTTCCGTTTTCCTGCCATTGGGCGCCTGGTACTCAACCACACGCCCAAAGGCATCGTAACGCAGGGCAAGGGCCAGATTTAGCGGGAAAGTACGGCGCACCAGACGCCCCAGGTTATCGTAATAAAATTCATAATCTTGGCCTCCCAGGTCGCGGTAGCGCCTTATCTGGCCATCTTCATAGTAGGAGAAGCTGACACTCTGCCCAAGCGGGTTGGCAATGCGGACCGGGCGATCACTCTCACCCTCGTATTGGTAAACCGTGGGAGACAGCCCCTCGCGCCGGAAGGAGAGGAGGCGCCCCGAATCATCGTACTCATAAAGGTAGGGTTTCTGGCCACGGGGCCGGGCCTTGACCACAAAATCCCGTTCGTCGTATTCGAGGAACACATGGGGCACACCCTCGGGGCCAATGACACTCTGCAGGCGGCCGCCTCCCCGTGAGGCACCCATGGTATTCCAAGCCAGTGTGCTGCGCACCCCGCCCCGATCCACCAAGGTCAGGCGGTTGGTAAAAGGATTGACGATCAGGCTGTCCTGGTGGCCGAGCTTGTTGATCCGGACCAAGTGGTGGCCATCCCCTCTGACACCGAAGCGGTACTGGTAACGCTGATCGGAAAGCAGAAAGGGCGGGAGTTGCCTCATCGGGATTTCCAGTCCCTGATCATCGGGGTAGGCCTTTTTATCGTAGCACCACACGTAGGTATCATCCGGTCCGCGCGGGTAAACGATCCGCTCGATGATACCATGATCATTATAGAAAAAAGTGACCGTTCTTTCGGCCAGGCCAAAGGGGGTCCATGCCCCCAGTTGCTCGGAGTCATCCGGATAGGTGAAGAGGTGGTAGTCGGGTCCTATTCTCAGGTCGCTCAAACGCCCAAGGTCGTCAAAGCTTGATTCGAGCAAGGTAACTGTGCCCTGAGGGGTCCGCTGTTCAATAGCGGTGATGTAAATCAAGTCGGTTTTAAACCAGAGCCTGCGCTTGGCTGGTGACTCCAGCCATTGTAATTCACCCTCGCGGTAATGGTAGGTCCAGCCATCGTGTGAAACGATATCGACTGTACCGGC
>CAZCJJ010000201.1:0-4350 GCA_964499045.1 uncultured Opitutales bacterium | reverse complement strand
CGTCTGCGTGAAGTGGACGGACAATGGGTGGTGGAAGGGGATCCGACCGAAGGGGCCTTATTGGCTTTGGCTGGCAAAGCAGGGCTCAAGCGGAAAGTGGAGGAAGGCAAGTTGCCACGCCGTGACAGCATTCCTTTTGATTCTGAGCACAAGTACATGGCGACCCTTCATGAGCAGGACGGTGGGCGGGTGATTTTTTTGAAAGGTGCACCGGAGCGGGTGTTGGACCGTTGCTCGCATCAGTTGGATGAGGACGGGGAGGAAGTTCCTTTGGACAAAGAGCACTGGGGTAAGGTGCAGCGTCTCCTGGCCAGCAAAGGTCAACGCCTGCTGGCTCTGGCGGCGAAAAGAGCGGAGGATTCTCAAGACGCACTCGACTTTGATGATGTCAGGGAAGGCTTCGTCATGTACGCCTTACTTGGTCTGATTGACCCACCCCGGGATGAGGCGATCACTGCGATTCGTAGTTGTCATGAAGCCGGAATTGAGGTGAAAATGATCACCGGAGATCACGCTTTGACTGCGGGTGCGATTGGCAAGCAGATTGGACTGCGCAACCCTGATGAAGTGGTTTCGGGTGACGTGTTGGAAAAAACCAGTGATGAAGATCTCCCTGGGATCGCCGCCCGGGTGAATATTTTTGCGCGTACGAGCCCGGAACACAAGTTACGCCTGGTCAAGGCACTTCAGTCGAGAGGCCATATCGTTGCCATGACAGGCGATGGTGTCAATGACGCCCCGGCTTTGAAGACCGCGAATGTGGGGGTGGCCATGGGGATCAAAGGGACCGAGGCAGCCAAGGAGGCTTCGGAAATGGTTTTGGCGGACGACAACTTTGCTTCCATTGCCCATGCCGTTGAGGAGGGGCGGACCGTTTACGACAATATAAAGAAATCGATACTGTTCATTTTGCCAACCAACGGGGCACAGGCGATGGTCATCATCATGGCCATCATACTCGGGATGACTGTGCCGCTGACGCCTGTTCAGGTGCTCTGGGTGAACATGATCACTGCGGTCACGCTGGCGCTTTCGCTGGCCTTTGAACCGGCGGAACCCAATGTCATGCGCCGGCCACCCCGCAATGCAAAAGAACCGATCGTTCCCCTGTTTTTTCTTTGGCGAGTAGGCTTTGTTTCGGTGCTGATCATGATTGGCTCAATGCTGGTGTTTCAGTGGAAAATCAATTCGGGTGATGCGATTGAGCTGGCCCGGACGGCGGCGGTGAACACGTTGATTCTCGGTCAGGTCTTTTACCTGCTGAACAGCCGCTTCATTTATGTCTCCTCCTGGCGCCACGATATTTTGACCGCCAACCCCTATGTGCTTTATACAATTGGGCTTATTCTGCTGGCCCAGATGCTTTTCACCTACTCACCGCTCATGCAGACCTGGTTTGGTACCGCCGCACTTCCCCTGATTGCGTGGTTCCCGATGCTTCTGCTTGGAATGTTTGTATTTGTGGCTATAGAAACGGAAAAGTGGATTTTGCGCAAAAAGGGGAGAAAGGCGTAAAGCGGGCTCAACCGTAGCTGCCTTCGTAAGAAGGTGGCCTTGGTTGGTCGTTCCACGTTCTGACGAACGCGGCTACTTCAGGTTTATGATCTGATGTGGGGGTAACTGATGGCGGAACCACTTCCGTTGTTTGGCCACGAGTTGACGGGTATTCCGGTTGATGGCGGCTTCGAGGGAAGTACGATCCAGTTGACCCTCCAAGTAGGCCAGGGTTTCGCGGTAGCCGATGGCTTGGGCGGCACTGGGATTATCCAGTAAGCCCTCTTCCTTGAGACGGACCACCTCGTCGATCAGGCCGGCTTTGAGCATGGCGGCCGTGCGTTGTTCGATCCGCTGGTTGAGAGATTCCGCAGGGCGTTGCAGCAGGGTGACGGTGAGTGGCATCCCGGCAAAGGGTGGGGGTTGTGAATCGAAATTTGCCAGCATGGTGAGCAGACTCTGACCACTGGTCAGGCAGCGCTCAAGAGCCCGGATAACGCGTCTTGGGTTGTGGGTGTCGAGTGCACCCAGTCCTTCAGGGTTCAGCTCGTTGAGGGCACGGAGGAGACCCGGCAGGCCTTCGGCCGCATGCAGGGATGTTACCCGCTCTCTAATTACCGGGGACGGGGCCCAGGCATCGGCAACCGGAGCATAAAAGGATTTTAGGTAAAAGCCACTGCCGCCGGTCACGAGAACTGTCCGGCCTCTGTCCAGAATGGATTTTACAGCTTTGCGGGCCAGAGCGTGGTATGCACTGACATTCAGCGGCTGACTGACGGGATTGATGTCGATGAGGTGGTGGGGGATCCGGGCCTGTTCTTCCGCCGGGGGTTTGGCGGTTCCGATGTCCATCCCCCGGTAAACAAGGAGCGAATCACAGGACACGATTTCAGCCTGATGGGTTTCGGCCCATTCCAGCGCCCAAGTCGTTTTGCCAACGGCAGTGGGTCCGGTCACAATGTGAATGCCCTGTTTCATGATTATTCCACCCCGTACAATTTGTGCATCTGCCAGCCGGCGCGGAAGGGGGATCCGCGTTCTTTGACGGTGTGGGTGATCTGGTCCAGAATGTGCGGGTTGTTACGTTGGGACCATTCGGGGTGAAGCCAGACGTGTTGCGTCGAAAAAATTCCTTCGAGTGCCTTCAGCCAGAAACCGAGAGCCTCTTCTGTGTCCACGATGATTTTCAGTTCGTCGGCGATTTTCAGGTTTTCCGGTAGGGGCATGTGCCAGCGTTTTGGACTGAGCGTGATCCAGTCAAAGTGGCCCTGGATTGGAAAGGCACCACTGGTTTCAATATGGACCGGTAGTTCGTGTTGCTGGAATATACCGGTCAGTGTTGTCAGATTGTGGATGGCAGGCTCCCCGCCTGTGATGACCACGAAATCGGGATGGGCGGTGATGGCGAGTTCCGCCAGTTCTCCCGGGCTCATTCGCGGCACTTTGGCTGGTATGTGTTCCGGGTGCCAGGTTCCGGCGGAATCACACCAAGGGCAGTGAACGGGACAACCAAAAAGCCGGATGAAATAGGCGGCTCGGCCGAGGTGGACGCCTTCCCCCTGCCAACTGTGGAAAAGTTCATGTACGGGCAGTGTCTTCATGGTGTGAAACAGGCGGCATTGCGGCGGTCTTCTTCGACCTCCAAAGAAAGAATCCTTACCCGACCTCCGGTTCTTTCCCGTACAATCGGGTCCAGTACAGTCCAGAGGTGTGCGGCGAGGCCCTCGCAGGAGCAGTTTGGCAGGCGGTAAACCTTGAAAGCATCCGGTGCAGCCTGAATGATTTGTTCGGCCAGCGGGTCGTCTTTACTGAAAACACAGGCGTGGTCCAAATGAGTTTCCAGCCATTCGCGCAGGAAGCGGAGTTTACCGAAATCAATGACAAAGCCGTTATCGTCGGTTTCCACGCAAGCGAAAGTGAAGGTGAAACTCCAGTTGTGGCCGTGGATCAGTGCACAATGCCCATCGTGCTTGTGTTGGCGGTGGGCGAAGGGAATGTCGTGGTAGGTTTTACGGCAAGTCAACATGGCAGTTTCCAATGGTTGGCGATTAAGGCGCTCAGTTCCGGTGCGTCCGGGGCATAGAGGGTCGGGTCGGGAACCGCGGCCAGATGAAAGGCTTCTCGGCGTTCGAGGCAGGTACCACAGCGTCCGCAATGAAGGTCACCCCCCTGGTAGCAGGACCAGGTTTCTCCGAAGGGTACGCCGAGTGTTGCTCCAAGACGAACAATGTCACTTTTGGACGATTGGACAAAAGGCCGGTGAAGTCGAACCTCATGCCAGTCGGCCAGCCGGATAGCCTGATCGAGGGCTTGGGCAAAGGATTCCCGGCAGTCAGGGTAGATGGCGTGGTCACCGCCATGGGCGGCATAGGCCACCGTGTCGGCCTTGAGTGAAATGGCCCAGGCGGTGGCGAGGGAGAGCAGGATCATATTCCGGTTGGGAACGACCGTGCTTTTCATCGACTCCTCCTCATAGTGGCCTTCCGGGATGGGGATGGAAAGATCGGTCAGGCTGCTTCCGGTCAGAAGCGGGGCGATGCCCGAAAGGTCGGCAATCCGGTGCTCAACATGGTTCAGGCGACACAGTTGGCTGGCGGCAGCCAACTCGCGCTGATGATGGCGTTGCCCATAGTGGACGGAAAGCGCGGAAACCTCGTGGTTCTCGTTCCGCAATTGGTACAGTAGGACGGTGGAGTCGAGCCCCCCCGAATAAATCAATACGGTTTTCATGTGAAATTCAGTGTTTCCCCTAATGGGTGCCCTGGGAATTTTTTAGCAGGGATATCCAGACTGCCTCAATGATCAGTGAAAGGTCGAGATAATTCGGCTGTCTGGTCTCAGGCTCTGTTGTCACAT
>CAZCJJ010000200.1:0-4357 GCA_964499045.1 uncultured Opitutales bacterium | reverse complement strand
ACTAAGAAAAGCAGAGTTACCCCTTGAAAAAGCTGAGAGAGTTATGGCAGAATCAAAACAAAAAGAGGAAGAAGTGGCAAAGTTATCAAAAGAAATTGCTGAAAAGAAGACAACCTTGACCAAGAAAGTTAAGGAAGAGGTCAACGAAGCCATGATGACTGACATTTTAAGCAGATAAGCTAAAAAAACCCTAAGTATTTTCATATACTAAGGGCATGACACAAGTTTCTACTTTACTTCAAAGACTTGCCTATCGACTAGGCGAAAACTCCTCCCCAGATGACGCTAATGAGAAAGCAAGACGAATTTCTTACCTTTCAGAGGCTCAACGTAAGGTTATGGGCGAGACTTATTGGTGGTTCGCTAATACTATCGCTTCATTTCCAACACAGGAAAATGTCGAGATTTACTCTTTAGAAACCGACTTTAGAGACATGATTGAGGTTAGAGTTGATCGTAAAATCGTACAGCCAATCGCTCCAACCAAGATTTATAATAATTACGACTACCCTCCTCTTAACTACGAATACGATACTTTAATTGATAGATATTGGATTTTTGGAGATGATGAGCTTCACTTACTACCAATTCCTCAACAAGCCCCGACCACCTTCACTTTAGCCTCACTTACTCAGTCTGGCGGTGTAGCTACTGGTACTACCTCAACAGCTCATGGACTCAAAGTAAACGACTATGTAACTATTGCAGGAGCTAGTGAAACTGATTTTAACGGAACTTTTAGGGTCGCAGGTGTTACAGACACTACTTTTACCTATTTGGTCGAAAACAACCCTTCTAGCCCAGCCACAGGCACGATCACAATGCAGCAAAGAAATGTAGTTTACCGCTACTGGCAACAGCACACAGACTTTTCTAGTTTAACCGACACTACAATTATTCCAGATAGATTTAGCGATGTTTTGGTAGCTTATGCTCTGGCTCGCAAATTAACTGGTCCACTAGAGGACGAAAGAGGCTCAATGAGTGACGCAATGGAAGAATTTAACGCAATTTTAATTGACATGAAGAAAGAGAATAATCGCAAAAAATTCTACTTTAAGCAACTAATTCCAAGAGCTTATGGAGATCAATTACTATAATGCCAATTCGAGCAGGACAAAACGCAACCAATAACAAACGCAAGCCTCAAGCCGTTTCAGGCTTTTTAGGAGGTCTTAATACTTTTCAGGATGAAACGCTAATCAAAGACTCAGAACTCACAGAGGCTAAGAATGTTCTTTTATCTATTGATGGTATTCAGCCTCGTCCTGGAAGTTTAACTTTCGGTACGGGGGACTCGGCTACAAGAATTGACGGACTAGCTGGATACTACAAGTCTGATGGTACTCGTGAGTTAATTAGAATGGCTGCTGGTAAACTTCAAAAACAAACCGACTCTTCTCTCACAGATATTGATACAAGCTACACCTCACTTGCAAGAACCTCTTTTATTCAAGCAATGGATAAACTTTTTATCTTTAATCCAGAGGACGGAGAAAGTTATTATGACGGATCAACTGTAACTACTTTTACAGCAATAGTAACTCCCACAGGGGGATCAGTAACTCCTCAAGGATCAAGTGGCTCAACTGCTTACTCATATAAGTTGACAGCCTTCAATGCAGCAGGAGAAACCCTAGCTACTGCGGCACTAACTACTTCAACTGGTAACGCTACACTCTCAGCTACTAACTTTAATAGAATTGCTTGGACCACAGTTTCAGGAGCAACTGGATACAATATTTACGGAAGAAAAGCAGAGGGACTTGGAGAAACCTATCTCGATACTGTTTACACTAACCAGTATGATGACAAGGGTCAGAGATCGCCTTCAAGCACTATTTATATCCCAGAGGCTAACACTACAGGAGGTATTAAAGCATCAATGGCGGTTTTTGGTATTTCAAGAATTTTTGCAGCAGGAGATCCAGATCAGCCCTCAAGACTTTATTATAGCGATACTGCTACTAAACTGGGAAACTTTAACATCTCACTCGACTCAAATGCAGGTTTTGTTGATGTTTTCAAAAATGACGGTTTTAAGATTACCTCGATCATTCCTTTTCAAGGTGGTGTGATTGTCTTTAAAGAGAACGCAATCTATAAGTTTGACTTTGTACAGGCAAGCGGAGACTTTGACGGAGATGGCGTGGCAGAGAGCGTTTCGCTTCCCTCTCTCTCAGAGATTACGAGAAGTTTTGGAGGCATTTCTTTTAGATCGACCATGTATGTTGAAAACGATGTTATTTTTGCCGCTAAAAAAGACGGCAGATTAGCCTTTTATTCACTTGGAAATCAGGAAAATTACGCAGGTTCGGTGCTTAGAACTAACGAACTCTCAATCAAGGTACAAGAAAAGCTAGAAGATGTTAACGTCGACTACTTAGATTTTTCGGCAGGATTTTATTATAACAACATTTATGGGTGTGCAGTAGCAAAGGGGAATAGTACCCATAATGATAGAATTTGGTGCTTAGACACTCGCTTTGGAGCTTGGACTTATTGGGAGGGATTAAACCCTGCAGAATTTGTCGTTTACAATGGCTCAGACGGAACTCAAAGACTTTTCTACGGAACTGACAACGATGGAGAAATTGTCGAAATGTTTAAGAGTGATAAAAGTGACGATGGTGCTTCAATCAGCGTTCAATTCGCCACTAAGTCATTTAATCAAGACACTTTCTTTCAGTATAAAAAATATAAAGACCCTGTTTTTCAATTCAAGGATGTTAATAGATCGGGTGCTTTATCTGGCGAGATTTATGTTGACGGAGCAATTCTACAAGGTGGATTTTCGGTTAATCAGCAGATTGGAGGTGGTGCTGGTGTTGGATTTGATCTTCCTGGTCAGCTACTTCCTGGAGAAGCTGGAGGCAATACTGGAGATACGGTCGGACTCTCATCAGACATTATTGTTGAGGTTAAACTAATCGCTCACGGCAGATCAATTAAATATAATTTTAGATCAAATACCGCTAACCTAGATTATAAGTTTCTTTCACTTAAACATGATTACACATCAAAACCAGGCAAGATGTTGCCACAGACTACTAGGTTTTACGCAACAAGCTAAAAAAACGACATAAAAAAAATTAGAATAAGGATATATGCCTAGACAATCAAATCCCAAGTTAAAAGCCCCTAGAATGTTCGCTCGTTCTGCCCGTACTCAATCAAGCGATGAATTTTTAAGTCAACTTGATGAGCTAATGAAGAAGAACAGAGGGTTTTCAGATACTTTTGCCGAAGATACTGGAGCAGAGGGTGGTTATATTGTGCCTGGTGGTATTCCTGTTAGACAGGGTCAATTCGTACCTGAAACCGCAGGACAGACCAGATACTCAGGTATTGCCAGACCAGAATACCCAGAACTTCCAGAGTTTGATCCTTACAGCTTTGATATGGGGAATGAAGGGCTTGAAACGGCAGATGTTAATTCAGCCCAAGGATTTTTCCAAAACCTTGCTAAAACTCTTTATGCTCCTTCTCCACAGAGAATGTCTACTGAGGAACTTGAGCAAAGACGTTTACAAACTGGCGAAGAATATCCCATTCAATCCTTAGAAAATGGAAACATTTTATGGAGCGATGGAACTGTCAGACCATCTTCTTCAATGCAAGAGTTTAACAAAGCTCCTACTCCAATCGCTACAATGGCTGACGGAAATGTACTTTGGTCAGATGGCTGGGTTAGACCTCCAATGCCAGATTATATTTCTCAGGCTTTAAGCGGCACTGACGCTCTGTCTATGGGTCTTTTCGGTCAAAACCAGACAGTTACTCAGCCTTACGGAGCATATAATCCAATCGAACCAACTCCAGGAAATATCAACTTAGGCACTGACTTTAGAACTCGTGATCTTCAATCTCGACAAATTGTTAACTATTTTGACACTCCTCTAGAGGTAGTTGAGTCATATAATCAGGCTCAGGCTGGATCGGGATATGTTGGAAATATGGAAAACAGGGGATATGGAAACTCCCTCCTTTTAAGACTTCCAAACGGTACAATGATTAGGGTCTCTCACTTGGACGAAAATCCCTATAAGGCTGGAGATGTTATCAATCCTGGAGAATTTATTGGCGTACCAGGAATGACTGGAAACGTAACAGGAGAACACGCCGATGTTGAGGTTTACTCATCAGAAGGTCAAATCATTACTCCACAAGAGTTTTTTGCACAGGTTAGAGAGTCAGCCCCTCAGCAAGAACCTCTCTACAGAATGGAAGGAGATAAATCAACTGGTCCTTCTTCACAAGAACGCCAAGAGTCAGGAATACTGCAAAAGTTAAGAGAGGCTAGAGACTCAGGTGCTAATTTTGTTGAGCAGTTTTCTAAACCAGAACAAACTCAAAG
>CAZCJJ010000199.1:0-4414 GCA_964499045.1 uncultured Opitutales bacterium | reverse complement strand
GTTTCAGGGCAGGCAGTCATCTTTCAAATCTGAGATTTCAAACTTCAAATTTCAGATTTGAAATGCTTTCCATTTTACGGCGAAAGCCGGATGCAAAGCGGTGGCTGCTTGCGCAAAAAACAGGGAAACCCTTGACGATTGCCGCAAAATGGGGATCTTGAGCCCCTCATGCGTTATCCATTCACTATTGCAGGCATATTCACGGGCTGCGCCCTCTGGCTGGCTGGTTGCGGTTCTCAGGAATCCATCGAGGTTTACGAGATCCCCAAGGAAACACCCCGCTCACAACAGCCACTGGTCGCCGGGGATCCCCATCCTCCGATGCCCCAAAGTTCAGCACCCGCCCAAATGGGGATGACGGTACTTCCGGGCATGGCTGAACAATCGGAAGTCTTTCCCAGCCCTGATATGCAGGCCCCCGGCCACTGGGAAGCCCAACCCCTGGGACAAATGCGTAAGGGTTCCTGGTTGATCCATGGTCCCGACGGGCAACAGGCGGATGTCAGCGTACTGGTTTTCCCCGGCGATGTCGGAGGCCTGCTGGCCAATCTCAATCGCTGGAACGACCAGATTGCCGCCCCCCACCTGACCAGCACCCAAGTGGCCGCAATGATGGAGCGTGACACCCTTGAAATTGACGGACAACCCGCCCTCTTCGTTTTCCTCGAAGGCAGCCGGGGGCAAAGCACATCCGGAGCCATTTTTGAACGCGGAGGTGGCACCTGGTTCTTTAAAATGATGGGAGACTCCGCTCTGGTTTCCAAGGAACGCGAGGCCTTCAAAACCTTTCTCGACACGGTTTCCTTTCCGCCACAATGAGACAACTTTTTCTTTCCTTCAGCTCGCTCCGCTTAACCGTTGTCCTGCTGGCCTTCTCCATGGTGTTGGTTTTTTTTGGCACTCTGGACCAGGTCCACTTCGGTATTCATGAAACCCAGAAACGCTATTTCGAAAGCCTGATTGCCATCTGGCAGTACCCTCTGGAATGGCCCGCCGGTGAGAATCTGCGCTGGTTTCACCTGCCCATGCCCGGCGGTTATCTGCTCGGTGGCATGCTCCTGATCAATCTCGTTGCAGCCCATTTCCGCTATTACCGGCCAGGTTGGAAGCGTATCGGCATCGTTCTGATTCACGCCGGAATCGTTTTACTCATCGTCAGCGGATTCCTGACCAGTGCCCTGCAACAGGAAAGCGGCATGTGGATTGATGAGGGCAGCTATGCCCAATATTCCCAGGACTTCCGTGACAACGAACTGGTGCTGATCGACCGGAGCCCGGAAGACGTTGACCGCCTCATCAGTATTCCGGTCAGCATGCTTATCGGAGGGGAGCCACTCCGCCTTGAGGAGCAGGGAATCACCATCACTACCCTGCAATACATGCCCAATGCCAGTATCGGCCTGCGCTCACAAAATCCGGGCAGCCCCCGCACCCCCGCCGACCGCGGAGCGGCCGTTTCGATGGACCTTTCCGTATTTCCCCAGCAAGTGACCTACGCCGAAAACGAAACCAACACCGCCACCGCCTTGCTTAAGATTGAGAGCGATGCCGATGGTTACCTCGGAACCTGGCTGGTCTCCAACATCTTTGACGAGCGTTTCCCGACACAGGTATTCACCGCCAACGGAACCTCCTACGAAATGGCCCTGCGCTTCAAACGTTATTATTATCCCTTCCGCCTTCACTTAAAGGAATTCCGGCATGACCGCTACCCCGGCACCGACATCCCTCGCAACTTCTCCAGTCTCGTTCGCATAGATAACCCGGAAACCGGGGAAGACCGTCAGGCATTGATCTACATGAACCACCCGCTGCGCTACGCCGGACTGACTTTCTATCAAGCCTCCTTTGGCAATCAGGATACCTCTTCCATGCTTCAGGTCGTCCGTAACCCCGGCTGGCTTCTCCCTTACCTCTCCGTCCTGATGGTCGGTGTCGGCATGACCATCCATTTTATCCTCAGCCTGATCACCTACCTGCAACGCTCCAACTCCCGGCAAGCCTGATCGTCATGCGTCGAACCATTCCCATCCTCTTACTTGTGGCCGGATTCCTCATCGTCCTGAATGCGATGCGTCCGCCTTCCTACGACAGCGACCTGGACCTCGATTCCTTTGCCCGGATGCCTGTCCAGTATGGCGGCCGTGTTCTGCCAATCGACAGTGTGGCCCGCAACACCCTCCGCATCCTCAGTGGCCGCCAGAGCCTCACGTTGCCAGACGGGCAGCGTATCCCGGCCAGCACATGGATGGCAACCGTAGCCTTCGAACCCGAAAAAGCCGATACCTATGCCGTCTTCCGTATTGATAACGCGGAAGTACTGGGCCTCTTCGGCTGGGAACAGGAAGACCGGAAATATTTTTCCTTCAATGAGCTGGAACCCCATTTTGCCAGCATTACGGAACAGAACTCCAGAGTCAGTACGGAGTCCCAGTTGCGCTCACCTTTCGAGTCGCAATTGGTAAAGCTGCACAATGCCCTTTCGCTCTACCATCAGATGATTCACAGTTTTCATCCCATGGGAGCGCTGGATCGTCTGACGCCGGAGTATGCCCTCTGGGAAAACAGCATCGGACCCGGTCGGGAAGCACTCGACCTCCAGCAGGCTGGCCAAGCCTACAGCGAGGAAGACCTGCAGCGCTTCATCGGTATGGCCGACCGTTACCTCCATCTGGCCCGCAATGCCGCCCTCGGCATCGTCCCGCCGCGTACCCCGGATGAATTGGAGGAAAACCACTGGGCTAATGTCGGCAGCGCTCTGCTGGATGCCATCGTTCTGAACGGAGTCGATCCCATTCTCTACGGCTATGCCCAACTGACTGAAAGCTACCGGAAGGGAGATGCGGAAACTTTCAACCGGACACTGGAGGAACTACATACGATACTCGACCAGGAGTCATCGCTGGCCCGCATTTATTTTGAATATTTTTTCAATTATTTTGCCCCCTTTTATCAAAGCATTGTCCTGTACATTCTTATCATCCTGCTGGTTGGTTTCAGTTGGTTACGCTGGGGAGAACCTCTCCAGCGCAGCGCCTACTGGCTACTGATCCTTGCCTTTGTCGTCCATTCCTTTGGCCTGCTGGCCCGCATGTATATTCAGGGACGTCCTCCGGTAACCAACCTCTATTCCTCCGCCATATTTGTCGGCTGGGGTTCGGTTCTGCTCGGTATCGTACTCGAGCGCATGTACCGCAACGGGATCGGCAGTTTCACTGCCGCCTTCATCGGCTTCGTCACTTTAATCATCGCCCATAACCTCGCTGCAACTGGCGACACCCTGGAAATGATGCGGGCGGTGCTCGACTCCAACTTCTGGCTGGCTACCCATGTGGTCGTGATCACAATGGGCTATTCCGCTGTCTTTCTGGCCGGAGCCCTTGGCATCCTGTATGTCATCCAGGGGATATTCACGTCCTCCCTGGACCGCGAAACTGCCCGCAATCTGGTCCGCATGGCCTACGGGATCACCTGTTTCGGCCTGCTCTTCAATTTTGTCGGAACCATGTTGGGCGGCATCTGGGCCGACCAGAGCTGGGGACGCTTCTGGGGTTGGGACCCGAAGGAAAACGGAGCCCTCATCATCGTTCTCTGGGGTGCCTTGATGCTCCATGCCCGCTGGGGCAAGCTGGTTCAAGACCGCGGCTTTATGTTACTTGCCATCGGTGGTAATATCATCACCAGTTGGTCCTGGTTCGGGACCAATATGCTCGGCATCGGACTGCACTCCTACGGATTCATGGATGCGGCATTCTTATATCTGATCGCCTTCTGGGCCTCTCAGGTGTTCCTCATTTCGCTCGGTCTCCTGCCTGCCCCCAACTGGAAAAGCCGCCCGGCCATCTTTCCGAAACGCTGACAGGCAAATAAGACAGCACCCTCCGGAAATAATCAATAAGCCGCCTTTTCCTTGACAATTACCCTCTCCCCGCAAAACTCCCCCTCTTTCCAATGGCCAGCTTAGCTCAGTTGGTAGAGCAACTGATTTGTAATCAGTAGGTCGTCGGTTCGACTCCGACAGCTGGCTCCAGTCTCCGTTCCGAGCGGAGCGAGGAAACGGAGACTGCCTCGGCGTACAGGGGCTTGCACCGGAAGCCGGGCCACTGTCGAACGAATTTGCACTCCGCTCTTCTCTATGCCTTGGCAAGCCATTTTTAAGACCTTGATGGATAAGAAGTTTCTCCTTCTGTAAATTCAACTTCTTCACGTCAAATCTGGCCACATTAGACAGATACTAGCTCGCATATCTCACCGGCTTGTTGGCGAAGGTTATATTCTATTGAAAAACAATGCCTTGAAGGTTTTAAGCAGAAGACAGACTGTTTGACCGGATTCGCCAACAAGCCGGTGAGATAAGCGGGCTAGACATTTTCCGCCTACTGGCTCCACTCATTTGCGAGGGCTTCCGCCTGTT
>CAZCJJ010000198.1:0-4438 GCA_964499045.1 uncultured Opitutales bacterium | reverse complement strand
CTCGAAAGGGCTCTTTATGCCCGGTAACCATACATGGGTAAGCTACAAGTTCCGCCCTTCAGGCGGTCCCCTTCGATCTGAAGACCGCCTGAAGGTGGGGCTCCAGCAGGAAGTTTACCCACGCTCCTTTTTAAATTTTGTCCTGCAGGAGTGCTTCGCCCGGCAAATCGGTGGTGAAGAGGCGTTGGCTGATTTCCCCGATCAGGTAAATGGAACCGGTGGCGACGAGCACATCCCCCTCCCCGCCTTCCGTACAGACCCCGGCGACAGGGAAGATCGAAGTCACCTCACCAGTCCGCACCACGCCCTTGAAATCGGACGGCAACAGGGCTTTCAGCACCGATGCTGGTGTGGCCCTGGGCTGGTCCGGCTGCAGAAAAATAATTTCGCGGGCATACCGTGCAATGACGGGAATGAGCGACTGCGCCCTGAACTCGCCCAGTACTCCTGCCAGAATAATCGGACGCTTGCCTGTTTCCTGACAAAGCTTTTCCAGGTTCGAAGCCAGCACACGCGCCCCCTCTTCGTTATGGGTCGCATCCAGAACCAGCAAGCGCCCGCGATCCAAGGGCACACGTTGCCAACGACCCGCCCACTGTACAGTGCGCAAGCCTTCGGCTACAGCCGTGTCGTCCGGCACGAGCACCTTGCCCTGACGAAGCACTTCGATACAGAGGGTGGCAATGGCCGCATTCACCCGCTGGTAAGCGCCTTCCATCCCGCTCTGCGGATAGGACTCCACCGTCTTACCAAAACGCTCCCGCACACTGTACACCGGACAATTCAAGACAGCGGCCCGGGCCCGCACTTCTTTTTCCGCCTCCGGTTCCAAGAGTCCGATGACCACCGGGCAGCCGGGTTTGAGTATCCCGGCCTTTTCCCTGGCAATCGCGCCCTGCGTGTTACCCAGGATATCGATATGATCGAGAGCCACGGAGGTAATCACCGTCAGCTGCGGCTCCAGAATATTGGTTGAATCGAGTCTTCCTCCCAACCCGACCTCGATGACTGCGGCATCCACCTTCCGGCGGGCAAAATGGAGGAAGGCCATGCCGGTCATGAATTCAAAAAAAGTCGGATGCCAGGACGGATCGTCGCCACTCAATGCCTCCGCCAAGGGCCGCAGTTCTTTCACGTAATCGACCAGTTCCTGAGAACTCAAAATTTTCCGGTCATACTGAATGCGCTCTCCAAGAAAAACCAGATGGGGGGAGGTGAAGAGTCCGGTGTGATAGCCCCCTGCCCGCAGAATGGACTCCAGCATGGCACAGGTGGACCCCTTGCCGTTGGTTCCGGCTACATGGATAACGGGGTATTGGCGCTCGGGATGGCCCAAGGCATTGGCAAAGGAACGCATCCGTTCAATGCCGTACTTAGCCCCCCGGTTGCGGAGTCCGTACAGATAAGCCTGCGCTTGCCCGTAGGTCATAAAAGCGTTTGTCGCGAAAAAAAGGTTAGGTCCGGAATCCCTTGAAGCCCGTCTTTCAATGGCCGCTCATGGCTCTGAGCAACAAGGCCAAGCGGGCCTTCATCTGATGACGGTGTACAATCTGGTCAATCAGGCCGCGTTCGAGAAGGAACTCGGATGTCTGGAACCCGGCGGGCAGGTCCTGTTGGGTGGTTTCCTTGATCACCCGGGGACCCGCAAAGCCGATAAGGGCCTTGGGCTCGGCGATAATCACATCACCAAGCGAAGCAAAACTGGCCATCACCCCAGCCATGGTAGGGTTGGTCAGGATGGAAATAAAAGGTAGGCGGGCCTTGGCGTGGCGGGCGAGGGCCGCACTGGTTTTTGCCATCTGCATGAGGCTGAGGATGCCCTCATACATCCGGGCACCCCCGGAAGCGGAAACGACGATGACCGGCATTTTCCTTTTAGTGGCCTCCTCAATACAGCGGGTGATGCGTTCCCCCACCACGGAGCCCATACTGGCCCCAAGAAAACGAAAATCCATCACGGCAATCCCGACAGGCATGCCTGACAGTTTGCCCACCCCGCTGACCACGGCATCTTTTTCCCCGGTTCTCTTCTGGTACTGGCTGAGCTTGTCCTGGTAGCTCGCCGTTCCCTTGAACTTGAGGGGGTCCTTCGAGGTCAGTCCCTCATCCAGTTCTTCAAAGGTGCCCTCGTCAATGAGGAGACTGATGCGCCGGCGGGCGTTCAGCGGGAAATGATAGCCGCTTTTCGGAACGACCATCCAGTTCTGGTCCAGCTCCTTGTTGTAAATAATCTCACCTGTTTCAGGGCACTTCGTGTAAAGCCCGGTGGGAATGTCTTTCTTCTTCACCCGAACGGTGGAGTACTTTGGCTTGGAAAAAAAAGGCATTATTTTGGGAGGTTGAGTTGAAAGTGTCGTCTGTAGCTTTGAAAGATGGATGTTGAGTGGCGGGACTCAGCCGTGGGCGAATGTCGCCACATCGACTGCCACGGCTCCGGCTTCGCGCAAAGTTTCCGCGCAGGCATGGAGGGTGGCCCCGGTTGTAAAGACGTCGTCAATGATCACATAACGCAAGTTGGGGATTACAACGGCTTTTTCATGCAGGGCAAACGCATTTTTGACGTTGCGGTCGCGCCCGGCGCGGTCCAGGCGGGTCTGGGTAGCCGTCGCCCGGGTGCGGACAAGGAGGCTTTTAACATCCGCTGCTCCGGCGGCCCGGGCAAAGGTCGCGGCCAGCCACTCACTTTGATTGAAGCCCCGCTCCCGCAGACGGGTCGGGTGCAGGGGAACCGGAACCAGGACCGCCCCGACCAGAAACCGGCGAAAGTGCTGGCTCTGCTCCACCAGCCGCTGAACATCCTCCTGCAAATACAAACCCTCCCGGTACTTGAAGGCATGGACCAGGGTCCGGGTGTCCTGCTGCATCAGGCAAAGGGCCCGGGCCCGGCTGTAGGCACTTTCATGGCCACGGCACTGCAGGCAGCGGCCCGGTTCCACCACATCCCCGTAAACAGGGTAGCCGCAACCGTTGCAGGCCACCGGGCCGATCAGAGGCAGGCGTTGCCAGCAGGAATGACACAGGTACTTGCCGGCCCCCGAAACAATACCCCCGCAGGCAATACAGTTGCGCGGATACAGGAGATCCAGCACCGGCCTCACCAGATGCCCGTAAAGCAAACCTTGTCCGCGTAAGGCCATAAATCAGTGGGATCCAGATTCAGCCGGCTCTTTTCCGGAACGGGATGAACGATACAGTCCAAGCCCAAGCCACCCGCAAACAGCCAGCATCAGCAAGAGCGGGAACACCCCGTCCACAATACCGGTTCCGCCCCACCACCAGCGGTTTTCACCATCACCGACCCAGATAAAGCCGCGATAGGTGATCATCATCCAGACCGCCCCGGCATGGAATCCGATGCAGCCCATCAGTGAACGGGTGCGAAGGGTCATCAGGCAAAGCAGACAGCTCAGTGCCAAAAGGCTGAGAAAATCGATAAGCGCGAACTCATAAAAGATCCCGAAGGTCGTACCGTAGGCCACCATCAGTCCGGAACTCCAGGTTTCTGAACCCAAGGCCACCTCAGTCAGAGCTCCGGGCAATTTGAAGTGTGTATAGGCGAAAAAGAGTGAACACAGCCCGATCGCCAACCAGGGCCTCACCGCAGTGTAAAACATCCGGAAGACCATTCCCCGGAACACGATCTCCTCAATCAGCCCGAGGATCAGCCCGCTTAAAAGCGCCAGCATCGGTATTTTCAACAACTGCCATCCGCTCAGCCCGGGCTTGGCCATCGTTTCCCCAAAAAACAATTGCCCCAGGGCAATGATAAAAACCAGACCGGCCCCGACTAAAAACCACCCCATCATTCGCCCCAAACCATAAGCGGAAAAGCGGACACCCAGATTTCTCAGCGATAAAAGCCCGCAGGCCTTGAGCAGGAAAGGCAGACCCAGCACCACCGGAACCATCCGGATACGCTCAAAAAAATCATCCAGCCCCTTGCCCGCGAGATAGGTACTGACACGGTTGGGATGAACCTCCGCCCACCATTGAAAACAGGCATAAATCGGCGGGCTCAGCAGTGCCGCCAGTAGCATCGCACCAAAATAGATCCCGAACAGCAGCAAGACCCCCCGCCAGCTCGATTCCCGGACGTTCAAACCAAATAACATGAAGGACTGTTCCCTCGGCAACATCATCCCCTAGAAAAGCCCGAGTCTTGCCCCGGAGACAATGCTTTTCCACCGCCATGATACAGCAGCCCCCAAGTGCCCCTTACAGCTTGAAACAAACAATCCACTTTTTTCAGACAAAAGCTTGACTCCACCCTAAAGAAAACGTCTTCTCACGCACTTAAATTTTCCCTTCGGGGAAATGTCTACAGCGCTCAGGTGGTGGAATTGGTAGACACGCATGATTCAGGTTCATGTGCCGCGAGGTGTGCGGGTTCGAGTCCCGCCCTGAGCACCATTTATACCGTACCATCCCCTCTTCGGGG
>CAZCJJ010000197.1:0-4588 GCA_964499045.1 uncultured Opitutales bacterium | reverse complement strand
GGTCCTTTGGAAGATGTGGCATAAGCCTTGATCAGTTGTGTCCCAGTGGGCAACTGGCTGCCTTTGATAAGGACCCCCAAATCGATACGGACACACCGGAGTAGAACTTTCAATTCCTCCGGACTGATCAGCCCGCGCTTAAATTCCCTTTTACGGATACTCTCTGAAATAACCAGCGACATCAGCGCTTCTTCTTACGCCAGACAGAGGCTACCCTGTCCATCTTCGTTTGTGTTTCTGCATCAACAGGAATGGTTTCCGCGGCAGGCTGCGGCGCTTCCAAGGGAAATGGAATGCTTCGTGTCTGCACCACCTTTCGCAGATAGATACGGATCGCTGTGGACATATCCATCCCCATCTCATCGAGAATCTTGTCGGCATCCTCGCGCAATCCATCGGGTAATCTAACTTGTAAGTTTCTCATGCTATTTGAAATGAATTAGCAATAAACTAGCACGCATTCCCTGATTATCAAGCCAAGAGGTTGACACTTCGGGGGGGTATAAATGCCTGAAACAGACTATACTCTCATTCCCTTTGCACCGGACTGGTCGTTCCCGGTCCAGCACACCCTGCGCCATCAAAGCGCCGCCGCCGAGGGGTTGACAGGCATTGAGGAACGGGCGGCCTTTTTTCGCACTCCCCGCAGGCGCGTCCAGTACACGGTGACAGCGGCAGCGGTGACGGCGAGTGCTTGCTGAAACGGTGCAACTACTTTGCGAGGATCATGCGGCGCTGGGCTTCGAGATAGTCTTCGGGAGAGTTGATCGTATCCAGTTTGTCGGGGGACGGAGCTTCAATCAGATGGGGATCCACTTTGTCCAGCACGTCGTCGAGGCTGTGGATTCCTTTTTTCGCCCATTGAAGGAGCGTGTCTTTGTGCTGGTTTTCCCACAGGACGAGTTGTGGGAGGGCTTTCCCGCTTTGCGAATCGCGGAATGCGGTCGCGACACGGGAGGGGTCGCGGGCGGCAATGATGGTCTCCAGCGTCATTTCATCCAGAAAAGGCAGATCGCAATTGGCAGAGATCCAAGTCATGTCGCGGTGAAAGAAGAACGCCGAGAGAATACCGCCGAAGGGGCCGATTTCGCCAAAGCGGTCGATGATCGCTGGGGCACCGGAAAAGTTATCCTGGGTGTCGCGCAGGGAAACAAAAACATGGTCGCGGGCAAAGACATGCTGTCCGAGGTAAACCATGCGTTTGACCTGGAGCTCTCCCTTGAAAAGGAGTCCCGCTTTGTCCTGCCCCACCCTCCGGCTCCGGCCACCGGCAAGAATAAGAAAACGAAGATTGGCTGTGTTTTGTGTCATAGTATACAAGGTCAAGTAGTTGCGTCACGTTGAGTATTTCTCATTCCATATTCGTTGTCGTGGTCGAAGTTCAAGTTGATCCCTTTCGATTACGACAACGACAACGATCACGACAACGAGAAAAAAAGAACACGATGCGAAAAAAACGGGCACAGGATCACGAGAAGGAGCCCCGCTCAAACTTCTATCAAACTCATCTTTCTGCTCTCACAGACAACAAATCCTGACTCATCCCACATTCGTTGTCGTTGTCGTGGTCGTTGTCGTGGTCGTTGTCGGAGTTCAAGTTGATGTCGTTGTCGTGATCAAGACTGTGATATGGGACAGATCTCTCTTCGACTCGATAATTCCGTTTCCCCAGCTTCGTCAGCATGGAAACAATCCGAATCAGCATCTCCCTCTTGGCTTTCTGGTTCTCGGCTGCCGTGATAACTCCACAAGTCTCCAGAATATCCTGAATCGCTCCACATTCCAAAGCCGAACCTCTGGCTATTTCAAAATAGCGTCTTCGGTCCTGCTCAGTTCCCTTTCCATTCCCTTCCGCGATGTTTTGCGGAATCGACTGCGAGGCCCGCAACAACTGATCTTTCGCATGTCGATCAGCCCCCTTCAGGCTCCCTGCAAGATCATACGCCCAACGAACGTATTTCAGCGCAACTTGGTAAACATGGAGCTGTTCGTGCCCAAAATTCATGATCCCTTTCGATTACGACAACGATCACGATCACGACAACGAGAAAAAGTGACTCGATGCGAAAAAAACGGGCACAGGATCACGAGAAGGAGCCCCGCTCAAACTTCTATCAAACTCATCTTTCTGCTCTCACAGACAACAAATCCTCATCCCACATTCGTTGTCGTGGTCGTGGTCGAAGTTCAAGTTGATCCCTTTCGATTACTACAACGACAACGAGAAAAATACGGCTTCCCTCCCCTTTTGCCTCAAGTCGCGAGATCGAGGGGGACTGATTTTTCAACGCCCTCTTCGTCCGGCATGTTTTTCAGTTTGGCCTTGATTTCGAACAGGTCCAGACGGCGGTCAAGCCGCGGCGTTACCGAACCGGTATGGCGGTTGCGATGGAGATCCGAGATATCGAGATCAGTAACCAGCAGGGTTTCCACATTCGAATCGGCCTGTGCCTGCACCCCGTCGCGGGCAAATTCGAAATCGGAGGGAGTGTAAACGGCGGCCTGTCCGTAATGGATATCCATGGCTGGCACACTGGGCAGATTGCCGATGATACCGGCGGTCACCACATAAATCTGGTTCTCGATCGCCCGGGCCTGGGCACAGTATTTGACCCGCAGATGTCCCTGCCGGTTGTCCGTGCAATAAGGGACGAAAATAATCTCGCAGCCCTGGTCCGCCAGATAGCGGCTGGCTTCGGGGAACTCGATATCATAACAGATTTGAACCCCGATTTTCACTTTCGGGGTCTGGATGGCGTATAGCTCATTGCCACCGGTGATCCCCCAGTAGGTGCGCTCAGCGGGGGTAATGTGTAACTTGGGCTGATCCACATGGCTGCCATCGGGGAGGAAAACCATGCTTTTATTGAACAATTCATTCGGGGTGTTGCCGGGAACCGGATGGCTGCCCGCAATGATATGCACCCCGTAGCGCCGGGCAAGGCCGGCCATGAGTTCCTCCACCTGTGGAGTCATTTCCGCCAGGCGGCGTATCCCTTCCAACGACGCCAGTTTTTCCATGGAGGAGAGCAGTTGAACAGTGAAGAACTCGGGAAAGACGACAAAATCGGCCCGATAGTCCGCCGCTGTTTCCACAAAATAGTCCACATACCCGGCAAACTCCTCGAAATTCGCCACCCGGCGAACCTGATACTGCACACAGGCCACCCGAACCTTGGCGTTCTTTTCCAGCGGAGCTTCATAATCCGGGTTCAGCCACTCGATCAAACTGGCATTGTTCAGACTGTTCGGGTCGATGATGTAATTCTTTAAAATGCCCCGGAGTTGGAAGCCCTCTCGCAACTGAAAACTGAGGACCAGATCCCTTAACTCACCGGCCTCCACCCGGCGGACATACTCCTCGGGCCCCATTTTATCGGCGTGCTGCTCGTAATTCCAGATACGTCCCCCGGCCAAAATACGGCGCAGGTTGTATTTACGGCATAACTGCCGGCGTGCTTCATAGAGAGCCGCGCCAATGCCCAGCCCCCGGACCTTGGGATCCACGCAGACATCCGCCCCGTAAAGCGTATCACCGTTCCGGTCGTGGTTGTGGAAAAAACCACCATCCGTAATCCCGGCGTAAGTATGCGGGCGCAGAGGATCCTCCCCCATATCCACAATAAGCGTACAGACCATCCCCACGATCTCGCCTTTGTACTCCGCCACCATTTGTCCTTCCGGGAAAAGACGCTGGTGACTGCGCAGGTGTCCTTCCTTCCAGACCACATTCTCCTCCACCATTGAGGGGTAAGACACTTTGTTCAGTTCGATCAGACGCGGAATGTCGGCCCGGGTCGCTTCACGGACAATCACCTTATCACCTTTTGCGGTCTTAAACTCCAGAACTTGCATACGACATGAATATTCCGGAAGGCCCCCATTGCAAGCTTGTGAGTTGGGTTAGCCCGAATGGCACTTGGTTAAGGTGGACTATCGAAATCGACGCCAATGAGTATTCAGGATTTTTCTTCAGAGTGGAAAGGAGCACGGGTGTCCCGCCCGTGTTATTCCAAGTTCGTGGGCAGGATGCCCACGCTCCTTTTTGGTGTTTGGTGACAGAGGACTTGTGGTGAAGCTGTATTATTCGGAATCAGCGTTCGATCATCTCGAAGGTCAGGCGTACCGTTTCACTTTTTCCGGTCGGCACAGGTCCGGCACTGCGGGCATTCCGCGCGGCGGCACTGACCGAGTCATCGAAAGTACTGTTTCCGCTCCGGCGCGAAAAGCGTACATTCGTCACCTGTCCGGAAGGCGACAGGGTGATCAGGACTTCGGCCGAAATCTCGTGGTTACTCAAACTCGCCGGCTTGTCCCAGGCGATTTCAATCAGGTGCTTCAGCCGTCCGATGTAGGCCAGCATGGCAGATTGCTCCTGTGCCGTCATCCGGTTGACCGTTCCTTGCGTGGATGATTCCATCAACCGGTTCAGGTTTTGGGTGATTTCCGAAACATCAATCCGCGGGGCTGTCACCGGTTGGGCGGGCTGGGTCCGCTGAGGTCTCGGGGCCGGTGGAGCCGGACGCCCATGTTTCTGAAAAAACTCATCGGCACTCATGGTCGGTTGAGGTGTAGGCGGGGGAGGCTT
>CAZCJJ010000196.1:0-4609 GCA_964499045.1 uncultured Opitutales bacterium | reverse complement strand
GCCCCTGGTCGCAGTTTATGCGCCTGATCGAACGATTCCCCACCGAATCCAAGTTCAAGTCCGCGCTGCTCATGGACCCGGTGCGAGCCGAGGCGTTGGCGCAACTCCCGGAGCCAGAGGAGCAAGAGCAACCACCGCTCACCCCTGAGGGGTACACGCGGGAAGTGTATTTGATGCTCTACCAGATTGATCTGCTGAAGCAACTTACGTCGGTGATGGTGTCGGCGTTCGGTGGGAAACCACCCGCATTCAAACCCGAACCCCGACCAATCACGGCAGAGCAGGCGATTCGGCAGCGGGTGCAGGCGGAGCGCGACAAGGCGCAGATGCGTGATGTTTTGTCCACGTTGGGCGTGGATTTCTAAGCCACATTTGAATATTGAGGTGAGACGATGGCCGATGGGTCGTTCAATGCTGGATCTGCACAGTTAACGATCCGGCCGCGTCTTGCCACGGACTTCCGGCAGCAGCTCCGCACTCAGCTCAAGTCTGTCAACGTTGAGCACAAGGTTTCGATTGTTCCCAACCTGACGGGCTTTCAGCAGAAGCTGAACACTGCTGTCAAGTCAGCGAACGTCACCGTCAAGGTCGGTCTCAAACCTGACCTGACCGGGTTCCAGACGAAGCTCAATGCTGCTGTTCAGGGCGTGAACGCACCCAAGATCAAGGTGCAGGTCAACCCAGACATCACCGGGTTCAAGTCGAAGCTGAATGCGGCTCTTGGTGGCGTAAACACCCCCACCGTGCGCGTGAAGGTCGCGCCCAATCTTGCCGGGTTCAAGACCGCGCTGAACACGCAGCTCGCCACAATGGGCGGCACCCTCAAGATCAAACCCGACCTGGACTTCACCCAGGCCAACGCGCAACTCGCCACCTGGCGTGCCGCACAAGGCGCCGTACCGCTCTCCCTGAGTGTCAATCTCGACACCGGGGCCGCGATGGCCCAGTTGGCTGCCCTGCGCACCATGCTCCGCGGTATCGATCTCGGATCGGTGGGTGCCGGCACGCTTGGCGGCGGTTCCGGTTCGGGCCGTAGCGGTGGCGGAATGATTCGCCGTATCCGCGTCCAGATGGAAGTGGATCGGGCATCGGTTACTCGTGCCGAGGCAGAGTTGGCGCAGGCCACGTCCAGCATGGAACAGTCCCGTACCCGTCAGGCGGATGCGGCGGAACGGGTGACGCTAGCGGAGCGTCGTTTGGCGGATGCCACGTCCCGGCATGGTGCATCCTCCACGCAGGCATTGGCTGCATCGCAAAGCCTTGCGCGGGCACAACGCACACTCGCAGACCGCAGCAGCGATGCTGCCAGGTTCCTGGGGGCACAGGCCGAAGCGCACCGCCGTCTACGGCAAGCGCAGAACGACCAAAACAGCATCAGCCGCCTGGTACGTGCAGGATTGACCGGGATCGCGGAATCCGCAGTCAACGGCGCCACCTCACTGCTCAGCATGGTCAACCCCGCCGGTTTGGTGAAGACCGGTTTGATGGCGCTCGCTGGCGTGTCCCTGATCCCGCTGTTGGGTCAGTTGGCGCAGGCCGCGGGCGTGATCGCGCTCCTGCCCGCGATGGGTGCCGCGGCGACCGCTTCCATCGCCACGATCGCTGTCGGCTCCACCGGCATCATTGATGCGTTCAAAGCCGCCGGGGATGCCTCCGAGTCCGCAGCGAAGGATGCGGCAGCCAACGCTAAGAAGCAAGCCGATGCGGCGCGTCAGGTTGAGGACGCGGAGCGTGGTGTGGCGGATGCCCGCGACAATGCTGCACAGACCGCGAAGGACGGTGCCCGGCAGATCGCGCAGGCGGAACGCCAGGTGCAGGACGCGCAGGAACGCACCAAAGACGCTCAAGAGGATCTGACGCGCGCCCGCAAGGATGCGGTTGAGCAGATCGAAGACATGAACCTTGCGCTCAAGGGTTCCGCGATCGACGAAGAAGACGCCCTCATTGCGCTAGAACGCGCCCGGGAACGCCTCGCAGAGTTGGGCAAAGACGGTCAGCCCGTCACCATATTGGACCGTCGCGAGGCCGAAAACAATGTGCGTCAGGCGCAGCAGCGCATCGATGAGGTGCGGGAACGCAACAACGATCTTCGTCTCGAAACCGAAGCCGCCAACAAGGCTGGTGTGGAGGGTGCTGCGCAGGTTGTTGCCGCCAAGGAAGGTGTTGCGGACGCCATTCAGGCGGAGAAGGATGCTCAGGAGAACCTGGGTGTCACGCAGGAGAGTGTGGCCCGCCAGAATTCTCAGGCGCAGCGTCAGATCGAGGATGCTTTGCGTCGGGTGGCGGATGCGCAGGCCAATCAGGCGGAAGCCCTCGCCGAAACCTCCACGGCTGTCGATAAATATAATCAGGCGTTGGCGAATCTGTCGCCGAATGCCCGCGATTTTGTGGAACGTACCCGCGCACTGGGTGATGCGTGGAAAGACCTGCGGCTGTCGGTGCAGGATTCCTTGTTTGATGGCATGGGCGCCAAGATGCAGGAACTCGGCGGCAACTATATTCCGATCCTGACGTCGGGTTTGACGGGTCTTGCTGATGTGTTGAACGGCAAGATGCGTCAGGCGATGGATTGGTTGAACGGTACTGAGGTTCAGAACGATATTTCGGCGATCCTGGATAACACGGCTGAGGCTTTGGGTCCGCTGCTGAATGGGCTCGGCAATATTGGTCGGGCGTTGCTGGACATCGCTACGGTGGGTTCGGAACTGTTGCCTGAGGTTACTGGTGCGTTCGAGGACGGCACCGCATCGTTCGCGGACACCATTCGGCGGATGCGGGATGACGGTTCCCTCGAAACGTTTATGCGGGACGCGATGGATGCGTTCGCGCAGATTTGGCGGATCGTCAAAAACATTGGTGGTATTGCCTCCAACCTGTTCACTGGATCTGATGATCTTGGCGAGTCGTGGCTCGACAGCATCGAATCCGCCACCGAACGCTGGAAAGAATTCCTTGGCACCCCCGAAGGCCAAGAGGAAATCAAGAAGTTCTTCGCCGACGTGAAGGCGACCGTGGATGGGATCGTTGCCGCGATCAAGTTCGGCGCACAAATCCTTGGGACATTCAGGGGTGCGCGAAACGCCGATGATCCAGACGGCAACGGGGAGCCCGGCCAGCAAGGCGGTTTGACGCCTGAACAATTGAAGCCAGGTCAAGCGCGCGAAGCGGGCCTCCTCCGGCAGGGCTTTGACGCCGCAGACAACTCGGATAGCTGGATCGGCAAGACCGCCCGCGGATTCAACTCGTTCTTCGGGTTCAACAACGAAACAGACTCGTACGACGGCGGAATGTGGAACCCCAACACCGAAGGCACCATCGCCGACGGTTTCGGGGATCATTTCGAGGAGATGGGCCGCGAGTGGGGTGTCTTCACTGACGCCATCGAAACAGGTTGGACCGATCACGTCGGCCCCGTGTTCACGTCCCTCGGTGAAGGAACCGCCAACATCGCCGGCGGATTCGTGGAGCACATCCAAAATGGTGCGCAACGAAACTGGGACAGCCTCACAGGTGCAGTCTCTTCCGGGTGGGGAACCATCCGCACAAACTGGGAAACCCTCCGCACCGAGGGCCTGGGTGGGCTCGCCGACGACTTTGTTTCGAAGATCACGAACGGTGCCGTCACCTCCTGGCAGGATTTGCCTGCCGAGATCGGCGAGGGTGCCCGGACGATCATCGACGAGCACTTTCCGTGGCTCGGTTCCGCGCTCGACACACTGGAAGGCGTGTTTCAGCGTGGCGTCGACAGGATCGGCGGCATCTGGGATGGACTCAAGTCGAAACTGTCCGGGCCGATCAACTGGGTGATTGAAACCGTTTTCAACAACGGTATTTTTGCGGCATGGAACGCTATCGCACCGAAGATCGGGCTTGAAACGATCACCCTGCCGACCATCCCGACCGCACACACGGGTGGCGGAGACGGCAAGGCGAAGGTGCCCGCATTCGCTCGCGGTGGCACCGTCGATGGTGTCATGTCCGGCTACTCGCCTGGTCGGGACGATCGGATCATCGCCGTCGGTGGTGGCGAAGCCGTCATGCGCCCCGAATGGACCCGTGCTGTCGGCCCCGACTTCGTCGAAAACGCCAACGCTGCTGCCCGCTCCGGCGGTGTGTCGGGTGCACGCAAGTTCATGGGCTACTTCAACCGTGGCGGCATTGTGGAGTCGATGGAAGCGGTGGTGCGGAAGCACTTCCCGATGCTGTTGACGAACGACCGCGCCTTCTCTGGTTTGCGGTTCACGGACGACGGCTACCACTCCAAGGGCATGGCCGGTGACTTCTCCAACGGTGGAGACGCCGGCACCCCGGAGATGAAGGCGTTCGCCAACTATGTGGCGGACGAATACCAGAACCGCACCCTCGAACTCATTCACTCGCCGTTCAATCGCAACATCAACAACTACAAGGATGTTGGGGACGGTTTCGGGTTTTATGGTGCTGGAACCATGAATCAGCACCGTAACCACGTGCATTGGGCTGTGGATGGTCCGGTGGGTGAGGGTGGGGCGCCTGATCCGTCGCTGTGGGACAAGATCAAGTCTGGTGTCGGCGGTGTCGTGTCTCGGGTGTCGACGTTCTTCCGGAACCTTGTGGCTGACCAGTTCGA
>CAZCJJ010000195.1:0-4616 GCA_964499045.1 uncultured Opitutales bacterium | reverse complement strand
TTGTTTCTCAATAGAATAGAACCTTCGCCAACAAGCCGGTGAGATATGCGGGTTAGACCGCTCCACCTTGGAGCCGCATGATGGCCTCCCTGAATTGGACTACATCTGACCATTTCCGGAAGCAAGAGCGTGGACCCGGCCAAACCACGATTTTATTTTTTAGTTGGTAATTCACGCGACCCTGACTATCTTGCGCCCAACTTATGAATTCGACTCAACAAGCAACCACCCGATTCTGTGACGACGATTGCGACGAGCAATCAACCAAGGGAACACCGACACCCATCCAGTCGATGATGGAGAGGAAGTTTCTCGAAGAACGGAAAATTTTCCTCTGGGGAGAGGTCAATGACGACTCCATGAAAGCGATCATGGACAAGTTGATGTACCTGGAGACGAAGGATCCGGGCAAGGAAATCAGCTTTTACGTCAACTCCCCCGGTGGCTCCATCACGGCGGGCATGGCGGTTTATGACACCATGAAGTTGATCAGTTCCCCGATCGCCGTCTATGTTACCGGTATGGCCGCCAGCATGGGTAGCATCCTCCTCTCCGCCGGAACCAAGGGGCGCCGTTTCATTTTCCCCCACGCCCGTGTCCTCATCCACCAGCCGCTCATCATGGGGCGCATCATCGCCCCGGCGGTGGACATCAATATCCAGGCCCTGGAAATGGAAAAACTCCGCGACGAATTGAACAAAATCCTCGCCGACGCCTCCGGTCAGCCATTGGAAAAAATCCAGAAGGACACCGACCGCGACTTTTATCTGACCGCCCAGGAAGCCATTGACTACGGGCTGGCCGATGCAATCGTGGACAAGCTTTGAGGGTGAAATATTCAGCTTAGGCCGAATGGCACTTAGTTAAGGTGGACTATAGAAATCGACGCCAATGAGAATTCAGGATTTTTCTTCAGAGTGGAAAGGAGCACGGGCGTCCCGCCCGTGTTATTCCAAGTTCGTGGGCAGGATGCCCACGCTCCTTTTGGTTCCGGCTTCCGTCTTCACTGAGTTACACCGCGACAAGTCGCCGGGCTTGCTCCGTCGATTGCGGTAAACGGCCTCGATGAAGGCCACTAACTAAGTGCCATTCAGGTAAGCCCGCATAAAACGCATGCAGACCTTGCTGGAAGTCCTTCAAAAAACCAAGGCCTACTTCGAGTCGAAGGGATTGGAGGAGGCACGCCTGAATGCGGAGTTGCTTTTTGCCCATGCACTGAACTGCAAGCGGCTCGACCTTTACCTGCAATTTGACCGTCCCCTGCCCGAGGATGTCCTGCAAGCACTGCGGCCGCTCGTCAGTGAGCGCGGGCGCAGGGTTCCGCTTCAGTATGTACTGGGCAGCACACCTTTTCATGAAATCGTTCTGAAGTGTGACCCGAGGGCACTGATTCCGCGGCCGGAAACCGAAGAACTAGTCAACCTGCTGCTCGACCTTCCCGGCTATAAAACGTGCCCACCTGCCACCATCGCAGATCTCGGGACAGGAACCGGAGCCATTGCCCTCGCCCTCGCCCATGCATGGCCCGAAAGCACCGTGCATGCCATCGATGCCAGTACCACAGCCCTCGCCCTCGCCCGCGACAATGCCGAAAGCTCCGGGCTGCTCCAACGGGTGACTTTTCATCAGGGCTCCTGGTTCGAGGGACTGCCACCCGAACAGACCTTTAACCTGCTTGTTTCCAACCCCCCTTATTTAACAGAGGAGGAATGGACTTCCGCCGCCCCGGAGGTCAGGGAGCATGAACCCCGGGAAGCGCTGGTCGCAGCCAACGAGGGCTTGGCTGATCTGGAACACCTGCTCCGCCATGCCCCGGCGCACCTTAAACCCGGTGGGCTCATCGCCCTGGAAACCGGGATAGACCACCATGAGGCTCTCACCCGAATCGCCCGGGAAAGCGGTTACGCCCGCAGCGAAAGCAGACCAGACCTAAGCGAACGTCCCCGCTTCTTCTTCGCCTGGATGCCGTGAGGACCGGTCGGGACGGTCTGACGGTCGGGAACGGTCCTACTGTTTCGCCATCCCCCTCCGGGGGCGCAGCAGCAGCACCAGCAGTCCGACAAAAGCGATCCAGACAAAGGTGGCGGGTTCCGGGATGACGCCGGGTTCACCGAACCAGGTGATGGCATAGTCCTCGCCCAAACCATCACTGTCCACAACCAGCGCATAGCGGCCGGAGGTCAGGTATTCGAGATAGATCAGCTCATT
This sequence comes from uncultured Opitutales bacterium, assembly GCA_964499045.1. Taxonomy (GTDB): domain Bacteria; phylum Verrucomicrobiota; class Verrucomicrobiia; order Opitutales; family CAZCJJ01; genus CAZCJJ01. Next base: position 2,408 of record CAZCJJ010000195.1, on the reverse strand, counting down.
GTTGCTATAGCCGGTGGAGGCACTGGTCACCATCGCCTCTCCCACCAGGTCGTATCCATCCGCCTGGTAGAGCATGAGGTCGAGATTGCCCAGGGTGAAAGAATTCAAATTATTGGCCACCACCGCATTCCAGGTCATGAAGGCCGTGAATTCCGCGAGGTGAAATCCTTCCTCGATTTCAAAGAAGTAATACTGCTGAAAAGTATCGGTTGAACCGAAATCCCAGCCGGTATTGGCTACATCGGAACTGGCACTGGCCGCCTGCTGGCCGGAGGCGAGAATCCGATAGCTGTTGGCCACATTGAGCATTCCCGCCCCAAAAACCGGATCCAGCGGGGCCGTTTCGGTATTGGACCAACCAGTCAAGGTGTTCTTGGTCGCACCCCCCATCAGGAGGGCTTTGACAACCTCAGGCCGTTGGGCGTTTTCGCGTTCCGTCGTATTTTGGATCGATTTGGCGGCATCAATCATGAGCACAGCCCCCGCCGCCACCACGGGGGTGGAAAAGCTGGTATACTGGCCTACGGCCCCCGGGGCCACGATGTCCGGCTTCGTCCGCCCCTCACCGTAAAGAGGTGGTTGCCCGGAACTGTGGTTGCCATTCGCCAGCCCGACAGCTATGGAATTGAAACTGGAGGCCAGCAAAGGAGGGACTGTACTGTCGGAATCGTTATCAACGCCTACCACCGAAACCACCCCGTGGTTCTGGACGGCCCAATCAAGACGGCGGATAGCTGTCGCATCCAGTGAAGAATTTCCCATTGAGGCCACCCAGCTATGATTAAAGACCTGATTGCCGTCATCAATCGGTTTGACACTGCTGCTACTTTGATAATTCAAATACCCTGACCCCAGCCAATTATTAACCTCATACACATCAATGGCCGTAATTCCGGAAGCAACCCCTGTTGCGTTTCCGAAAAAGGACCGGGCCACTCTGGTCGCATGAATGCTCGTTTCAATACTGCTTTCTGATTTGTTCGTAAAGGTCTTTCCCGTAAACTCAGCATTGGTGGCGTCCGGCATGTGGTTGCCATTCAAAGGGGCCTCCACCATCGCGACACCGATGCCTGCTCCGGTCAAATCCTTGCCGTCTTTGATGTAGCCATCAGGGCTGGTCAGGTCCTGCAGGAGGGAATAACCGATCGCTTCCTTGTAGTTTGCACTTGCCTGAATCGACAACAGAAACGGGGCCGCCAGTAAAGCAAGGATCAAAGGGACTCGACGCATCTTCATAAAGATTAGGGGTTCTACCGGCCGCTTTCTTACCGAACCAGAATTGACCCGTATATTAGCAAAAAGCAAACCCCTGTCAAGCGGCAGCCCGCTCTCCATCGAAGCTTGCAGGCCGAAAGGCCCTGCGTGGACAGGGATAATCACTTAACAGGATAGCCTGAATGACACTTAGTTAAGGGACTTCATCGGGGAGTTCGTTGAACAGATTCCCTGCTGGAGTACCGGCTTCAGCCGGTTTTCGGAAGGAAAGGGGGACCGACTGAAGTCGGAACTTGCTCCAGCAAAAACGCGGAACTTGGTTAAGCTCTTTCTCACCTCACCCACCCGGGATCGGTATCCGCATTGACAAATGACCATGGTATGACCATAGTTTAAAAATGGAAATAACGGTCACCCAGTTCAAGGCAAAGTGCCTTGGCATCATTGATAAGGTGCAAAAGGAGCATTGCCACGTACGCATCAGCAAATACGGGAAAGTGGCGGCAGAGTTGAGGCCGGCCGCAGTAGAGGAGGCTCCGCCGATTTGGGGGCGCTCACGCAAGGAAACCGAAATCCGGGGTGACCTGCTGGCAACGGGGGAGACTTGGGATGCTGAGTCTTGAACTGGCCCGCACCGTCGTTTTGGACACGCATGTTTGGGTCTGGGCGTCCGCCGGGGATCCCCGGGCCAATGCGCTCAAGTCCTTTAAAGGCACCTGCGTGGTTCCCGCCATTGCACTCTGGAAAATTGCAATGCTTGAAAGTAAGGGGCGACTGAAACTGGAGCCGACAGTCGATCAATGGATTCAGGCCAACCTCGCCCCTCCTGTCTCCCTTGAACCTCTGTCCGGGGCCATCGCCATTGAAAGTTGCCGCTTACCCGATTTCCACGGCGATCCGGCGGATCGTCTTATCGTCGCCACCGCCGGACTTCTGGGGCTACCCTTGATCACCGCCGACACCAAGATCCATGAGTGGAACGAAAAGCACAGACGCCTGCAACTACACTGGCCGGGCTAGCGGGTTAGGTGTTAGCCCGCACTGGAAACATAGACCTCGGCTCCTTTTTCGCGGAATTCGCGGGCCTTCTCTTCCATGCCGACTTCGATGGCCTGATCTGCCTGCACCCCTTTTTCATCGGCATAGCGGCGAACATCCTCGGTGATCTTCATGGAGCAGAAGTTGGGGCCGCA
>CAZCJJ010000194.1:0-4622 GCA_964499045.1 uncultured Opitutales bacterium | reverse complement strand
TCCCTGTTTACCTTCAAATTGCCGCAGACGGAGTGGGCTGACCTGGCCGGGGTTTCTGTTCCGGAGGTGACCCTTACTTTACGGGAGATAAAACTCAGCCAATCAGGCCCCCTGTTGATCACACATACCGGGCTGAGTGGACCGGCGGTGTTGAAATTATCGGCTTGGGCCGCCCGTGAGTTGCATGCCCTTGGCTATCATTTTCGAGTCCGTGTTCAATGGCTCCCTGGTGGAGTGCCGGAACTGCGCCAGGTGTTGGAGCGCTTCAGGCGCGAACACCCGAAAAAGCGTCTGGATACAATCGGGCCGCCTTCCCTGCCGAGACGTTTGTGGCAACGGCTTGTCCAGTTGGCCCGGGCGGACAGTTTTACCTGGAGCCAGTTGCCTGCGGCGCGGCGTGATGATTTGCTGGAGCTTTTGAGCGGACAGGAGTTGCAGGTGGAGGGGAAAAGCACGCACAAGGAAGAGTTTGTCACCTGTGGCGGGGTTGCCCTCAAGGAAGTTGATTTCCGGACGATGGAAAGCCGCATCTGCCCCGGACTGTATTTTGCCGGTGAAACCCTGGATATCGACGGTGTTACCGGAGGTTTCAACTTTCAGGCTGCCTGGACAACCAGCCATATTGCGGGGAGCGCCATTGCTGCACAGTGAAACGGACCCCACAGCCTACAGCCTAAACCCCTACAGCCTGCTGAAAGCCTCGCTGAAGCTTCAGCCTACCAGTTCTTGGCGTCTCCGGGTCTCCGCGTGGGATTCCTGCGTTGCCTCTCCGGTCCCCCAAAATCTCATCCTCAGTATCATTAAAGCTTTCATTGTCCTATGATTTTAACAAGATGCCAACTGTGCGAAAATGGATAGCTTTCTTGGTGTTTTGGGGGATTCTGCAAGTTATGTGGGCGGAAGGCCCGGTCCGGATTGCATCCTATAATGTGGAAAACTATTTGACGATGGATCGGGTCGTTTATGGTCGCTTTATGAAGGATTACCCGAAGCCGGAATCGGAGAAGACGGCACTGCGTGAGATCATTCGCAGGATCAATCCGGATATTCTGGTGTTACAGGAAATGGGGAACCGGCCTTTTTTGAGGGAGCTGCAGGCGGACCTGAAAGCCGAGGGGCTGGATTATCCCTATGCCTATCTGGGGGAGGGGTGGGATGATGTGCGGTATCTGGCACTGCTTTCGCGAATCAAACCCCGCTATGTCAAAATGCACGATGATATCCCCTTCACTTATTTTGGTGAAAGTGCGGGCTCGGTCCGCGGATTACTGGAAGCGGGCTTTGGCCAAGGCGACCATAAGTGGGTCCTGTTTAACCTCCATCTGAAGAGTCGCTGGACGGAACGTGAGGATGATCCGCAGGCGACGCTATTCCGGACAAGGGAGGCGCAGGCTATACGGGATAGAATCAGACGGGAGCATCCGCCGGAGTCACAACCGCGTTTCATTATTGCCGGGGATTTCAATGACCACCGGGGGAGTACCCCTTTGCGCCGCTTTCTTCAGGTCGGGGAAACGGAACTGAGCCGCCTGCTGCCGGTGTTGGATTCCCGGGAGGAGGTCTGGACTTTTTTCTGGACACGGGAGGATCGGTACGAACGGGTCGATTTTTTTCTGGTTTCACCCGCTTTGGAACCCTCTGTTGCCGGAGGACGTGGCTGGATTGCAGATAGCCTCCCTGCCAGTCTCAAGGCAAGTGATCACCGGATGATTTATCTGGATCTGGAAAATGACTGATAAAACAGCGGTCTCCCAGTCGCAGGGGCTGACGCATGGCATCTTGCAGGTATGTATGGGCGCGACTGACGGCTTCAATCAAGGGAAGCCCCCGGGCCAGCCAGGCGGCAATGGCGGAAGAGAGCGTGCAACCGCTGCCATGGGTGTCGGTTGTCTGGATGCGCGCGACTTCAAATTCCGTAATGTCACCCTCTGGCAGGCAGAGGCAATCGACGAGGGTGTTCCCAGGCAGATGCCCCCCCTTGAGCAAAACGGCGGTGCCGAACTGCTCACTCAGGTGCCGTACCGTTGTTCTCATGGCTGCGAGGGTGTCGGGGTAACTGCCGGTCAAGGCGGCGGCTTCGTCCAGATTGGGGGTGATGAGTGCAGCCTGAGGCAGGAGTTCGCTCACGAGTGTTTCAATGGCGTCAGGTTGCAGCAGAACGGCCCCGCTGGAGCTGACCATGACGGGATCGACGACGGCAGGGGCGGAGCTGGCTTTGATGAATCCTGCGGTCACGCGGATCAGGTCCTGCGAAAAAAGCATGCCGGTTTTGATGGCGCGGATCGAGAAGTAGGCGCTCAGTTGGTCGAGTTGAGCCTGGAGGAATTCGGGATCCAGTTTCCGCACCTCGGTGACCCCCAAGGGATTTTGGGCGGTCAGGGCGGCGAGCGCGGAAATCCCGAAAACACCTTGCGAGGCAAAGGTAAGGAGGTCGGCCTGTATCCCTGCCCCGGCTCCGGAGTCCGAACTGGCAATGGTCAGCGCAACAGGATGCTCCTGTTTGGGAAAACCTGTCCCGGTGCTTGTGTTAGCCTGCATGATTATCTGTGCCCGTTTGGCCAACGCTATAGCGACTTCGACCGTATCCCTACCCAGGTGGGGGCCACGCATTCGAGTGTATTGATCAACTGAAGCTGTAGTTGCCCCTCTTCAAGGGTGCAGGAAAAAACGGTCAGGTTGTTTCCCAGTTGGTTGGCCACGAAGAGCAGTTTTCCGTCTGAACTGAAGGTAAGGAAGGTCGGATAAGCCCCACCGGAGGGTGTCTGCGTGGCTTCACCGGATGGCAATCCGTCGGTAGCGAGGGGAATGCTGGCGAGAGAATCGTCGCCCCGGTTGGCAACAACCAGAAAAGCACCATTCGGGTGAACGGCGGCGGTGGAAATATAATTCGGAGAGGCGGATCCTGCGTTGACGGTGGAAACGGTGGCGATCACTCCGGCTTTCGGTTGGTTAATCCGGATGACAGCGACAGTCGAATTCAACTCATTGGTGACATAGGCCACGGGAAGATGGGGGTGGGGGACCACATGGCGTGGGCCTGCCCCGGGTGCAGTTTGGATGACGATGGCCTTGTCTGTTAAAAGGGCCCCGGTTTTCGGGTGGACAGGGTAGCGTACGACTTCATCGGTGCCGAGGTCAGCGACCCAGACGGCATCATCTTCGGGAACATAGTGGGCGGAGTGGGGATGCGGTTCGCCTTGTCGCTTGGGGTGCGAACCGGAACCCGTCCGCACGGTAAGGGGCGCTTGAGTGTCCGCATTCAACTGGATGCTGGCGATGTCGGGCGAGCTGTAGTTGGCGAGCCAGGCCTTTTGGCCGCTGCGGTCGAAACTGACATAGCAGGCGGTGCGGCCCCCGGTTGGAATTTTGGCGTTTAGTACCGGAGGAAGGGTCCGGTAGTCGAACACGAGCAAGCGCCCCTGATGATCCTCATTGGCGGCGACCCAAAGCTGTTTACGCTCCGCGTCCCAGCTACCGTGCAGACAGCCGTCAAACGCATGGTCGCGTATGGGAAGATCAAACTGGTTGCGGGCGGGATCATAATTTACCCTGAACACGCCTCCTTTGCCCTCGCGGGATAATCCGGTCAAAAGTAATTCCATATCCGTGATGCTGGCCGGAAGGGTGGCAGATGTCAGACCCAAAATAAGGAGGAATCGAAAGAAGAACTGAAGTGGCAGAGCTGGCATACCTTTACGTTTGGTCCGGCGATCTTTGGCGCAGGACTTCATAGAGCATGATGGCGGTGGAGGCGGAAACATTGAGGGAGTCGGCCTGCCCCTGCATGGGGATGCGGATTCGGGTGTCGGCGGCTTCAAGCCAGAACGGGCTGAGTCCGTCTTTCTCACTGCCAGCCAGGATGGCGGTGGGGCCTGTCAGGTCGGTTTCCCATGGGGCCATAGGGGCGGACGGGGTGGTGGCGACGACCTGAATGCCTTGGGATTGCAGCCATTGCTGACAGCTTGCCGAATCGAGCGTGATGGTGGGCAGGGCAAAAAGAGAACCCTGGGAAGCGCGAACCACATTGGGGTTGAAGACATCGGTGGCCGGATCGCAGACCAGCAGCGCATGGACCCCTGCGGCATCCGCAGTCCGGAGGAGTGCTCCAAGGTTACCGGGTTTTTCGATGGCTTCCACCACTAGGACCAGTGCATGGGGGGGCAGTTCAAGACTGTCCACGGATTGCTCCCAGGTGGCGGCCACGGCAAGCAGTCCGTCCGGCCCTTCCCGGTAACTTGCTTTTTCAAAAACAGTTCGTGTCATTTCAACCAGAAGAACTTCGGCGACATCGAGGTCGTTGACCAGTGCGGTGGATTCCTCGTTTTTGAAAAGATCCGGGCAGTAAAAGGCCTCAAGTAGCGGGATCCCGGCCTCGCGTGCCCGCTGTATCTCCCGGAATCCCTCAATCAGGAACCGCCCGGTGCGTTTCCGTTCCGAACGCTCCCTGAGTTTGATCAGCCCCTTTACCCGGGGGTTTTGGCGGGATTCAATGGTCAGTATCATGGAGGAAAAGACAAAGGCCCCTGAGAGAACAAAGACAATAACAATGTCAGGTGCCCAAGTAGGCTGAAGGGAGGTTCGGATATCGGCTGGAGCAAGTTCCGCATTTATGCGGTCCTTAC
>CAZCJJ010000193.1:3185-4626 GCA_964499045.1 uncultured Opitutales bacterium | reverse complement strand
TGATGAGTTCGGGCTGTTCATAGCGGAAGAAGAAGGAATTGCGCAGGCCCAGACCGGTGGTGCAACGTTTGCCGTAGAAGGACGGCACGATGACATGTTCACCGAAAGTCAATTCGGGCTGGAGGATGGGCAGGTAAAGATTGGCCGGCCAGTCGAAGACACCCGGAGAGTGGGGGAAGGCGAGGGAGTCGGATTCCTTTTTGATACCCTGGCTAACGAGTGGGATCTGGACGTGGACACCGCTTTCGGGGTCGAAGTAGTTGAACACTCCCTGTTCCTTGCGGTGTGATTTGTCGAAAAGGATAAAGCGGCCGGAGCGCTTGAGGTTGGAAGGTTTCCCCTCCATGGATCCGCCGATGGAGCGGGCCAGCCGCGCCCATTGGCAGAGGTAGCGGGCGGCATCGAAGTTTGCCATCCGGGTGGTATGCTGTTCCCCGGTGGAGCGCTCACTGTCCCGGATTACGAGGTAGCCGTGTTCCTGATCGAGGTAACTGACAAAGAAGAATTGGAAAAGACGCCGCAGGATGTCCGAATATTTGGGCCGGTCGGCTTCGGATATCCAGCCGTCACGCAGGGACTGCATGATGAGGCTGATGCAGTGCATCTGACCATAGGCGCCGATTCCCCGGCCATAGGCCCAGCCGAGGCCGTCCTGCCGGACAATGTCGGGGAGCATCTTCAGGTATTTCTCTGCATGGGTACGCAGGCTGGGAAGCTTGCGGTCACGCAGGTGGATATTGGAATGAAGTTGCAGTGCCTGACGGGTGAAGACGAAGGCGAGCACGCCGTAGAGATCAAAGCACCCGCCGATGCCATCCGGACTGTCATCATGGTAACCGGCGGAACTGTTCTCATTGAGGCGTTCAACGAAGCGGTCAATCAGTTTACCGGTTTCGTCTTTTTTGGAAAGCCCCATGCTGAAGCGGGTAACCGCCTTGGCGATATTGAAGGTCTGCAGGTGGTTGTTGTAGTCCGTGCGGGCCAGCAGCCGTTTGTCCAGCAACTCGCGGGTGGGCTCAAGCAAGCGTTCCCAGACCGCATTTCTTTCTTTGGCGGGGCTGAAGGAAAGGAGACCGAGGGAGGCGTAGGCCAAGCCGTTTTCCGCTTCCTCATCGGTAAAGGCCTGGGCGGTGACGGTTCGAGCCACCAGATCCACGAGGTCGTAATCACCGAAACTGGTTTCGCCGGTCAGGCGATGGTATTCGCCGATAGCCAGTGCCGCGTGACCAGGCTCGTCCAGACGACTGTTCTCTCCCGGGACGGGATTGATGGTTCCGTTTTCGTTAATCGCGTCCAGATTGTGGCCCAGAATGGATTGGGCCATATCAAGGCATTGGTCTGCAAAGTTCTGCATTTAGGCGTGAATCGTGGTTTCTGAGAAAAGCAAAAGTTTGTGGGGGTGCCCGTGCGGAGTGTCAACTGCTTTATAGAAAGAAAACCA
>CAZCJJ010000193.1:0-3085 GCA_964499045.1 uncultured Opitutales bacterium | reverse complement strand
GCGGCTACAGGCTGTAGTGGTAAGCCTTGGAGCCATAGGTCAAGGTCAGGTGATTGCCACCGTCCTTGCGGGTGCTTGTTTCGGTGCGTCCGACGATGTCGGCATCGAGCCCGAAGCTGCGGATGATTGTCAGGATGGCGGCGGCATGTGATTTCAGGCAGTAAAGTTCCATTCGATGGCCCATATTATAAACCTGAAACATTTCCTTCCACTTGGTGCCACTGGCCTTTTGAATCGCGTTGAAGACCGGGGGAATGGGAAGCAGATTGTCTTTAACAAAATGGACCCCTTGGCCGAAGCGCAGACATTTGGTCTGGCCGCCGCCGGAACAATGCACCAGCCCACGGATCTTTTCCGGGCATTCTTTCAGGAGGCGGGCAATGACGGGAGCGTAGGTGCGGGTGGGGGACAGGAGAGCCTGGCCGACGGTGAGTGTTGAGCCGGGGAGAGGGTCCTCCATTTTGTAGGGGCCGCAATAAACAAGGCTGAGGTCGGTTTTCCGGTCGTAGGTTTCCGGATATTTTTTGCGGTAGTAGGGGTTGAGCAGGTCATGCCGTGCACTGGTCAGTCCGTTGCTGCCGATGCCGCTGTTTTCCGTATTTTCATAGTGGGCCTGCCCGGCGGAGCTGATCCCGATAATCACGAGGCCCGGTTTGATCTTATCGCCGGTAATCACTTTTTTCCGGTCCAGTACGGCGGTTGCACAGGAGTCCACGGTGACGGTGGGCGTGAGGTCACCGACATCAGCGGTTTCCCCGCCGCCGCTGTGGACAGCCACCCCGTAATCGCGGAGTGTCTGGAGAAAGTCTTCGGTTCCCTGAATCAGTTGGGCCAGAGCCTCGCCCGGAAAGTTGCGGGCATTGCGGTTGACGGTACTGCTGAGAAGGATGGGCCCGGTGGCACCCACGCAAAGCAGATCGTCGATGTTCATCACGATGCTGTCCTGAGCGATTCCGCGAAAGACCGAGGGGTCTCCGGTTTCACGGTAGTGCAGGTAGGCGAGGATGGATTTGGTTCCACTACCATCGGCATGGATGACATTGCAGCGTTTGGGGTCGCCGGTCAGGTAATCCTCAGTGATTTTGCAGAAGGCACCGGGGAAGAGGCCCCGGTCCAGTTTATCCACTGTGGCGTGGACTTCCTTTTTGGAGGACGATACCCCCCGGGCGGCGTAGCGTCCCTGATCTCCGGTTGTTTTTTTCATTATGAATGGCTGAGAAGAGATTCCAATTGGCGGCGCAGGTCCGCATGGGTGTGAACAACTGGGAAATCAGGGTATTCCCCGGCGAAGCGTTCAGAGGGGCGGAAAAGGATACCCTGATTGGCCGCCTGCAGCATGCTGAGGTCGTTGTAGGAGTCTCCGGCAGCGAAAACGGTGAGGTTCAGGGACTGCAATGCTTCGATGGCTTTGCGCTTCTGGTCTTGTTGCCGCAGGCGGTAGTTTTCAATTTTCCCTCCCGGGCCAATGACCAGTTCATGGCAAAGCAGGGTGGGGTAATTGAGCTGAGCCATCAGCGGCTGCGCAAATTCAGCAAAGGTATCGGAAAGGATGATGACCTGCGATTCAGCGCGCAGCCAGTTGATGAATTCCACCGCTCCGTCGAGAGGGCGGAGCCCTCCGATTACTTCCTGAATACGGGGCAGCGTGATCCCGTGCTCATCCAGCAATCCGAGTCGGTAGCGCATCAGCACATCGTAGTCCGGTTCGTCGCGGGTGGTCCGCTTCAAGCCCTCGATGCCGGTGCTTTCAGCCACGGCAATCCATATTTCAGGAACGAGGACGCCCTCAAGGTCCAGACAGACGATATTCATGGGGCGTGATGCTTTAAGCCCCCTTTACAAGCGTCAAGCTCAATACCGTCGGACTGTCAAACCGCCGCTACCCCAGGACATCGTAGGCTTCCGGGTCCACTTCCTGAATGAAACGGCAGGGGGTCATGAGCTGGGGTGGGCCCCCTGTCATGCTGACCCGCGGATGGCACAGGTATAGCTCCTGCATGGCCCGTGTGACGGCGACATAAAACAGGCGGCGTTCTTCTTCGACATCCCCGCTTTCAATAGCCCGTTTAAGGGGGAAGAGGCCATCGGAGAGACCGAGGACAAAAACAATGGGAAACTCAAGGCCCTTGGCTTGGTGGATGGTGGTGAGCCGGAGGGTTTCTGCATCCGGGTCGATGGCACGATCGCTGGTTTCGCTGTTGAGCAGAACGAGCTGGGAAAGGAGTTCGCTCATGGTTTCAAAACGTGAGGCGAAGCCCACGAGACTATCGAGGTCATCCCTGCGGCTGGTCCAGTTTTCGTAGCAATTACGCATGAAGTCGCCATACCAGCCGTCAATGCCGATCCGGACGATTTCTGAAGGCGTTTGAGCTGTCCTTTGTTGTTTTTCCTCGGCTTTGGCCTGTTCAAAAAGATCGTCCTGTTCTTCGATTTGGAGTGCGGGTCCGCCCATGGCGTCCTCGATATTCTGCAGGGTAAGGGCGAGGTCGGTCCAGTCGTCGCAGGCGTCCTTAGGTATTTTGGCGAGGACCTCCTTGTGGCTCATTGCCTGGATGGGAGAGCAGCGGTCCCGTTCGGCGATTTTATTGACGAGCAGGAAGAGGCGATCGGCGGAGCGGGTACCGATGCGGGGCAGCAGCATGGCGACCCGTTTGAAGGCAGCGGAGTCGCGCGGGTTGGCGACGATGCGCAGTTGGGCCACGAAGTCACGGATGTGGGCCTGTTCGAAGAAACGCACACCGCTGGTGATCGTATAGGGGAGTCCGCCGCGGGAAAGTTCCATTTGCAGGTCCATGGCCTGGTAGTGGGCGCGATAAAGCACTGCGATATCCTGCAGGTTGTATCCCTCTTCTCTCAGTCCCTGAATACGGCGGATGACAAACCAGGCCTGTTGACGGGTATCGGATACCGGAACAAAGTAGGGCCGCTGGTGGGTTGGCTTGTGGGCCCGGAGTTCGAGCGGGTAGCCGTCCACCGGCGGGTGGTTGAGCATCATTTCGTTGGCGAAACGCAGGATCTCGGGGGAAGAGCGGTAGTTGGTTTCAATTTTATAAATGCTCCGCTCGGGGAATGTTTCCGAGAAGGT
>CAZCJJ010000192.1:0-4630 GCA_964499045.1 uncultured Opitutales bacterium | reverse complement strand
ATCCAACCTGAAAAAAGATGGAATTTGCCTTGCCTGAAACACAGTTGCTCCAACCAAAATGAGCAGGTGGAATGCCCTGCATACGGGGTTGCTTTTTGCCGGGATTGGCGGCAATTTCAGACCATGAAACTACTTTTCCCTGGTATCATTCTGACGGTAATGGCCTGTTTCCTTGCGGGGTGCGGGCAGAAAAACGAGGAGGCTCCGTTCATCAAGGTGGATGAATCCAAGGTGAAGGAGCAGGGCGATCACAGCGGTCATATCGAAATGCTGGAGAAAACACTGGCTTTGAGTCTGCAGGTTCCGGATGCCGGATGGACTTTGAAGATCGCGGAAGTTTATGTGGTCGGGATTGAACTCTGGGCCGTGGTGGAGCTGGACCGTCCGGACGGGATGGCCGCGCAGGTGATTTCGACAGTGGAGGATTCGGTGAAGGTGAAAACGCCGGATCTCCCCGTTACTTATTATCTCATCGGGGCTCCCTCCGGCCTTAACGACAGCCTCCCGGCCAACGTTAAAATACTGCCGGATAAATCCTCGATTGCCGAAGGGCTGGCCCAAGGCCGCCGTATTTATCCGGCCTCCTGATTACGGGCAACGTCCTGCATGATCAGTTTCCGGGAAAATCAGGAAAGCCCGCAGCTTGCCGCCAGCCCGACACTCGCCCTGACCCGGCAGGCCTTTGCGGCGGATGGCTGGCTCTGCGAGGCACTCAAGCTGGAGCACAGGCCGCAGCAGGAGGCGATGGCATTGGCTTTTGCCGAGTCCTTGCAATGCAATGAACCCTTGCTTTACGAGGCGGGTACCGGTACCGGCAAAAGCTTGGCCTATCTGATTCCGGGCTTGATCCATGCGGTTTCCCAACGCCGCCCGTTTATCGTTTCCTCCCACACCATAGCTCTGCAGCAGCAGATTGAGAAAAAGGATCTCGAAATCTGCCGCAACCTGTTCCGCCGGGTGGATGATTTAAAACCCTTTGCCGAGTTCAAGGCAGCCTTGCTGGTCGGGCGGGGCAATTACCTGTGCAAGCACCGTTTGAACAAAGCCCTGGCGACCAAAGCGGATTTGTTTGGCAGTTTGGAGCAGGATGAGTTGATGAATATAGCACTCTGGGCAGAGGAGACACAGACCGGTTTGCGGGAAGAGTTGCGCCCCCGTCCGTCCCCCGATGTCTGGGATTGGGTCAATGCCGATTCGTCCGCCTGCAACAAGAAGAACTGCAATCACGAGACTTGTTTCTACAGCAAAGCGCTGTTGGAGCGTACCCGCGCCAATGTCATCATTGTCAACCACAGCCTCCTGTTCAGTCTGATCGGCGCAGGGCTGTCTCCCGGTAAAAAGACACCGGGGATCCTTTATCCAATGGATTTTCTGGTGTTGGATGAGGCCCACACGGTGCCGGATATCGCCACAGATCATTTCGGGTTGTCGATCAGTTCGTATGCGCTTAGCCGGGCCTTGCGCATGCTTTACAATGAACCCCGTGGGAAAAAGCCCCGTGGGCTGTGGGTGAAACTGGGAACGCATTATGACAAACAACTGGTGCTTAAGGCGCTGGAATCGGCGGAAGGCTTCTTCCATGCCATCAAGCAGCGTTTTCTTTTACGCCGCGATATTCACCGTTTCCGTCAGGCGGACTGGATTGAGCATTCGTTGCAGGAACCGTTGGCCAAAGTGGTTAACCGCCTGAAGCAGATGACGAATGAGCAGGAACGCGAGTCCCTGAAAAACGAGTTGCAGGACCACGCGAACCGCTTGACGGGCTACAATGCGGGGATTCGGGAGATGATCGAACTTATGCAGCAAAACCATGTGTACTGGGTGGAGAAGTCTGGGCGCAAGGGACAATTGGTGACGCTGCGTTCGGCCCCCATTGAAGTTTCCGGGTATTTGCGGGAAGCGCTTTTTGCACGGGAGACGGCTTGTACGCTGACCAGTGCGACGCTGACCACCGATGGGCAGCGCATGGCATCCTTTGTCGAGCGGGTGGGGGCCGAAGACGTGCGCCAAGGGGTGGTGACTTCACCGTTCAACTATGAGGAGGCCGTTGACATTTATATTGCCGAGGATGCCCCTCTGCCGAGCAACGAGGCCGGGCGCCTGGATATGGATTATCTGGTGGATATGGTGGCCTTTTGTTCCCTCCGGGTGGCGGGGGGCACCCTGGTACTCTTTACCAGCTATGGCGACATGGCTCTGGTGGGGAATCGCCTGCGTTCGGTTTTTGCCGAAGAAGGCCGTGATTTCTACATGCAGGGTGAGGATTATTCGCGCTCGGATTTAAAACGCCTCTTCGGAGAAGCTGGAAACGGGGTTCTTTTTGGAACGGACAGTTTCTGGACCGGTTTTGACATGCCGGGAACCGCACTTTCCCAGGTGATCCTGACGCGTCTTCCCTTTGAAAATCCCTCCCATCCGGTTACAGAAGCGAGAAGTGAATGGATACGGGAAAACGGGGGCCACCCCTTTGCGGAAATGACTTTACCCGAGGCTATCATTAAATTCCGGCAGGGTATCGGACGGCTGATCCGTACCCAGTCTGACCGCGGTGTGATCACCGTTCTCGACTCCCGGATATTGAGAAAGCAGTATGGGCAACAGTTTATGGCTGCCCTGCCTAAAACCCGTTTTCAACGCTTCAACCGTCAGACCCGGGAAGAGGATTTCGCGTATTATCAGTGAGGGGAGGAGAGGGGTTTTTCATCCGCAGATTCTTCAGAGGACTCATCATTTATAGCTCAATAATCGCATGTTTTTGAGGTATAACGCACGGATTTATGCCTCAACGGGGTTTTGTGCTGCGCGTGATCGTGGCGTATTCGTCGGCATAATCCTCCAAAACGTCTCTGCTTCTTTGGCGGACTTGAGGCTCGGATAGTACTTTCGGAAGGCGGACTCTGAGTTTGAAAATTGCCCGAATTGGTATTGGCGGTAATTTGATTTACCCTAAAGGTTAATCAAACTTGACAAAACAGAGCGCATGCGGATATCGTTCAAGAACAAAAAACTTTGCAAGCAGCTGACCCAGTCCAAGGAACTGCACAAGCTCGGCCCACGGCGGGCAGGACTCGTCCAGCGACGGCTCTCCGAAATCGAATCCTCCGACAACTTGGCGATTCTGAAACTTTTACCTGGCCCGAGGCTGCATCCGCTCAAAGGCAATCGTCTTGGTCAACTGTCCGTGGACTTGGATCATCCTTATCGCCTGATCTTTATTCCCGACCACGAGCCGATTCCAGAACTGGAGGCAGGCGGAATGGACTGGAAGGCGATAACCACCGTCAAAATCATCGAAATCACAGACACCCATGAGTAAACAAGCGAACATCCAAGAGGTTGAAACCTTCGACCCCGATTACGCGGTTCCGCCTGGTGAGACCCTGCTCGAAACCATCGAGCAACTCGGACTGACCCAGAAGGAACTTGCCCAGCGGATGGGCCGCCCTCTCAAGACCATCAATGAGATCGTCAAAGGAGTAGCCGCAATCACTGCCGAAACCGCCCTGCAATTGGAGAAAGTAACGGGGGTGCCCGCCAGTTTTTGGAATAATGCCGAGTCGAATTACCGTGAGCGTCTGGCGCGTCTCAAGGAACGGGAGGCCATCAAGGAGCAGACCGACTGGCTCCGCCACTTCTCCTACACCAAGCTGGTGAATATGCGCTTCGTTGCACCTGCTGCGACCAAGGAAGAGAAAGTGACCAAACTGCTCCACTTCTTTGGCGTGGCCAGCCCGAGCCAATGGGAATCGACCTACACACAGCTTGAAGGTGCAGCCCGGGAGGCGGATAAGCTGAAAAGCGAACTAGGCGACCTCAGCGTCTGGCTGCGGGCAGGTGAGATATTGGCCCAGCGTCAGGACTGTGCGGCGTACTCGGCTCCCGCATTCCGCAAGGCGCTTCAACAAGTCCGAAGCCTCACGCGAGGGAATCCCGCCAAGGTCTGGGCCAAGGTCGTGGAACTGTGTGCCTCGGCAGGTGTGGCACTGGTTCTGGTGCCCGAGCTGCCCAAAACGCATGTCTATGGCTTTACCCGCTGGTTGACTCCAAACAAGGCCCTCATTCAGCTCAGTCTACGCTATAAGACCGACGATATGCTCTGGTTCACCTTCTTCCACGAAGCCGCACATATCCTCCTGCACGGCAAAAAGGATATCTTCATCGAGTTCCGAGGAAAAAGCAGTGAAAAGGAAAAGGAGGCGGATGCCTGGGCTGCTGACTTCCTGATATCAAAGAACGACTGGAAGGCGTTCTTGGCAACGGTTCCGCAACCCGCGCAAACGGATGTGCAGCGATTTGCCAAAGAGCAGAATGTGGCTGAAGGCATCGTCCTGGGCCGCCTTCAGCATCAGGAAAAACGGATTAGCGCAGGAATACTCAACCACTTGAAACACCGCCTGGAGATTAATTGGGAGGGGGTGGCGGTGTAGGCTAAACGAATCGGAAGCCGAAGAGCCCGCCATCCTCAGTCTTATCACTCAAACGCTGTGGTAAAACATGACTTCCAAAGTCAAAGTTTTCTGAGAATTCGCTTTGCGGGACATCATCAGAATTCATGGTAACGATATACTGGAACCCATATTGCTCTGTGAGTTTAACAGCAGCTTCAAAAGCATTGGCAACTTGCCGGGCA
>CAZCJJ010000191.1:0-4803 GCA_964499045.1 uncultured Opitutales bacterium | reverse complement strand
GTCAACGGCCGCCCCGTCAAGGACCGGCTGTTGCACGGGGCGGTGCGCGGGGCCTACCGCGACTACCTGGCCAGCGACCGCCACCCGGTGCTGGCGCTGTACCTGGACCTGTCCCCGCGCGAGGTCGACGTCAACGTCCATCCGGCCAAGGCGGAGGTCCGCTTCCGCGACCCCCAGCTGGTGCGCGGCCTGATCGTCGGCGCCCTGCGCCGGGCGCTCGACGCCGCCGGCCATCGCGCCTCGACCACGGTCGCCGACCAGGCGCTCGGGGCGTTGCAGCCCCAGCAGGCGCCCCCGGGCGGCACCAGCGGCCTGGGCGCCCGCCTGCCGTTTGCCCATCACGCGACACCGCGCCCGGCCAGCCATCACCTGGCCGCCAGCTTCGCCGCCCAGGCCCCGGCCGAGGCCGGGCTGCACGAGCGGGCCAGCTTCCCGGGCTGGCAGGCGCCACCGTCGGCCCGCCCCACCGACACCACGGCGGAGGCTCCGGCTCCGGTCCCGGCGTCCGACCACCCGCTGGGCGTGGCGCGCGGCCAGGTCCATGGCACCTACATCGTCGCCCAGACCGACGACGGCATCGTCATCGTCGACCAGCACGCCGCCCACGAGCGTCTGGTCTACGAGCGCATGAAGCAAGCCATGGCGGGCGACGGCCTGAAGCGCCAGATGCTGCTGATTCCCGAGGTCGTCGAGCTGGAGGACGCCGCCTGCGACCGTCTGGTGGCGCGGGCCGACGAGCTGGCGGACCTGGGACTGGTGATCGAGGCCTTCGGCGGGACCACGGTGGTGGTCCGGGAAGTCCCGGCCCTGCTGGGCGACACCGACATCCACGGGCTTGTCCGCGACCTCGCCGACGATCTGGCGCAATGGGACGAGGCACTCAGCCTGAACGAGCGCCTGGCCGACATCTGCGGCACCATGGCCTGCCACGGCAGCGTGCGCGCCGGGCGCCGCCTCAACGCGGACGAGATGAACGCCCTTCTGCGACAGATGGAGGCCACGCCCCATTCGGGACAGTGCAATCACGGCCGCCCGACCTATGTTGAGCTAAAGCTGAAAGATATAGAAAAACTCTTCGGCAGACGGTAGGACTGTAGGACAGCCGGGGGAGTGATCTTGTGATGCGTTCCGTCTTCCTGGCCGGCCTTTGCGCTCTCGGCTTGGTATGCTCCGCCGCGGGCGGGGCGTCGGCCGCAGACTCTGGGCAGAAAGCCGGTGGAAAACCGGATTTCCGCCAGTTGGACGTGGCCGCCGCCAAGGCGGCGGCGTGCGACGATAAGGTGCAACCCGCCTACGAGTCGGGCAACAACGAACGTATCCTGATGGCCCTGAACGAACAGGCCAAATGCCTGGAAGTGGTTCTGTTTTCCGTGGCCCGGGAATTCTACGACCGCGACGCCTTCGGCAAGGGCGGCGTCGAGGCCCGTGTCGCCGAAGTCCGCGACACCCTGGGACACCTCTACGCCACCATCTATTCCGAACCGCGCACCTGCGCCCCGAACTGCGGACAGGTCTACCAGATTTGGGCGGCGGAAGCCTATGCGACCTCCATCCGCATCATGCTCGACGACATGCTCGACCGCCTGAAGGACGAAAGCCCCTTCCACCGGCCCTGACCGCGTCTGTTCGAGGACCCCTGGGCCTTGATCGTCGAAGCCCTGCGCCACGCCCTGTTGCCCTGCCCCAAACGCCTGAAACGCCTGGGCGTCCTGCATGACCTGATCGCCCTGGAGGCACGCGCGCGCCGCCAACGCGCCGCCTGGGCGCCCCATCTGGACACCAGCCGAGGCGTCATCGCCGATTGGGCGGACCGGACGCCGCGCCGCGAACTGGCCGTGATCGCCGGGTCCGGATTGTTTATCGGCATCCCCCTGCCGCATCTTGCCGCGACCTTCGACCGGGTTCTCTGCCTCGATCTCTTCCATATGCCCGCGGCCCGGAGAGCGGCCCGGCGGTTCCCGAACGTCAGTCTGGTCGACCACGATGTCTTGGGACTGCTTCACCATCTCCCCGAAGCCTTGGCCGCCGGACGCCTGCCCGACCCGGTCGCTTCGTTGCCCTTCGCGGCGGAGGCCGATCTTTTGGTGTCGGCCAACATGGCCACCCAGCTTCCCTTGCCCGTCATGGATGCGGCGGAAGCGCAAGGCGGCTTTTCGCCGACCGAAATCACCGCCTGGGGACGGTCGTTGGTCGAAGCGCACTTCGCCAGCCTGACGGAACGTCCCGGAGTCACCGGCCTGATCACCGATACGGACCGCCTGAAGCAGCCCGTCGGCAGCACGGAACCGGTGGATTGGTGGGATCTTCTGGAAGGCGCCGCCTTGCCCGATTTGACGGACCGCCGAGAGTGGACGTGGGACATCGCCCCGGCCCCGGAGGAAGACCGCCACTTCGACTACCGCCACCGCGTCGTCGCGGGCCTTCTGTCCGCATAGACGCCGCCGACCCGCGCATCGGCGGCGCCGGCCCCCTACCGAATACCGGCATGCAGAAAGGACTGCACGAACTGCCGCTGGAACAGCAGGAAGGCGACCAGAAGCGGCGCCACCGCCAGGAGCGTTCCCGCCGACAAGACCGACCAGTCGACCCCCGATTCCGGTGCGCCGAACAGGGCCAGCCCAACGGTCAGGGGCCGGGAGTCGGTGGAGTTGGTGATGACCAGCGGCCACAGGAAATTGTTCCAATGGTGGCTGACCGACACCAGGGCATAGGCCAGATAGGTGGAGCGCGCCACCGGCACATAGACCCGCCACAGGACGCCCAGCGTCCCACAGCCCTCGACGCGGGCGGCTTCCTCCAGCTCACGCGGGACGGTCTTGAAGGCTTGCCGCAGCAGGAAGATACCGAAGGCCGACGCCATATAGGGCAAGGCGATGCCCGGAATGGTGTCGATCAGGTCCAGCACGCCCAGCGTCGCGTAGTTCTCGACGATCAACACCTCGGGCACGATCATCAACTGCACCAGCACCAGGACGAAGGCGATGTCCGCCCCGGGAAAGGCGAAACGCGCGAAGGCGTAGCCCGCCAGGGTGCAAAGGACGAACTGCCCGGCCAGGATCAGCAGGACCAGCAGCGTGGTGTTGAGGAAATAACGCGCGAAGGGGGCGCTCTTCCAGGCGGTCCGGAAGTTGTCCAGGGTCAACGGCGCGGCGATGTCGAAGTTCACGGCGTAGGCGACGGGGTGAAAGGCCGCCCATATCGCGTAGAGCAGCGGCGCCACCCAGACCACGGCCAACAGGACGGCGGCGGCGGCCTCCAGGGACGGCACCAACGCCGGGCGCCGGAACCGCCGGGCCAAGACGGACAGGGGCGAAGCGGAGGAAGTGGTGGTGGTGGACGCGGGGACGGGGGTCATCGGTAATGCGTCCTCTTATCCAGGCTGACGAACTGGGTGATCGCCAGGACCGCCAGCAGACCCAGCAACACCACGGTCAGGGTCGAGGCATAGGCCATGTCGAAGAAGGAGAAGGCGGTCTCGTAGATGTAGTAAAGTAGCAGGTTCGAGGCGTTGTCCGGCCCGCCCTTGGTCAGGATGAACAGGTGGTCGACCAGCTTGAAGGCGTTGAGCAGGGCGTTGACCAGCACGAAGACCGTGGTCGGCATGAGCAGCGGAAAGGTGATCTTCCAGAAGGTGGTCCAGCGCCCGGCGCCTTCCAGGCGGGCCGCCTCGATCAGGTCGGGCGGCAGGGTCTGAAGGGCGGCCAGATAGAAGATCATGAAGAACCCGGCTTCCTTCCAGACGGTCATGACCATCAGGCAGCCCAGCACCGTATCCGGATCGCCCAGCCAATTGTGACCGCCCAGCCCCAGGGCGGCGCCGATCTGGTCCAGGAGACCGATGTCGGGGGAATAGAAGAACAGCCAGATATTGGCCACGGCGATCATCGGCAGCATGGTCGGCGTGAAATAGGCCAGCCGCATCAGTGACCGTCCGGGCATGCGGGGGCGGTTCACCCACAGCGCCATGATCAGCGCCAGGGCGACGCCCGCGGGCACCGTGCCGACGGCGAAAACCAGGGTGTTCCACAGCACCTTGCGGAAGACGGGGTCGGTCAGGACACGGTCGTAGTTGTCCAGGCCGACGAATTTCCGAGGCCGGATCACCGTGCCCGTGGAAAACAGGGAGTCGATCAGCGTCGCCACCGTCGGATAGTGGGTGAAGCCCACCAGCAGGACGGCCGCCGGAAGCAGCAGAAGCCAGCCGTAAATGGCGGTGCGACGGGACGACAGCATGGAAACCTCGGGACAGGGCCGGACCGGCGACGGCGGCTTGGAGCCGTCGCCGGGACCGGGAACGGGGTCTTAGAGCATTCTTCGTTCCCTCTCGGTCACTACGCATGCTCTACACTTCTGTTTCATAAGCAAATACGTCGTCGCAGGCGATTCCGCCTGCTCGGGATTTGCTCTAGCGGTAGGGCTTCAGCAGGCGGTCGGCTTCGGCCTGGGCGTCTTCCAGGGCGGCGCGCGGCTCCTTCTGGCCGGTCAGAGCCGCCTGGATGGCGTCGTCGAGCAGCTTGCGCACGCGGCCCGTCTGGTAGGTGGACAGCTCGGCGGTGGCGAACTCAAGCTGGTCGCGGGCCACGGCGGCGGCCGGGAAGTCCTTGACGTAGCCCCGCAGGGCCGGGGTCTGGTAGGCCGCCGGAGAGATGCCCATGTAGCCGGTCTTCATGGACCATTCGGCGGAGCGGTCCGGGCTGGTCATGAACTTGATCAGCTTCAGCGAGGCGGCCCGCTCTTCCGGGGAGGCGTCCTTGAAGATGTAGAAGTTGCCGCCGCCGGTGGGCGAGCCGCGCATGGTCTTCT
>CAZCJJ010000190.1:0-4885 GCA_964499045.1 uncultured Opitutales bacterium | reverse complement strand
AAGATCCGGGCGAGTCATCAGACGGGCTCCCTGGTAATAATTGATTCCCTGGGTGGACCAGTAGCCGAGAATGGAATCCATATCCATTGCCTTCATTCCGTTGCGTGCGGCAAAACGAATAAAGTCTCCGGTTTTTGTCAGAGGGATGTAAGGTGCGTTCCCACCCTGAAACCACCAGTTCGGGCGGAGCATCATTTCGGAACCGCTGTCAGACCAGCCACTCCACCCATCGTAATTGTCATAAGTATCAACGATTCCGATGAACAGGCGGGCCGTTAGCGGACGCTCGGGAGGCGGTGGCTGGCGGTAGGCGGAATAGGCGTAGGTCGCCATTTTCACATCCGGATTGATGTCGGAAAGCCGTTCATAAAGGAGATTCCAGAACTTGACGTAACGGGCAGTCAGCTCGCCCCGGCCAAACCAAATGTCATGAATGTCCTGGTCCAACGGAATGTCCCAGGCCCGTGTTTCCGGACTGGTATCAAAACCGGCGCCGTCGTTCGGGCTGACATTGTAGTACTCCGGTGCACCGGCTTCGATGTATTCCTGTACGATCCGTTCAATCACCGCCGGATTGGCCAGCCGCAGGTTGACATGGCGCGCGTGCCGTTGGGGCAAGCCTTCAGGCGGAACCGCAAAATAATCGGGATAGTCGGCGGAATATTTGTCCCACCAGTCCGTGAAAGCATGGCCAAAACTCACATTGCCCCGGCGGGCTACCTGATGATTTTCCAGCCACGCACTCGCCTCCTGGCGGACGACGACTTCCAACTCCGGGTCAACCGAAGCCATACGGCGTTCGTCCATGTCCCGCAAATTGATCCTCAGCCACCGGATCATCAGCTCCGGCTGATAAACAACATGCTGGCGGGGAATAGAAAAATCGGTGTGGGCCGGGATATGGGTGCCAAGTTCACCGGGCCAGAGCCAGCGAACTCCCAGTTGATCTTCCAGCAGGCGGTTCAGTGCCCAAAGTACCGGACGCGAGCGTACTCCGGCGGACCTCCAGTAACCGTCATCGGTGGAACCGACGATAAAGACCGCATCCCCGCGCACATCCATCACATAGGTTTCCTCAACACCATCCTCAACGCGTATCCCGGCCTCCTCCGTGGCCTTGCAGTTTCCGATATAGAGGCGGGAGTAACCCTCCCATGGATCCAACGCTTCGCCATCGCGCAGAACCGGGATCCGTACCCCGGTGGATTGCTCAGCCGTCTTAACAAAGTGCTCAACCGCGTCGCGCTCGTTGGGCCGGACTGAATTGGCCACAATAATCACCCCAACCGCCTCCCCGTTCCGGATGAATGGCACGGAATTCTTCTCCGAAACCGCTTTCAATTCGCCGTGGACACAGCCGCCCAATAAGGTACCCAGGCACAGTACCGCAATATAAACCCCAAACCTCATGCCATTAATTCTCCTTGATTACGCTATTAATAAAGAATTTGTTGCAACGTTACGACAAATCTGCAAAAGGTCAACGCATAAATGCACTTTTCCGTTTGAATAACTGTTTCGCATTGAAAATGAGCGACTTACAACCTGAACTTATTGAGGTGGCAAGATTCCTCCAACAGGACGCTGCCGGGCTTCCTTCCACCGAACACTGGAATCAATCGCAAGCCTGCTATCCCGGGGAAGACGCCCCCCTCATTGATCCAGTCCTGATCCGGGAAGCGGCGGACAAGCTGGAACTACCCCAGGAGGCGGTAGCGGCGCTGGACAAAGCCCGGCATCTGCTTGAGCGCCATACGCCGTTAAGGCGCTGGGCTTGGCATTGTCAGTATTGGCTAGTCCGCGAGCCCGGGAATCTTTCGCAGGAAGTACTTTCCTGGCCGATGCTGCCTTCTGCTCCGGGTGACGGATCTGCCCTTTTTTACGGACTGATTTTCCTGTCCGGGATCCCGGACCTGCTCCGACGGCATGGGCAAAGAAAAATTCCCGAAACTGTCACGTGGGAGACTCTTTCGGATATCCGGATCTGGATGGAGGAGTACCGGCGGAAACACGGCGAATGGGGCTTTGATAAACAACGGTGGATGGCCCACCATTTTGCAGGGCAGCTCTATCGTCTGGGCCGTCTGCAATTTGAGTTCCGCCCCTACCCTTTTGATTTCCATGCTTTCCGGCACCGGGAAAGCCGCAAGGTAGTCATGCTGGCGGGAGACGGCATGGCATTCCGGGAGGACGGCCAGTTTGACGGCACCAATGGCATTCATGGCGGCAGGAAGAAGCTCTGGACCACCTCCTTCCGTACGGACCGTTACTCCATTGCCGGAACCCCGCTATCCGCTGACGGCATGGTGCTGCGCCGCATGGTTGCACTGGATGCGACGGAGTGGATGCCTGCTTTAAAGAAGGGGGATCCGACGCTGAACATCCATATTCCGGCCGAAGGTCCGATGTCGCCTGAGGCCTGCGGTGAATCCGTAGCTGCGGCCATGGCATTTTTCCGGCAGTATTTCCCGGAGTATGCCTATCGGGCCATCGCCACCTCCACCTGGCTGCTGGACCGGCAATTCAATGAGCTTCTGCCGGAATCCTCGAACATCCGGCGTTTTCTCCGGGAATTTTACCTGCATCCGGTGCCTATAGCCAGTGAGCGGCAAGCCTATGAACGGGTGTTCGGGACATCCGCCCCCGACCTATTGACGCTGAAACCCTCTTCCAGCCTGCAAAAAGTGATGCTGGAGCATGTGAAAAACGGCGGCCGCTTCTACCACGGTGGTGGAGTGATTTTTCCGGAGGATTTGCCTTGGGGGCAGCAAGTTTACCAGCAGGGCATACGGGGGCTCAAGCTTCCAGGCCAAAGATTGCGTTGACGTAATTATCAACCGAGAAGGGCTGGAGGTCCTCTTTCTGTTCACCCAATCCGACAAAATAAATCGGGATGCCGAGTTCGCGGTAGATCCCAACGAGAGCCCCACCCCGACTCGTTCCGTCAAGTTTGGTGATCACCAGACCGGTCAACCCGAAGGACTCATGGAATTTACGCGCCTGTTCGATAGAGTTGCTGCCGAGGGAGCCATCCACAACCAGCCAGCTGTGGTGAGGGGCTGCGGGATCGTGTTTTTGCAGGACCCGGCGGATTTTCTTCAATTCCTCCATCAAGTTTCCCTTGGTGTGAAGACGTCCGGCGGTATCGAGAATAACCAGTTCCCTGCCCCGGCTTTGGGCCGCTTGGTAGGTGTCGAAGGCGACCGCGGCAGCGTCGGCTTTATGATGGCTGGTGATCAGATCGAGGCCGAGCCGTTCGGACCAGGTTTTGATTTGCTCATTGGCGGCGGCACGAAAGGTATCACAGGCTCCGAGGACAACGCCCTTGCCCTCCTGCTGAAAGCGCCAGCCCAACTTGGCGGTGGTCGTGGTTTTGCCTGATCCGTTGACCCCGATCAGGCAGATCACTTCCGGGTTCAGTCCCTTGAGTAGCGGCTCAGGGGGTTCTGCCCCCTGAAGCACACGTCTCAGGACGGCAGCACCGATCCGGGCCGCATCCTGCCCGCGCAATTCCTTATCCTTGCGGTAGGCCTCCTGAATTTCCCGCAGGATCTCTTCGGCGGTCTCCACCCCGAAATCGGCTCCGTAGAGAGCCTCTTCCAGTTCCTCCAAGCTGGAGGCATCCAGCTTGCTGCCGCCGAAAATGCCGCCGACCTTGCCGAAGATTTTATAGAAAGTGGGGGTCGTCCGCTGGAGCCCCTCTTTGAATTTCTGAAAGAAACCGCGCATTTCCGTTAAGCTGGCTTATTCCTCGGTTGCTGTCCGCAAGGGGCGGTCCAACTGGTCTTTCACCCGGTCAAGGATACCGTTGATGAAACGCTTGGAATCCGGAGTGGAAAAGGTTTTGGACAAATCGATAGCCTCGTTAATGGACACGATGGGCGGGATGTCCCGGCGGAAAAGCAGTTCGTAGATCGCCAACCTCAGGATGGAGAGGTCAACCTTGGCAATGCGCGAGAATGTCCAATTCTGGGCATGCTTGCGGATAATATCATCGCAGGCCTCTTTGTGCTGCATGGCCCCCCAGGCCAATTCCTCACCAAAAGCATAGTAGTCTCTGGGATGTTCCTGGTTTTCAAAAAACAGATACAGCGCATCCTTCAAGTCTGCAGGATCATTCAGCTCACACATGTAAATGAACTGCATTGCCGCTATACGGTTCTGGCGGCGCGCGCTGGCTTTTTTCTTTTCTGTACTGGTATCAGTCATCGTAACCCGGCTGTAGAGCTTGTATTCCCTACCCTTTAATTTTTATCGAAAGGATCCTCGTCATCGAAATCTTCGTCATCGAAGTCATCTTCCCCGAAGTTCAGGATGTCATCCTCCAAGCTTTCCCAGACATCTGCAATCGTGAGCTTATAGTGGGCCATTTCGATGGCCGCCTTGGCAAACTCAGGCCCGCGCGAAAGGGCACCATGAACCCGTTCTTCCGCCTGCTCACGGGAAGAGCAAACCAGGACCCCGTTGATCACCGGAAAGTCTTCTTCCAAAGCAATTTTCTGGAAAGCATGGGCCGTACTGACGGCAATCACGTCATGGTGGTTGGTTTCTCCCGCGAGAACAACCCCAAGGGCGATCACACAATCGCAAAGGCCGCCCTTGCCAAGCAACGTCACCCCATAAGGAAGCTCGTGCGAACCGGGAACCCGGAGTATCTCAATGTTTTCCTCAGGAACACCCGCATCCAACAGAGTGCTGATCACCCGCTGCAGAAGTCCCTCGACTAGTTCGGTATTGTAACGTGCAGCGACAATTCCAATCTGGAAATCGCTGGCGTCGTAATCAGGTATGCTTGTGATTTCTCGGCTCATGGCTGTTTGCAAAAGGACCAAGTGAGAAGACAGAACCCCCCGTGTAGCAAGGGTAAACTTCGCTTTCTCTCTTT
>CAZCJJ010000189.1:0-4902 GCA_964499045.1 uncultured Opitutales bacterium | reverse complement strand
TGGTACACTTTCACCCGCAAATTAGTGGTACATTTTAAACCGCAAGATGACATCAGGTGTCTATAGTTCAGAAACTTGTATCCATAATTCGGTTGCAATGCTGGTTGAAAGAGGTTGAACAGCCATTACTGTAAAGATTTGAAAAGCTTTTTTCGAATATTTTGAGGGGTTTGGGCTTTTTGTGCGTTTAATGGACTATGAATGACCTAGAATTTGAAAATTTGATTGGTGCGGAGCGTGATCGGCGCTTGCCGTCCTGCCCGGCCAACCTTGAAGCGAATGTGCTCCGGCGAGTGCGGCTTGCCGCGTGCCCAGCTGAAAGCTTAAGCACATTTGGCTGGATATTTGGCTTGTTGTCTCGGAAGACTGCTGGCTTTGGTTTTGCCGCCGGAGTGGTCGTGTTGAGCGTGGTTGTGAGTGTTGTGGCAACTTCATCGTCGCTCCGTGCCGCGGAAACTAGAGATTTGGCGGTAAAATCGCTGGACTTTGGCGTTTTTGAACAAAGGGCAATTCTCAACCTAGAACACTAACTTGATGACTCAAAATAATCGAACTCTGTGGGTGCGGCGCATTCTAAGCCTCGCTGCGATTGCTTTCGTATTGATCCTTATCTGTGTGGGAAGCTCTTTGTTTTTTGCAAAGTATGTGATGCATGGATCCTCCGGCTGGCGCAATGATATGTCTCGGGGGCACCAGTGGCTGCATCAGGCGTTGGAACTCACGGAGGAGGAAAAGGCCGCGATTGATTCCTTTGAGGGGGAGTATCATCATGATCGCGATGCACTCATCCAAGAGTTTGACTCCAGAATCGCAGAGTTGCGCCAGATTCTCGTTGAAAGCGACGAATACGTGCCCGAGGTGGATGTCGCGATTCATCGAATCCATGAGGTTCACGGGCAGTTGCAAGAGCTGTCGATTCAGCACTATTACGATATGCTGAATGTGCTGCCTCCCGAGAAGCAAGCGAAGCTTCGAGAACTCGCCGTCAAGGCGCTCAGCCAGCCGGAGTGAGACCATGAATGGATTCGATGGACGCAGATTTTTTATCAATCAAGAAGATCCAGCAGGGCGAGGAGGCGGGGCTAGTGGAGCTGATGTCCCGCCATCGGGAATCTTTATTCAGGTTTGTTTATCGCTACGTCGCTAACGAAGCGGATGCAGCTGATCTTACCGAGGAGACTTTCTTCCGTATCTACGAGAAGGCGGATCGTTTTCGCCCAAAGGCTAAAGTAACGACTTGGATGTTCACGATCGCGGGAAACTTGTGCCGCGACTTCATCAGGAAGAACAAGAAGCGCAGCTGGGATCTGTCGCTTGACGCGGAAGTGGGAGATCAGACGGGCGCGACTATAATGGGTGCATTCGCATCGGATTCGAATGATCCTAGCGAGGCGGCATCCGCCAAAGAGACAACTGGCGATATCCAAGAGGCGGTTATGCGATTACCGCAGAAGCTCAAATTTCCGTTCATCTTCTGCATACTTGAGGATAATTCCTACGACGAATGCGCGGAGGTTTTGAAGACCAGTCGCAAAACGGTGGAAACGCGCATCTATCGGGCACGAAAAATACTTCGAGAGGAACTCTCCAGTTTACAGGAGCATGTTTAAACTAAGTTTTCCAAGGTGGCTGTTTTTTGGTTTCTCGCTGGTTGTGGCGGGCGTGCTCGACGCTGCGTCCGGCTCTTCTGGCGAAGCCTTGCTTCCTGTCCCTCTGGAGGCATACTCGGAGATAGAAGCTGCGAGGGCATCGGAACTTGGCATCCCATCAGAAGATTTCGGGTTGGTCGAAATCCTCAAGTTGCGGGTCGCGGCGGAGCCTCTGAATCTCGTCACGCTTATGCTCTTCCTCGGAGCGATCATGCACACTTTTGCAGCGGGGTGGTTCATGAAGTTGTCGAAAAAGTATGAACAGATACACGACAATAGGTTGCGCGAGGAGTCGCAGAGGAACTACGTGGACGGTAAGCCACCGGTCGATCTGAGGGCGACGCTTTTTCACTTCCTTGGGGAGGTCGAGGTAATCTTTGGGATTTGGGTGCTGCCTTTGTTGTTGGTGCTCACTCTCTTCAAGGGCTGGACTGCGGCCTACCAGTACATCGACGGGCGCAACTACACCGAACCGCTTTTCGTAGTGGTCATTATGGCGATTGCAGCGTCGCGGCCTGTCGTCTCTTTTGCCGGCAATCTGCTGCGCCGGGTGGCGCGGTTGGGGCATCTTCGGCCGTCGGCCTGGTGGCTGTCGATTTTGACGTTTGCCCCCATGCTGGGCTCTTTGATTACGGAGCCGGCCGCGATGACAATTGCCGCGATGCTGCTGGGGCGGGAGTTCTACCGGTATAAGCCCACCGAGCGTTTCAAATATGCGACGTTGGGGCTTCTCTTCGTCAATGTGTCCGTAGGGGGCACTCTGACGCATTTCGCCGCCCCTCCGGTGTTGATGGTGGCGACGGTCTGGGAGTGGAATTTGCCTTACGTGTTCATGCACCTAGGCGTCAGGGCTGTGGTTGGGATTATTTTGACGACGGCTGCGTACTATATCGTTTTCCGGCAGGAATTCGCAGCCCTTGATCGGACGAAGAGCGATCTCGATTCTAAAGTCGCCGTTGGGAAGGGGACAGAGCCTGTTCCACGGTGGGTCGTCTCGATTCACTTATCCTTCCTGGCGTGGACTGTGTTTACTCTGCACCATCCCGCTTTGTTCATTGGTGGATTTCTCTTCTTCCTGGCGTTTACGATCGCCACGGATCATCACCAATACGCGATCTCTTTGAAGTCTCCTTTGCTGGTTGGCTTTTTTCTGGCAGGCCTTGTCACCCACGGTGGCCTTCAGTCGTGGTGGATATCACCAGTGCTCTCTTCGTTGTCGGAAGTGCCATTGTTTTTCGGCTCGATGATACTAACTGCTTTCAACGATAATGCCGCCATCACGTTTTTGGCCTCTCAAGTGTCTGCATTCGATCCGAACCTTGCGCTCGATAGTGTGCGTTCGGGGCGGTTCCAACAAGCTGTCGTGGCTGGCGCTGTTACTGGCGGAGGCCTTACGGTGATTGCCAACGCGCCCAACCCCGCCGGCCAGAACCTGCTATCCAAGTATTTCGGAGGTAACGTGTCGCCGCTCAAGCTGTTGGCAGGTGCGGCTTTGCCGACTTCTGTGATGGCAGTCGTTTTCTTGGTCGTGCCCCATTAGGAGTGGCAGAGCCTATGCGCTTGAGGGTTCTCTAGAAGATTTTTTAGGAAAATCTGAGGGTTCCCGCACTTTCGCACGTTAAACATAATATGTGCGGAGGATTCCGCGTATCCACCGCCGTCAGTTATGTCGCTCATTAGAATTATTGAATTATGCAACAGATCATCCCATCCACCGTCCGCATGGCCTTTCTCATCCTCTTTTCGGCTCCGTTTCTATTCGGGCAGAATCATGCAGGTTCGACGGATGCGGTTGAAAAGAAACTCCAATCGCCAGATACTGCGGTTGTTCGGTTGCTGGCAATCTATGAATCCATATCGCAGGCATTGGTCGCTGACGACCTTGGCTTGGCAAAAGCCCACGCTGCAGAACTTTCCGCCAGCGCGGAAAAGAGTGGGTCGCTGGAACTGGCCAATCTCGCCATGAGCGTGGCGGGGGCGGA
The DNA here is from genome assembly GCA_964499045.1 of uncultured Opitutales bacterium. Lineage (GTDB taxonomy): Bacteria > Verrucomicrobiota > Verrucomicrobiia > Opitutales > CAZCJJ01 > CAZCJJ01. Next base: position 1,271 of record CAZCJJ010000189.1, on the reverse strand, counting down.
AACGCTCGAAGAGTCCCGCGAAGCTTTCAAGCCTTTGAGTGCTTCCGTGATAGCCATGGCTCAAGACCAAGGCCAATACGTGACAATGGTCTGCCCGATGGTGCCGGACGGGCGCTGGTTGCAGAGTTCCGTCACGACCGCAAATCCGTATATGGGACAAGCGATGCCCCAGTGCGGTAAGCCAGAGATCTCGATCCGGCCGGATGGAAGCAAGGCCACCGGTGGCTCGGGTTGCTGCGGTTCGTAGTTTTTTCTGTCCACAATATTTAAATACCCATGCATGGAGATAACATATACGCCTACGGCATGTGGCCAGTCGTTTTGTTCAACACTTTGCTGATCCTCGGGTTCGCTTTGAGCTTCGTGCGTCCGAAGGGCAAAACCGAGTGGCGGCGGATGGGGCTGTTTATGGCTTTTGTCGTGGCGCTGTTTACAGAGATGTACGGAGTGCCCCTGACGATCTATTTCCTGAGCCAATGGTTGGGCAATGCGTATCCGGTTCTGGATCCGTTTTCACATGCCCACGGACATTTGTGGTTGGTCTGGCTCGGTTTGGCCGATTCCGCCTGGGCGATGTCACTTCTGCATATTGTCAGCAATGGTATTGTCATTCTAGGCTTCGTCTTGCTCTACAAAGGGTGGACGGCCATCCACGAAAGTGCGGGCAAACGGCTTGTGACGGATGGAATTTATGCCCATGTGCGCCACCCGCAATATTCGGGTTTGTTCTTGATCACATTGGGACTGCTCATCCAGTGGCCGACTTTTATCACATTGTTACTTTGGCCGTTCCTGACTTTCGCTTACTATCGTTTGGCGAAGAAGGAAGAGCGAGAGGTGGCCTCCGAGTTTCCGGGCGACTATGCGCTCTACCGCGCCCGGGTGCCCGCGTTTATTCCTAAAATAACCCCGAAACAACGAAAGAACTCCGAATTATGAAACATAGTATGCTCCACATCTTTGGCTGTTTGATACCGATCAGTTTGGTTTTTATTCTACCTGCGTTCGGTTTCGATTCCGGCACAACGTTTACTGTTTTCATCATACTGATGTTTGCCTGCCATTTTTTCATGATGGGCGGACATGCGCATGGTGAAGATGGAAATGGCTCCGCCGAAAATCATGACGTGAGGAAAACGCCTACGAAAGGAGGTGAGCAATGAGATTGAGTCCGAGACGCTTTGGATTCGCTTTCTCGATGGTCGCGGGGCTGTTTTATGCAGGCTGTGTCATCTTGATGGCGCTCGCTGGCCCGGAGAAATTGGTGTTCT
>CAZCJJ010000188.1:0-4905 GCA_964499045.1 uncultured Opitutales bacterium | reverse complement strand
AACAAATTTGGCTTACGCCAATGAGCACCGAGACTGGCGGGTTTATGCCGACTTGTCCCGTCTCCACACTCGCAAGAGTGCGGCCCTATTGAAGCTCAACAACGAGAGCGTGGCCAGCGGCGCACTGAGCGTCTCCGCACTCGCAAGAGTGCGGCCCTATTGAAGCCTAACAAAGTCACCAATGGATACCTTCGGAACTCACGTCTCCGCACTCGCAAGAGTGCGGCCCTATTGAAGCAGTAGAGTGTGCAGTAGAGTGTGCAGTCACCCACGCGTCTCCGCACTCGCAAGAGTGCGGCCCTATTGAAGCCTAGCTGACTTTACCTTTACCCTCCAATCCTCTGGTGTCTCCGCACTCGCAAGAGTGCGGCCCTATTGAAGCACGAGATCCTCAATCGTGGCGGATTTTGGGATGTGCGTCTCCGCACTCGCAAGAGTGCGGCCCTATTGAAGCTTGGTCCCGCAAGCGGGATCAGCTCCGCAGGCTGGTGTCTCCGCACTCGCAAGAGTGCGGCCCTATTGAAGCAATGACTCTGATAGTGGACTCGCTTTCCGTTGCCTTGTCTCCGCACTCGCAAGAGTGCGGCCCTATTGAAGCGCCCTTCCATCTGCTCATTTGTCCTGAAACTCATTACTCAGGGAACTTCGGCCTCAACCTAACCGACGAAGCTCCAAACGCTGCCGATCTCGTCCTATGATAATCAGCAGATCAAACCCCTCTATGAACCTCACGCGCCACATCAGGGCACGCACGCAAGATCTCCCGGTCACGGGTATAGAGCAGACAATGCTTCGTCCTCGCCAGCCACACATACGAAGCATCATAAAATTTCAAACCAGTCGACCGGACTACATTATCCACCCCCAACAGATCAATCCCATGGACCGTGTCAATCACCCGCTCCATTACCACAAACGCCCTGCGTTTGCGCTTTTCTTCGACCAATTTCAAGCGCACAAGCTTATTCATCACATTCCCGAATTCGTACCTCCAAAGGCCGGGAGCCATCCAACGTGGACAGGAACTCACAAGCTCCATCGCCGATGCGCGAAGCTCCGGCGTCCCAGCCCAGAAATCAATCAGAACGGTATTATCCAGAACATCCGGCATTACCTCAATCCCGCCCCTCTTCGATCGCTTCCCGAATCTCTTCCACAGACAACGGTCGCTTTAAGGACCCATAAAACGCCTCGCTCTCCTTCAAAAGATCCCGCATCGCAAAATCCTCCTTCAGAGAAACCTCACTTAATTCAACAATCACCTCCTGATTCAAACTCCGCCGATTCTCCTTGGCCCGTATCTTCAAGCGCTCATGCACTTCGTCCGGAAGATTTCTTATTGTTAATGTAGCCATGATGTCACTATGCAGTCATAATGCCATCAGATCAACCTTGTTCTTAATCCCATAAACTCAGTCATGCCACACGGAATTACCGGCTTATGAGATCAATCTAACCTGAAAAATTCACCGTCTCACGCCAACAAGCCTCCGGCATTGGATCCGGTTCAAATCAATGGGCAAAACCACCTCATCACCTTTGCCTTTTTTGCAAATCCTGTTTTAGTGGCCCCATGGATACAATCACTGCCATCAAAACCCGTCGGGCCGTCAAACATTATGATCCGGATCACGTCATGCCGGAACAGGATGAACGTCAGTTACTGGAACTGACTCTCCAGGCTCCGACCGCCTTCAATATTCAACACTGGCGATTCGTGCTGGTGAAAGATCCGGAGCTGCGCAAACAAATCCGGGCCCAGGCTTGGGATCAGGCTCAGGCGACCAATGCCTCTTTGCTGGTTATTCTCACCGGAGATCTGAACGCTTGGAAAAAAGACCCGCAGCGTTACTGGAAAAATGCCCCGCAGGAGGCCCAGGACATCCTGGTCCCTGCCATCAAGCAATACTACGAGGGAAAACCCGGGGTACAGCGGGACGAAGTCATGCGTTCCGCCGGAATAGCCGGGCAGACCCTCATGCTCGCCGCCAAAGCCCTCGGCTACGATTCCTGCCCGATGGACGGCTTTGACTTCGATGCCGTGGGCAAACTGATCCATTTGCCGGAAGACCATGCCATCGCCTTCATGGTCGCAATCGGGAAAAAGACCCAGGACGCCCACCCCAAGCCCGGCCAACTCGATTATAATCAAGTCGTGATTGAGAACCGCTTCCCTTCCAGTTAATCAGCCCGGCTCGACTTCATTCCGCCAGGAAATCAATTCCAAGCCGGGAATCCGCTTGAACTCACGAATGTTGCCCGTCAAGAGTGGCACTCCGAGGGCAAGGGCGTGCCCAGCCAGCATCAAGTCGTAGGCACCGATGCTTTGCCCTTTTGTCTCAAGATAAATACGAACACCTGCAGCTTCGCTGGCGGCCTTTCCGTCAAAAGCATAAACCTCCCCAGCATCCAGAAACGCACGAGCCCGCTCCTCCCTTTTGGGGCTGCCTTTCTTCCTCAGACCCGAGAGGATCTCAAATTGAGACACCGCGGAAAGGATGCAAGCGGCAGACTCAGGAAGCACTTCCAAAGGAGCCGGATTTCCCCGGATAATTTCAATGCACGCATCGGTGTCCAGCAGAACCATATTCACCAACTCTTTACCGGAGGCGTTTCAGGCTGGGTGGGTCGATCGAAATCAATCATCCCGTCGGCCGCAAAACTTAGGGCCAACTCACGCAAATCACCGCCATCCTCAGTGATAATAATACGATTCGCCTCACGGCGCATAACCACCCGGCCCGAAGCCGGAACCCAAGCCTTCGGTATGCGTACGGCATAACTGCCACCGGTGCGAAACAAACGCATTTTTTTCATATATATACATCGTATATACAATAATAGGAAGGTCAAGACCGATCCACGGTTCCAGCTTTAAGCTTGCCGATACGGGGTAAGCTTCTTCTGCTCAAAACATGGCCGACCCATGGGAAATACTCAAACTACTGGCAGACCCGACACGGCTCCGGCTATTGAACCTGCTGTCAAGGGAAGAGCTTTCCGTGGCAGAGCTGCAGGACATCCTGGACATGGGCCAGTCACGTATTTCCTCGCATCTGGCCCTACTCCGCCAAGGGGAACTGCTTAGCGATCGGCGTGAGGGCAAAAAGTCTTTTTATTCACTTAACAATGGGCTCAGTGAACAGAACAAAACACTGATTGAAACCGCCTGCCATGCGGTGGCCGGACTGCCTGAAATCGCCCAGGATCAGGAATCCCTGCAGCGCACCCTCAACCGAAGACGTCAACAGGCCGAGCAGTATTTCAACGCCGTGGCCGGACGCTTGGGCAAGAACTACTGTCCGGGCCGCTCCTGGGAGGCAATCGGACACCTTTTGCTTCACCTCACCCCCCACATCCGGATCGCTGATCTCGGAGCCGGCGAAGGCGTCCTCTCCCAGTTACTGGCTGAACGGGCTGAAATCGTCTATTGTATCGACAATGCCCCCCGCATGGTGGAATTCGGCTCCGAACTGGCAGCCAAACACGGCATCGAAAACCTCGTTTACAAACTCGGAGACATCGAATCCGTACCCCTGCCCGATCAAAGCGTGCATCTGGTCCTGCTGACTCAGGCCCTGCACCATGCCGACAAGCCCCCAAAGGCCCTGGCCGAGGCCTTCCGTATTCTCAAGCCCGGTGGCAGCCTGCTGGTCCTCGACCTGAAAGAACATACTTTCGAAAAAGCCCGCGAACTCTATGCCGACCGCTGGCTCGGCTTCGCCGAAAATACCCTCTACCGCTGGATGAAGGAAGCCGGATTCCAAGGGGTCACCGTCAATACGGTTTCGAGAGAAGAACAGGAGCCTTTTTTCGAAACCATCCTCGCCAGTGGGCGCAAAGGCTGAGGGATACGAAGGCAGCGACCTCATTCTCAGGGAACAGCACATCTCTGATTTCACCGAAATGACCGAAAACACTTGCCGGGTAAGGCTGCTATTAGTACGTTTGCCCGCTAAAATTAAATAGGTTAACGTTTGATGGAAGTCATTAGAGCTAAGAGTGCCGGCTTTTGCTGGGGTGTGGAGCGGGCCATTGATATTGCCCGGAAATTCGCGGAAGAGGGGAAGCGGCCTGTCTATACGGATGGTCCTCTCATCCACAACCGCCAGATGATGGAGCGCCTGGAAGCCGTTGGTATCAAGGAGGTTGGCGATTACCAGAGCACCAGCAAGGTGGACATACCGGAAGAGGTCAAAAAGGAGGCGGTCATGGTCGTTCGGGCCCACGGGATTTCCCCGGAACGCCGGGGCTACCTGAAGAATTTGGGGCTCGATTTTAAAGATGCCACCTGCCCGGACGTGGGGATTATTGCAGGCAAAATCAAAATGCACTCCCGCAAGGGCTACCACACGGTCATATTTGGCGACCCCAAGCACCCCGAGGTTATGGGACTGATGGGCTACACCGAAGGCAGGGGCCATGTCATCAAGACGGATGAAGATATCCACAACCTCCCCGACCTCGGCGACAAGGTATGCATGGTTTCACAATCGACCATGTTCACCGATGAATTCGAGCGACTGGCCGGACTAATCCGGCAGCGCTATCCGGATGCTCAGGTCTTTGACACCATTTGCGGGGCGACCAAGGAGCGCCAAAGCGATATCCATGTACTCAAAAACGCCGGCGCCGAAGCCATCGTCGTGGTGGGTGGACGCCACAGTGCCAACACCATGAAACTGGCTGCATTGGTGGAGAAGGAGCAATTGCCCGCCTACCATGTTGAAACCGTCGCCGAATTGGATCTCGACCACCTGAAGGGCCGCTACGCAAAAATCGGTGTGACCGCCGGAGCCTCCACCCCTGAATTCCTCATTCAGGAAGTCGTGGATCGTCTCCAAGTGCTTTGAGGCTCTATTTTAGTCTGGAATATTCACCGGATTGCACGAAAGGAGCACGGGC
>CAZCJJ010000187.1:3126-4905 GCA_964499045.1 uncultured Opitutales bacterium | reverse complement strand
GTGGTGTAGGCGCAGGCGTGGGAGCCGGAGCAGGTGTCGGGGGCGGGGGCGGGGGCGGGGGTTCCACGATCCGGGGAATTTCGCGTTCCACCAGTTGCTCAATGGCCGGGACCTGAATGGCAGCTTGCTCAAGCTCGGGGGTTTGCGGGGCCGGAGCCGGAGCCTCCATGGGCAGTGCCACCAACTCCATCACCTGAATTTCGGGATCTTTGCGAAAGTCCTGCCAAAACAGAAGGGCCACCAACAAGGCGAAAAAGAGCCCATGCACGCCGGAGGAAATCCAGAATGCACGTTGCGGTGCCCAGGTGTCCGTTGCAGTGCTCATTTCCGGTGCCTTTTCACTTCGCCTGGGTGTCCAAACTGATCCGGCTCAGGTTGTTTGCCTTGATCCGGTCTATCACATCAATGACTTTCTGGTACTGGATCGAGGCATCCCCGCGAATACTGATAACCGGCGGATCGGTCTCTCTGGCGAGACGGGAAAGGTTTTCGTTCAATTGATCGAGAGACACCGGATTCTCCCCCCAGAAGATTTGGCCCGCTTTGTCCACCGAGATAACCTGAATGCGCAGTTGGTCCCGCGACTGCTGGGGCCGCTGCGACTCCAGCGGCAGTTGCAAGGGGATCGACTGCTCCAGCAGCGGCGTGGTGATCATAAAAATGATCAACAGCGAAAAGGCCAGGTCGATGAGCGGAGTCACATTGATCTCCGACATCGCTGCCATACTGGCCTTGCGCTTAAATGTCCGTGCCATATGTCTCTGTTAATTGGGGTTGGCTTTTTCCATGATCATCAAATGGGGGTACGGGCATCCCGTCCGTGACGGCGTAGCCGGAAAATGCCTGCTCTGCTTTTGCTTTTCCGTCTTCATGTTACGCTTCCCTATCCTCTTCATCCAGTTCCTCCATCTCCAGCTCAATGCGGTCGGCCATGGTACTGGCAAAGTTTTCCAGCTCCGAAACGAGCAGCTTGGTTTGGGTCAGCAGGTAATTATAGCCAAAGACAGACGGTATCGCCACCAGAAGCCCTGCCACCGTGGTGAGAAGGGCACCGGATACCCCCGGGGCCAGATTCTGCAGGGTTGAGGAGGATTGTAGCGCCAGAGAACCAAAGGCATCCATCACGCCCCAGACCGTACCCAGCAGCCCGAGAAAGGGCGCTCCGGTCACAATCGATCCGAGAAGAATCATTTTCGATTCGTAGCGCATGGTCTGTTCGGTCACTGTCCGCTGCAGCGCATTTTCAACATGCCCCATACGGAGGCTGGGCGAAATGACCCGTCCGCTTTCCATACGCACATGCTGACGGTAGGCCCGCACCGCATTGGCCACCGATAAAGCATAAGGTCCGAGGGAGGCCACCGGTCCGCGGAATTCAATTCCGAGAATGGAGCTGGCTTCCGCCAGTTTGCGCTCAAAGGCCAAGTTAAGCGAACGCAGTCGGGAAAGGTCCAGGTATTTGCCGATCATAACCGTCCAAGCAGCCAAGCTGCACAGGATCAGGACGATAACGATCACCTTGCCGGCAAAATTACTCTGCCCGAAATAGGTGAATATATGGGCCGCCGCGCCTGACTCGGCCAAGGGCTGAATGAAAACCGTCTCGGTAAGGGAGAATGCCATGGTTATGTTAAGAGGGTAAACTGAAGGTGGATGTTCCGTAATCCAGGGAATCAGGCCGGTTTCGACCCATGAATGACCTTTTTGACCCGATGCTTGGCAAAATGCAATCTTTGTGTGGTTTGGACCTGGGCAAGGGGTGGCTGTCCCATACTCATT
>CAZCJJ010000187.1:0-3026 GCA_964499045.1 uncultured Opitutales bacterium | reverse complement strand
GGGGGAAATGGGAGTTTGTTTAAAGGATTGCCAAGAGGCCCTCTGAATTATTGCGTGGAGCCAGACTCAATCATGGATCCCAAAGCAAATACACTTCAGGAACTCTCGGCCAAGACTGCGCAACTCGCGACCAAATCCGCCCTTGTTGGTTTTGATGGCTTTGTGGACAAGATCGTTCACCCCGTGGCGGAACGCCATGGACCGGGAGACCAGTTCAAGCGTATTGAAACGATCAGTGAATTTGGTCAACGCATCAGCGATGCCGCCGGGAAAAGCACCAACATCGAGCTTTATCAGGTGATGGAGAAACTAGGTGGCAACGGGCCGATCATGGCCAAGGCCCTGCTCTCCGGTGGTATTTCCACCCGTTACATCGGTGCATTGGGGACTCCCGACATTCACCCGGTTTTTGAGGATTTTGCCCGCGAAACCAAGGCGGTTTCCATCACCGGCCCCGGCATCACCACCGCCGCCGAATTTCTGGATGGCAAAATCCTCTTCGGCGACATGCAGTCACTCGACGAAGTGACCTACGACAATCTGAGGCAATCCATGGGCGAGGGAGCCTTGTTCGATGCCATTTCCCGGGCCGACTTGTTTGCCATGGTCAATTGGACCATGCTACCCCACCTCAGTCAGCTCTTTGTCGATCTGGTGGAAAAGGTCTTCCCGAGCCTGCCGCCACGTGAGCAACGCCTCTTTTTCTTTGACCTCGCAGACCCGCAGAAACGTTCGCGGGCGGATATCACTGCGGTGCTGCAAATCATCCGACGCTTCCAGAATCACGGCAATGTCACCCTCGGCCTTAATTTCAGCGAGGCCCAGCAGGTCGCCTCGATCCTCGGCCACCAGAGCTCCGGCAGTCAGGAAGAGGAGCTGAAGAAAATGGCTGCACGTATCCGGGAGTCCCTCGATATCTCCATGGTTGTGGTTCACCCCACCCAATCCGCCGCGTGCGCAAACAAGGACGGATCCTGGTGGGTGGAAGGCCCCTACTGTCAACAGCCCAAAATCACCACGGGGGCGGGCGACCATTTTAACGCTGGCTTCATGACCGGCATGCTGCTCGGGCTGAGCCCGGAATCATGCCTCCATATCGCGGTCTCCTACTCCGGATCCTACGTTCGCACCGCCCGCAGTCCCTCCATTTTCGACATATCCAGTTTTATAGAAAACTGGAAACAAGGAAAACTCACTTAATCCAAACATCATGCCAAAATCTTCCAAGCCCACTGAAGCACCTCAACGCGGACTCCTCATTTCCTTCGAAGGATCAGAGGGATGCGGCAAAACCACCCAGATCAGCCGACTGGTCGCCCGGCTCGAAAACTCCGGCTACCAGACCTTGGTCACACGCGAACCGGGTGGCACCGCCATCGGCGAAGACATCCGCCACCTCCTCAAGCACGCCCAATCCGGTCAGGGCATGTGCCCGGAAACCGAACTCCTCCTCTTCGCCGCCAGCCGCGCACAGATGGTCCGCGAGGTCATCGTTCCGGGTCTTCAAAGCGGCAAAATCATCCTTTCCGACCGCTTCCTCGACTCCACCACAGTCTATCAGGGCGTCGCCCGCCGTCTTTCCAAGGATCCCGTTCAGATCATCAATAATTTTGCCGTCGGAGATATTCTCCCGGATGTGACGGTGGTACTCGACATTCCTGCCGAGATCGGTCTGGCCCGGGCCCGGCAGCGTGTGAACGACATCCCCGACCGGATGGAGCAGGAAAACATCAGTTTTTATCAGCAAGTCCGCGAGGGCTACCTCATCCTCGCCCAGGGATTGCCCGAACGTTTTCGCGTCATCGACGGCACTCAAAGCATAGAGGCAGTGGAGGCCGATGTCTGGAAAGCCATCAGCAAACTCCTGCCGCCACCCACCAACTCGATCCACTGATAGACGATTTAAGTTTAAATCCTCACGCTTTTAGTTAAGGATTCCACTATGTCAGAGCGGGAATCCCCTTACACTTTTAACGATCAGGCTGCCCGCAGACTGGTCGAAATGGGGCCGGATTTCTGCTGTGTCCTGGATCAGAAAGGCCGCTACCTGGAGGTGAATCCCCCCTTCCTCAAAGCCCTCGGCTATCCGGCGGAAGCGGTTCTCGGGAAATCCTTTCTCGAATTCGTCCATCCCGATGACATCCCTTTCAGCGATGCGGAATGGAAGGACAACCAGAACGGCCTGGAGGCACGTCGCTTCCGCAACCGCTATGTCAGCAGTGAGGGGAAGGTCCTGGACATCGAATGGGATGCAGCCCTCGACCGCAAAAGCGGCCTTTGCTATGCCGTTGGGCGCAATGTCACCTACCAGAAAGGGGGAGGCCCTATTCAAGGGGAAATCAGCGAACACCTTGAATGGGTCCTGCAGGGAATGCGGGACGGGCTTCTCCTGATCAGCGATGACTGGACCATCCTCTACGCCAACAAGGCCGCAGTCAAAATGCTGAAGCATACCCCCTCCGATCTGTTGGGAAGCAATCTGAAGGTGCTGTTTGAGAAGGAAGAGAGTGATCCCATGATTGGGCATTACGCTGAGGCAATGGAAAAAAAAACGCCCGTTTACTTCGAGGAATTCTGCCACCCCCTCGGGATGCACGTGGATGTGGCCGCTTATCCGGTAACCGATGGCCTGATGATTTTCTTCCGGGATATTTCCAAGCGGATGGAAGCCCTGCACAAATTGCAGAGAAGCGAGGAGCAGCACCGCGAACTTTTTGAAAATAATCCACAACCCATGTGGATCTTCGATCGGCACACTCTGGAAATTCTTTCAGTCAACCAGACTGCAATCAAGCATCTTGGCTACAGCCGTGAGCAATTCCTCTCCATGACCATCGTGGATTTTCGCCCGGCCAAGGAAATACCTTCCCTTTTGACGGAAGTGCAGGACCCCTGCCCACAACGCAGGATATCCGGCCCCTGGCGCATCCGGACAGGGAGCGGGGGTGAAATCGATCTGCAAATCGCCTGCCTGGACATTGAGTTTGAGGGTAGAGAAGCCCGCTTGGCATTGGCCCATGACTTGA
>CAZCJJ010000186.1:0-4940 GCA_964499045.1 uncultured Opitutales bacterium | reverse complement strand
TGGGCTCCGAAAACAGACCTGCGTACCGCCTTAAAGCTGACGCTGGACTACCATTTGCGGAACAAAGACTACGAGCTGAATCGGAACCAGACGCGTTGAGCGGAATCGCCTTTCCTTTATCGTCTCAGCTGGAACGGACCCGGTTTCCGGCTTCTTCCCTGAGAAAGGCCTGATACGCATGGCTGATTCCAGCCTCAAGATCGTAGCGGGGCTTCCAGCCAAGGGAGAACAGTTTCTCTGAGTCCATCAGCTTGCGCGGTGTACCGTCGGGGCGGGAACGGTCCCATTCCATCGCGCCCTGATAGCCGACAACCCGGGCCACGGTTTCCGCCAGTTCGCGGATGGTGACATCGGTACCGGACCCGACATTGATCCAGTCGGGAGGATTGCCGGTTTGCAGAATGCGCAGAAGGGCCTCCGCGAGGTCATCAACATGGAGAAATTCGCGGCGTGGGGAGCCGCTGCCCCAGAGGGTGACGGAAGGGGTTCCCTGTTCCTTGGCCTCGTGAAAGCGCCGGATCATGGCTGGCATGACGTGGGAGTTTTCGGGATGATAATTGTCTCCCGGTCCGTAAAGATTCGTCGGCATGGCGGAGTGAAAGAGCACGCCATACTGTTTCCGGTAGTACTGACAAAGTTTAAGCCCGGCGATTTTGGCGATGGCATAGGCCTCATTGGTCGGCTCAAGAGGGCCGGTCAGCAGATGTTCCTCCTTCATTGGCTGGGGGGCCTGCCGGGGGTAGATACAGGAACTGCCGAGGAAAAGCAGCCGTTTGGCTCCACTGGTCCATGCCTCGTGGATGGTGTTGTGGGCACTGGCGAGGTTTTCATGGATGAATTCTGCCGGGAAGGTATTGTTGGCGTGAATGCCTCCCACCCGGGCGGCGGCGACTACGACATATTCCGGTTTTTCCTGCTGGAAAAAAGAGCGCACAGCGGATTGATCGCAAAGGTCAAGCTCCCCGCGGGTCCGCAGAATCAGTTGGTGGTGGCCCTGGTTTTGCAGAGCCCGAACGACGGCGGAGCCGACCATTCCCCGGTGTCCCGCCACATAGATACGGCTGTCTGGTTTAATCATGTTGCGGTTTGTTCTCATTGAAATCCACTGCGGAGTCGAAACCGAAATAGCAGGGAATCAAAAAACCTCGCCCCCGTAGCTGCGCTCGCCAGCCCTGAACCTCTATGAACAAGGATGAACGGTAACGGACAAATCCCAATAAAATGCCAAGGTTGGGATGAGGATTTCACAAATCCTGCTTACCTGAAAAATGGTAAAAATCATGATGAGTGGGCTTGCACTGGATGGCTTCTGCTGATTTTCTCGTCCTGGAATCACGCAGATTTGCCCCTAGTCGCATGACCGCAATACCTCAAACGACCCACTACCATGCCAAGTACCTGGCCCACCTGCTTCTCAAGCGCGGTGGCAGCGACAGGATGGAGCGGCTTGCGGGTACTATGCGGGATGCGAAAATTGAGCTGACTCCCCATCAGATTGAGGCCGCTCTTTTTGCCTTTCGCTCTCCCTTATCCAGAGGGGTCATTCTGGCCGATGAGGTGGGTCTCGGAAAGACCATTGAGGCAGGGCTTGTTATTTCCCAGAAGTGGGCCGAGCGCAAACGCCGTATTCTTGTCATTGTCCCCGCCAATCTCCGCAAACAGTGGAATCAGGAACTCTGGGAAAAGTTTTATCTACCCTCGATTATTTTGGAGGCAAAATCATTCAAAGAAGCCGAGGCCCGGGGCATCCGTAATCCCTTCGTGCATGATGATATCGTTATTTGTTCCTACCATTTTGCCAGCCGCCAGTATGAGACCCTGATGGCTGTGAAGTGGGATTTGGTCGTCATTGACGAGGCACACAAGCTCCGGAACGTTTACAAAAACTCCAACCGTATCGCCAACAACCTCAAAATCGCGTTGCAGACCGCGCCTAAAGTCCTACTCACAGCGACACCCCTGCAAAATTCGCTTATGGAGCTCTACGGCCTGGTCAGCTTCATAGATGAATACCACTTTGGAGACGCCAAAAGTTTCCGGGGTAACTATTCCCGTATCACCACCGAGGAGCAGTTTCAGGAACTCCGTGGCCGCCTGAAACCAGTTTGCCACCGGACATTGCGCAAAGAGGTGCTGGAGTATGTTCCCTACACCGAACGGCGTTGCATCACGCAGGATTTTTATCCCGGCGACGCGGAACAAAGCCTGTACGACGAGGTTTCCGAATACCTGCGCCGGGATGATTTGCAGGCGCTGCCTGCAAGCCAGCGCTCGCTGATGACATTGGTCATGCGAAAACTGCTCGCATCTTCGACCTATGCGATTGCGGGGGCATTGGATTCGCTGGCCCGCAAATTGAATCGCCGCCTCAAAGAAAGTGAGTCAGCGGAGGAGGAGCTGATGGAGGAACGGGGCTTGGAAGATGACTTTGAAGGGCTTGAGGATCTCATTGATGAGTGGGGGGAGGATGATGGAAACGAAGTTCTGACCAAGGCCGACAAGGCCATCGCCGCCCTCAGGCCCAGTCTATGCATCTGCCTTGACGCCGCATTCCACGAAAACGATCAACTTAAAACCAACGCCGTGCAAACAATGGAGGAGGCTGAGGTGCAATTTAGAACGGTTTAAGGAGCCAAAACAATTATGGGATCTATCAATTTTAATACAACGAATCAGACTTTTCGCCAGCTTCTCGGGAATGGCTTGAACTACGAGGTACCTATGTTTCAGCGCGATTACTCCTGGTCGGCTGATGAATGGGAAGATCTTTGGATGGACATTGAGGCTATGTATGAGCCCGACGGTGAGGATGCGCACTACATGGGCTACCTCGTTTTGCAAACCAGCGACCAGAAAAAATTCCAGATCATCGATGGTCAACAAAGGATGACGACTCTGAGCGTTCTTATTCTGGCCGCACTCGCTGTATTCCGAGACATGAAGATTGCCGGAATTGACGCTGAAAAGAATGTGCGCAGGCAGGAACAGTTTCGCAACAGTTACATCGGTTATCTCGATCCTGTTACTTTGGTTGCGAGTTCCAAGCTGAAGCTGAACCGCCACAACAACCGTTTTTACCAGAATTACCTCGTGCCGCTCGAACCGCTTCCACAGAGGGGGTTGAATAGTTCGGAGCATGGACTCCGCAAGGCCTTTAACTGGTTTAGCGAGCGATTGAAGCGAAGAGCAAATAACGATGGAGAAGAACTGGCCCGATTTTTGGACAATCTGGTGGATCGACTTTTCTTCACGGTGATCACGGTATCCGACGAACTGAATGCGTTTAAAGTCTTTGAAACCTTGAATGCACGTGGCGTGCGCCTTTCTTCGACAGACCTCTTGAAAAACTATCTTTTTTCGATCGTCCACAAGGAAGACGCCCATGAAAACGAGTTGAAGACGTTGGAAGACCGCTGGGAAGAAGTTGTTGGGCTCCTCGGCAATGAAGCCTTTCCCGAATTTTTGCGAGTCTACTGGAACAGTTGCAACCGCATCGTACGCAAGACGGAACTCTTCAAGGTCATTCGTGCAAGAGTCCGTGACCGTGACCATGCTTTTGGTTTGATCCGACAACTGGTCGACTGCGCCCGCATTTATGCCGCCATACGCGACCCGAACGATGACCTCTGGAACACTGGGGAACGGGAGCGCCTGTCCAATCTCAAGCTCTACAACGTCCGTCAGCACTACCCGCTCTTACTGGCTGCCTACCGGCAATGGGGTGAGACCCATCGGGCCGAGTTCACCAAGGTTCTGTGTGCCATCGATATCCTGTCCTTCCGTTACAATGTGATCTGCAATCTGCAAACCAATGAGCAGGAGCGCGTCTACAGTCAGATTGCAGTAAAGCTTTCGGAGGGGCAAATGCAGACCGGAGAAGCTGTCAGGCAGGCGCTTTCGTCGCTCTATCCAGATGACAGCGTCTTCAAAGCCGCTGTCGAAAAGAAAGCTCTGGTCACTACGAACAGCCGTAATCGGCGCATTGTCCGAAAAATCCTTTTCGAAGTGGAAAAACATCTTTCCGGGCAGGACTATGATCTGGAGAGCGATAAATATAATGTGGAGCACATTCTGCCCGAACATCCAGGCAACGAATGGGAAGACTACGATGAAAATTCGGAAGAGAATTTCATCTACCGACTGGGGAACATGACCCTGATGACCGCTTCGGAAAACCGGGATCTTGGAAATAAGGCCTACGCAATAAAGAAACCCGTCTATGAAAAATCCGTTTTCCAAATAACGCGAAAAATTGCTGAAGATTACGCGGAATGGAATGGCGATAAAGTTGTGGCCCGGCAAAATTGGCTGGCCCGGCAGATCGTTTCGCTCTGGCGCCTCGATTTTTGAGTTCACACGTTTTTTTTATTAAATCAAAGCTTGCTCCTCCAAATGGTTTCGCCACTTTGCCAGTCAACAATACCCGTCAGGCCTCTCGCAGAAGCCCAAATTGACGGGTTACTTATTTGGGGAGGTAAAGATTGAAGACGAGCCCCGAACAGTTCGACCAGTGGTTACTAGCGCCTCGTGAAAGCTACACTCTGGAATTCAAAAAGGCCGAGAACCAGTATGATGAGACCAAGCTCCTAAAATACTGTGCGGCTTTGGCGAATGAAGGAGGGGGGCAATTCATCCTTGGGGTTACGGATAAGGTTCCCCGTCAGATCGTCGGCACGAAAGCTTTTCCAAATACTGACAAGATCGCCCAGAGAATACTCAAGCTTTTAGGCTTTCGGGTGGAGGTGGAAACATTCGATGCTGAGGGCAAACGTGTCCTAATTTTCCATATACCATCCCGTCCCAAAGGCACCGCCTACGCTCTGGAGGGAGCTTATTGGATGCGTTCTGGCGAAGAACTGGTCGTGATGACCGAAGACCAGCTTCGTCGCATCTTCAATGAGGGAAAGCCAGACTGGTTGTCCCGCTCTGCTATGGAAGCT
>CAZCJJ010000185.1:0-4957 GCA_964499045.1 uncultured Opitutales bacterium | reverse complement strand
CCAAAGTTTAGCACAATAATGCCACGCTAAACAGATGTCCAAGTTGAGTGCTTACGAGCAAGGGGGAAATCTTGGCAATCGCCGCCACCGTACCGACCCGTCTTTCCAGAACCGGCACCTCCACGATCGCAGCCTCCTGAACCGCCGCGCGCATTCCCGCCTCCGGCTTGTCATGGTTAAGCAGAGCAGCCTTCACCACCACCGGCACCGGACCAGGTGTCTCCTCACAAACTGTCAGTGCCTCCAGCAGGCGTCGTTTCCGGACCAGATTTTTTATTCCGTCCAGAAACGCCGTGGACCTGATCTGCCCCTTGTGCAGGAAAAGAGTCCGTTCCACAAAGAAAACGAACCCCAATACACTGACAATCAGGAGGGGCCACATCAGCGGCCCTCCTTTTTCCAATAAAGATAATTCCAGAAAATTCATACGTCTGTTTTAGTCCGACTCACCTGCATTGATTTTATTCTGATTTTTCGCCCCCATCCCGGTTCAATCAAACCTCGATAAGGCCAGATTCCTGCCGGGCAACTCATAGCTCAGTATCAACTGGTAAACTTCGCGGGCATCCGAAGTTTTCCCTTCACCATCCAGCATATTGCCCAACTCGAAAACAGTACGGGCCATCCAGTAACGGCCATTGCTTCCAAGTTGCGCTGAGGACTGAGGGTCCCGCAGAAAGCGCGAGATAACCAGCCAGAGCACTTCCCGCGAGCGGCGGGGTTCATCCAGTTGCTTGAGTATCACCGCCCATGAATAACCTGCCTCCACCCGCACATCCACCGGGAGGTCCGGCAAGTCAAAGAGCCGCTCCATACCCGCCGCCGCATTGCGCAGGCGGGCCGGGTCGCGGATGGATTGGCCAAGCAGACTCCGGGAACGGGCCAGTTCCACCAGATGTATTTCCCGATGATCCGGAAACTCCCGCAGGATGTTTTCATAGAGCTGTTGGGCGGCCGCGAACTCGTTGAGGTTGCGAAGGATTTCTCCTTGCAACAAACGGGCGTAAAAGATGAGCGGGTCGCCGGGCCTTTTCCCGATCAGACGTTCGGAAAGGATTTCCAATGCCTGCTTGCGGGTCGCTTCTGAAGCCCGTTTATCCGCGATCACCGCCGCTTCGTAGAGTGCGATTCCCGCCTGGGGACTCTGCGGATAGGTGTCCGCCAACTCAATCAAGCGTTGCTGGGCCAGAGCCAGATTGAACTTGCCAACAAAATAACGGGCTTCTTCCAGCAGGGAAAGCACCGCCGCTTCGTTATCCACGTACTGCTCGCGCAGACTCTGAAAAAGTGCTAGCAGCCCGTCGGCCTTAGGCAATCGGAACCCACACCGTTTCAGAAAGCTCCGGGTCGTTACAGGGTTTGTTTCGTTGTCTTGACGGGCTGCTGACAAGCGATTTGCCGCCGAGGCGGCAAACCGCTTGAAAAAGAGTCTTTTTTCCGGGAAAACAGGGCTCCGGATACCTTTCAGCAGGGTTGGGCCTTGCGGTTTGTCCAAGCTGCCGCTTCCCCTGGGGACAGGAGAGCAAAAAGGCGTTTGAGATTGTAAGAGCAGCACACCAGATTCCATTCGCAGGCGGCTTTCCCGATGCCCCGCATCAGGAACTGGCGGAATCGCATCACCCCCTTAATGATTCCAAATACCGGCTCCACCGTTTGTTTGCGCAGGGCGTAACGGCTTCGACCCTCTTTGCCGGAAAGCTTTCTTTTCATGCGTTGTTTGGCTGTTTCTTCTCCGACCGGAGCTTCCGGTTGCCCTTCCTCCCCGAGGATCAAGGCCAAGGTCCTTCCGTGGGGGTGCCGCCCCACCGCAACAAAGGCCTCCACCCCGCTTTTCTCCAAAGCCTCCACCTCAGACTCAGAATAGTATCCGGTATCTGCCAGCGCCTCCTGCGGTTCGAACCCGTTGGAACGGACCTTTTCGACCATCGGGACCAGTTGACCCTTGTCGTTGGGGCGGTTGCTCAGAGCGTTGGCCACAACCAGCATACTTTCGACCTCCACAGCCGCCTGGGCATTGTAGCATTGTCCGAAGCCATCCTTGGTCTTCATGATCCGGCTCTCCGGATCGGTGAAGTTGTATTGGGCCTTCGGATCGACCTTCTCCTGTACCGGGCAGGGCTTGCGCTCGCCCGCTCCCTTGTCTTGATCGCCCCGCCGCTCCAGTTCCTTGCGCCTCTTTTCCTCATGCCTGGATTCTATCTGCGAAACCGCTTCACGGATCCGGGCCATACGCTTGTGGCGACGCGCGATCTCTTCGGGCAGGCTCGTCTCACACGGCCTATCCGAACACGAATCGGCTTCCTCGGCTTTTTGAGTCAAAACCGCAACCTCGTTCTCCAGTTGCTCCAATAGCTCCACGGCCCGTCCGTGGCTCATGGCAGAATGTTTGCTCGCATTGGCCTGGATCTTTGTCCCGTCCACACTCACCGTACCCACCTTCTTGAGCACTCCAGTGCGGGTGGCCACCTCCAGCACATGCACAAAAAAGCGCTCGAAGGCCTCCCGATTCACAC
This sequence comes from uncultured Opitutales bacterium, assembly GCA_964499045.1. Taxonomy (GTDB): domain Bacteria; phylum Verrucomicrobiota; class Verrucomicrobiia; order Opitutales; family CAZCJJ01; genus CAZCJJ01. Next base: position 2,444 of record CAZCJJ010000185.1, on the reverse strand, counting down.
GACGGAAGGTGCAAATGGTGTCATGGTCGGGATGCTCCCCGGCGCATAGATAGCGCACTGCCACGTCTTCCCAACTGGCACGCTCTATCCCACGCGATCCGAAACGCCCCGTGGCGTAACAATACACCAACAGGGCCAACATCATCGACGGGGGATATTGACGGCTTCCCGTCCCTCGCGTGTTCACCCTGAACTGCCCGGTGTCCATCGACTCCACCACCTCTAAAATAAAGTGCACAAGATGATTCTCCGGCAACCAATCCCTCATGTCCGGCGGCAGCAACATCGGCGTATCCCTGTCTATGTTCACAAATCTTGATGACATAAAATAAGACTCCACAATATATTCCGACTTTGCCAGAGCAAAGTCGGGTCAGCAGCCTGTTTTAACACCATCGGTAACCGCCAATCTTCACGCCCAAACAAAGTCATTAAAATTTCGGAGGACCTAAGCCCGACAGGCTGCTAGGCTCTGCTCTTCCTCGCCCAGAGCCAGGAGGGCTTTGCCTTTCATCAGCAACGTGTAGGCCAGGATTTCATTTTTCACTTCCGCCGGGAACGTTCCCTCCGGAGTGTCCGACACTTTTTGCTCCAGTGACTCACACAAGCCAACCACCCGGACCAGTTGCCCCATTTCATAGGCCAACTGGGCCTCCAGCCACTGCAGCCTGACCCGCAGAGCCAGCGGCAATTCCGCCACTTCCGGTGAATGCAGGATAAACTCCAGACGCTCATAGGCATCTGTCATTCTCCCGGCTTCCCGCAGGGCCTCAACCAGGCTCCACTCGGCACGCCAGCGGTTCAGCGTGTCCGTTTTTCCCAATAAAACAGCACGGTCGAGTTGGCGAATCGCCTCGTCGTAGCGCCCCGCCCGCAGATAGGACAGCACCAGTTGAAAGAGGATAGCTCCGCTTTCACTCTCCAATTCCTCCTCCCGCAATACAACCCCATAGACATCCGCCGCCGCTTCGTAGTCTCCGTTCAGGAAATAGCAATCCCCGACCAATCGCCCCAGCATGGAGCGCTCCGGACCCGGAGGCAGCGTCACCCGCAACTGGTTCAGGTAATCCGCTGCCGTGCGGTAACGCGGCGGATTGGCATTCCAGGCCAGGTAAGCACGCAGCCGCATCGCCTGGCCGCGAAGCTCGGAGCCGGGATACTCCTCCAAAACACGGTTGATATCTTCCGCCGCCCGGTCATCCATCCCTGCGGCCAAGGCCATCCGGGCCCGCAGAAAAAGCAATTCATCCCGGAGGCGGTGATCCGGATACTCCGTCATCAACTGGTCCAGAAACTGCCTGAATTCAGTCGGATTCTCCGCCACACGCCCCCCTCCGGCCAGAAGGTACAGCGCCAGAGACTGAACATCACGGTCTCCCCTTCCGCGCAAAATCGCCCGCAGGGCCTCCTGCCCGCGGGCAGAATCGGTTCCGGCAATCAAACCCAAATACAAACGGATCTGGTCCTGCTCGTGCCGCTCATCCGGGGAGACTGCCTTCAGTTGCTCCTGGAGCGTGGCAATCGCCTGTTCCTTTTGCCCAAGCTGGTCCTGCACCACAGCCAGTTGGCGGGCCAACTGGAAACCCACCCGGGTCCCCTGACTGAGCGAAAGCCGCTGCTCCAGCCTTTCCACCAGGGCCTCATTCACCTCACCCGATATGATCTGTCCGCGCAGGATCAAAGCTTCAAACTGCGCCCTCTGCGCCGAAGATGCACTCTCCTCCACTGCGAGCGAAAACCACCGGTCCGCATCCTGGCGATCCCCTGCCCGCTCGGCCCTCAAGCCCTGCAACAAATAATACCAGGGACGATCTCCCGACCCCAGACGATTCAAAGTCACTTCCTCCAAATTGCGTTCCACACCTTCCCAGTCCAGAGCACTGAAACTGACCAGCGCCCGGCGCAGGAAATAACCGGCTCCCTCCGCAGGCAGGCTGTCCAGCACCGCCCTGGCCTCCTGCATCTTGCGTTGACTGATCAGGGCCGTAACCAGTCTCGGGTAGATCCATTGCCGCGACTCCGCCGACAAAGATTCCTGCCGGAGCACATTCCGGAAAAGGCCCTCCGCCAGCGAAGGCAGTCCCGCCCTGAGAGCATCATCCCCCGCCAGTACCTCCCATCGCCAGACAGGCCACTCCCCCATCGGGTCATACTCATCCAAAGGCACCGCCGCAGGCTGGTAGGCACCGGACAGACCCGCCGTGACAAGGGCCAACCCTGCCAAGGCTCTCCAAAGCCGCCGCCATACTCTTAGCCAAATGATCATCATGGTAACAATTAATCCGAAAAACAGCAGTATTTGGGTTCATCTCCTGGCGCTGCCCGCTTCAGGAATTTCCGGCCACCATAGCACCTCCCGCCCATCTGGCAAGCAGATGCTGGCGCACCTGAACGGAGGGCGGGTTTTCCAACCCGCCGAACCCGCTGTCACTCCCGCAAATGGC
>CAZCJJ010000184.1:0-5020 GCA_964499045.1 uncultured Opitutales bacterium | reverse complement strand
AGTAACCTCATCCATGCATGAATAATCTTTATCCTGTGCGTTTGACCCCTTTCCCCTTTTTTTCACGATAATTAAGCTTGTAAAAACAACACTATTATGCTTGTTTTGCAAGGATGTTGAAAAGGCGATTGCTCGGTAAAGTGAGGGAGCGACTGGAACAATTTCCGGCGGTGGCCATTCTTGGCCCACGTCAAGTCGGCAAGACTACTTTAGCGGAAGCACTGGGATCGGAAGTGCCCAGTATTTACTTGGATCTGGAAGCGGAAGCTGACCGGGCAAAATTGCATGACCCGGCTCTCTACCTTTCCGGGCATCAGGACAAACTGGTGATACTGGATGAAGTCCAGCGGATTCCTGAACTGTTCCAGGAGTTGCGCGGTATTATTGACCAAGGCCGCCGTAAAGGCCGTAAGGCTGGCCAGTTCCTGTTACTGGGATCGGCTTCCATTGATTTGCTCAAACAATCCGGTGAAAGTCTGGCCGGGCGCATTGCCTACACCGAACTTGCGCCTTTGGATGCTTTGGAAATCGGAGCTGATCAGACTGAAGCGCTCTGGCTACGCGGCGGATTCCCTGATAGCTTTCTTGCCGCGAACGATGCGCAGAGCCTTGTCTGGCGCGAAAACTTCATCCGCACGTATTTGGAGCGGGATATTCCCGCCCTCGGCCCCCGGTTGCCCGCCGAAACCTTGCGACGTTTCTGGACGATGCTTGCCCACAATCAGGGCACTTTGCTCAACACTGCCATTCTGGCGCGAGGGCTGGCTGTCGATGCCCGCACGGTGAACCGCTATCTTGATTTACTGGTTGATTTGCTGCTGGTTCGCCGTCTGGAGCCTTGGCACGCCAATACGGGCAAGCGGCTCGTCAAGTCTCCCAAAGTCTTTGTCCGGGATTCCGGCCTTGTCCATGCCCTGCTGGGCATCGATAGCCATGAAGACCTGCTCGGGCATCCGGTAGCGGGCATGAGTTGGGAGGGCATGGTCACGGAAACGCTGATTCATTCTGCGCCGGAGCGCACCGTAGCTTCCTTTTACCGCACTTCGGCGGGAGCGGAAATCGATCTACTGCTGGATGTGCCCGGTCAGGGGCTATGGGCGATAGAGGTTAAACGAAGCCTGACTCCTAAGTTGGATCGCGGTTTCCATGAAGCCTGCCAAGACCTGAACCCTCAACATCGCAAGGTGGTCTATGCGGGCCAAGACCGTTACCCATTGCAAAAGGATATCGAGGTCGTTTCGGTGGCCGATCTGACCAAAGACCTTTCTGAGCTGTAAGACCCGAGAAAAGGGTCAATTTTCCATGTATTTCTATTGATCAATTAGTATGTTTCTGTAGGTATATGAACAATGGCGCGTAAAATCCGGATTGAGTATTCAGGGGCGATGTATCGCTTGATCAATCGCGGGAATTATCGTTCATGGATATTCGAGACACAGGGGGGCGTAGAAGTTTTTTGAGGTTACAGGTGTGTGAGTTGGCGGTTGTTGTAAGGTCCGCATAGTTTCCCGGGGATAGCAGAAGAAGTGGCAATTGTCTCTGCGTGGCCCGATGGACGGGATGCACCCCCTCTAACTTGTCCGTCGAAATCGAAATCCAAATCGATATCGACGGAGCGAACCTGTGCGTCGTAGCCGTGGCGAAGTCGCAAGCGGAAATGGCGTAGCAAAACGATCAATTTAGGCACCCGCCTAAACCGAGTGCCATTTGGGGGAGGTATGTCTATTATTCCTGAGTCCAGTCCTCAACCTTTAGTCCGGGGACTCTGGTAAATTCGCGGACATTGTTGGTTACGATGGTCAGGTTCAGTGACAAGGCATGGGCGGCGATCATCAAATCCATCGGTCCGATAGGTGTTCCCTGGGATTCAAGGTGAGCCCGAGTCAGACCATAATGTCTGGCTGCATCTTCGTTGTATGGCAAGATATCCAGAGGCATCAGGAACTTCTCAAGGGCTGCCTGGTTTCGTCCGGTCTGCACACTTTTGGCAACGCCATACAGCAGTTCGGAAACCGTGATCGAAGAAATGCCGATATCCCCTGGAGCAATATCCTGCATCCTGCGCCAAACTGTCATGGGCTTGTGATTGATTATAAAAATGCAGATATTTGTATCCAGGAGGTATTTCATGAGTCAAAGCCGGGGCGTTCCTGATGCTTCGGTTGGTTGCGGTCCTTCATGAATTCCTTGGAGAACTCATCACAGGCCTCGAACATCAAATCCCATGAATGCGCTTCGGGCATCAGCAAAACAGCCGAACCAACCCGTTTAACAAATACATGCCCGCCGGTAAAACGGTAGGCTTTGGGAAGACGAACTGCCTGACTGCGTCCGGATTGAAATAGTTTTGCAGTGTCCATGGAATGATAGCTACCAGAGATATATACCATTGTCAAGAAACTTCATTATCACTCGCTCAATTTGGCGCTCAATTTGGGACACCCACAGATTCATGTACAAAAGATGGATGTCCTCGATTAACCCTCCTCGATTAATCCCCTGCATCAATCCTTGGCAGGTATGCTATTGGGTGACAAAAAACTTGCCCTGCTAATGGATTGAATTAGCTTGGCTGTTTTCTATGGCATCCCCCTTACCCCCTGAAGTGCTGGAATCCGCTGAAGCGCGTGCGTCACTCAAGCGTTACTGGCGATCGAATTTAACCCTGATGTTCATACTGCTTTTGGTCTGGGCTTTTGCTGGCCTGGGGTGCGGGATCCTTTGGGCCGACTGGCTGAATGGCTATTACCTTCCCGGGACCGGTTACCCGCTGGGCTTCTGGTTCGCCCAACAGGGGAGTATTCTGGTTTTTGTCGTCCTGATTCTGATCTATGCGCTGGCGATGAACCGTCTGGATAAGCGTCACCGGGAGGAGTTGTACGCGTTGAGTGTAGAGAAAGGGGAGAACTCATGAGTGTACTTGCCTGGACCTACCTTTTTGTTGGCCTGACATTCTGCCTTTATCTCACCATTGCCTGGCTGAGCCGTGTGCGCGACACGAAGGGCTTCTACGTTGCCGGCCGTGGGGTTCCTGCGGCGGCAAACGGAATGGCGACTGCGGCCGACTGGATGAGTGCCGCTTCGTTTATATCCATGGCAGGCTTGGTTTCGACGATGGGCTATGCGGGTGGGGTTTATCTGATGGGGTGGACGGGTGGATTTGTTTTACTTGCGCTGCTGTTGGCCCCGTATCTGAGGAAGTTCGGACATTATACCGTACCTGATTTTGTGGGGGACCGCTATGATTCGAAAGTGGCGCGCCTTGTGGCCATTGCCTGCGCCCTGTTTATCAGTTTTACCTACGTTGCCGGGCAGATGCGTGGTGTGGGTGTGGTGTTCAGTCGCTTTCTCGAAGTTGATGTCAATGTCGGGGTGGTCATCGGGATGGTGATTGTTTTCATATACGCAACCTTGGGCGGAATGAAAGGGATTACCTGGACACAAGTTGCCCAGTACTGGGTGCTGATCACCGCATTCCTTGTTCCGGCGATTGCGATTTCGATCAAATTGACCGGGCACTTTGTTCCGCAATCCGGCCTGGGAGCCCCCCTGCTGGGAGAGGCTGCGTACCTGCTTTCCAAGCTGGATATGATTCAGCAAGACCTTGGGTTCAGCAGTTATACCGGGACTTTTGTCGGCGGCTGGGACAAGGTGAATGTGTTTTGTGTCGCCTTGGCCCTGATGGCGGGAACGGCCGGCCTCCCGCATGTGATTGTCCGTTTCTATACGGTAAAAAGCCCGAGTGCGGCCCGCTGGAGCGGTTTCTGGGCCCTTCTCTTCATTGCCATGCTATACCTGACTGCGCCGTCCATTGCCGGGTTTGCCCGTTTGTATATGCTGCAGACGCTCAATGGCGCGACGGAGGAACAATTACCCTCCTGGTATGAGAGCTGGGAAAAAACAGGACTCATCCTCTGGTTGGATGATGGTGACGGGGTGATCCGTTACTCTGCCGGTGAGGATAACGAAATATTCAGGGGAGGGAGCCTGACTACGGCGGAGCTGGCGTCCTTGAGCCGTCGTCATCAGCAGTGGATTGATTCCGGGGGTGAACGCGGGGAGGATGCACGTATTTTCATGCGGTCGCGCGGGCTCAGCGGACCGGATCCGGATATCATTGTTTTGGCGACGCCGGAGATGGCGGGCCTTGCGAGTTGGATCATTGCATTTGTCGCAGCCGGGGGGCTGGCGGCCGCCCTTTCCACTGCCAGTGGTCTGCTCCTTGTGATCTCTTCAAGTGTGGCCCATGATTTATATTACCGTATTCTGAATCCCAAGGCCTCTGAAAAACAACGCCTCCTCGTCGGGCGAACCACCATTGGTCTGGCGGTGGTGGTGGCGGGTATATTTGGCATATACCCTCCCGGTTTTGTCAGTCAGGTGGTGGCGTTTGCCTTCGGCCTGGCTGCCGCGAGTTTCTTTCCGGTGATTGTTCTCGGGATCTTTACCAAACGGGTGGGGACGGTCCCGGCCGTTTGCGGCATGCTTTCCGGGATTGGCATTACGGCCTTCTACATTGTAGGGGTTGTCTTTTTCAATATGGAGCCTTGGACCTTCGGGCTGAATGAGATCGGAATCAACCCGCAGGGGGTAGGAACGATCGGCATGGTGGTGAACTTCGCTGTCACTCTGGCCCTGACACCCCTCTTCCCCGCTCCCCGCACGGAAATTCAGGCCATGGTCGATTCGGTCCGCGAACCGGAAGGACTCAGCCCGGCCCCGGTGATCGATGATGCACCGGAACACTAACCGTGAGGCTGATGATTTTTCCGATGATCATCGTTGCTCACGAACGATACTACGTGGTTGATGATGGAAGAGAAGTCATCGGTCTCACGACCGATGCTACGTGAGGAAGGTCGATATACGACGTTCATAGCGAGAAGCTTTCGTTCGAAAAACCTCGACAACCCAGGTTAACCAAGTACCACCCAAGCTACCCCGCATATCTCACCGGCTTGTTGGCGAAGGTTATATTCTATTGAAAAACAATGCCTTGAAGGTTTTAGCAGAAGACAGA
>CAZCJJ010000183.1:0-5062 GCA_964499045.1 uncultured Opitutales bacterium | reverse complement strand
CGGGTTGCGCCTTGCGCTTCATCACTTCTGGGCTTCGTGAATATTCCAGGCTAGAGACCAAACTCAAAGTTGAGGGCGGGGTTTTCAACCCGCCCTCTGTTGTATCCCATTATTCGTCTTCGGTTGTGGTTCCTTCGAAGGCGGGATCATCAATGGCGGCATCCTCGGTTTGAACGACCTTGCAGATGCCAACGAGTTTATCGCCTTCGGCCAGGTTGATCAGCCGGACACCTTGGGTGGTGCGGCCGATGACACGGATATCTTTGACCGGAGAACGTACAGCTTGGCCGCCATTGGTGAACATCATGATTTCATCATCCTCGTGGACGCTGAGAGCTCCGGCGACGCCGGAGGTTTTGATTGCAATGACGCCCATGCCACCGCGTGACTGAACACGGTACTGGTCGTAGGCGGTCCGTTTACCCTGGCCCTTTTCACCGGCGATGAGGAGAGTGGCCTGCCCGTCGACGACTTCCATTGTTTTGACGTAGTCGTTCTTGCGCAGTTTGATCCCCTTGACTCCACGGGTGGCGCGGCCCATGGGACGCAGTTCATCCTCGGAGAAGCGGATGCTCATTCCCGTGTAAGTGATCAGAACCAGTTCGTCATGACCTTCGGTCAGTTTGACGGCAATCAAGGTGTCGCCCTCGTCGATATTGATTCCGATGATACCGCCCCGGCGGAAGTTCTGGTAATCCGACAGGGTGGTTTTCTTGACGATACCGTTCCGGGTACACATGACCAGATGTTGCTGATCGGTGAATTCCTTCACGCAGATCATGGCGGCGATTTTTTCGTCTTTCTGCATTTCCAGAACGTTGGCCAGCGAGCGACCCTTGGAAATGCGGGAACCTTCAGGGATCTCGTAAACCTTCTCCACGTAAACCCGCCCGTTATTCATGAAGAACATGATGTAGTCATGGGTTGAGGCGGTGAAGAGGTGTTCGACAAAGTCCTCGTCATGCTGGCCGGTGCCAATGACTCCCTTGCCGCCGCGTCGTTGTGAGCGGTAGGAACTGACACTGGTGCGCTTGATGAAGCCGTTGTGGCTGACGGTGATGATGCAGCCCTCATTGGCGATGACATCCTCCATGCGGAATTCACCCTCGGCTGGAACCAGTTTGGTTCGGCGCTCTGAAGTGTACTTGCCCTTCAGTTCGAGGATTTCTTCTTTGATGACTCCGAGCAGCATGTGTTCGTTTTCGATGATGGCGCGATAATGCTCAATCAGACCCATCAGTTCGCGGTATTCTTCTTCGATCTTGTCGCGTTCGAGTCCGGTCAGCTGGTACAGGCGAAGATCGAGGATGGCGTTGGCCTGACGCTCGCTGAGAGGATATTTATCCATCAAGCGTAGACGGGCCTCTTCGCGGTTTTGGGAAGAGCGGATAATTTTGACGAAGTCGTCGAGGTTGCTGAGGGCAATCTTATAGCCTTCGAGAATATGGGCCCGGTCTTCGGCTTTGCGCAGCAAATACTGTGTTCGACGATAGATGACCTCCCGGCGGTGCTCGATGTAGCATTCGAGCATTTCCTTGATGTTCATCTGCTTGGGGCGACGTTTGTCGAGAGCCAGCATGATGACGCCGAAGGAGGATTCGAAGGCCGTGTGTTTAAAAAGTTTGTTGATGACGACCCTGGGGGAGTCACCCCTTTTTAGTTCAATGACGATACGGGTGTTATGATCGGATTCGTCACGGAGGTCGGATACCTCGTCAATGATCTTTTCGCTGATGAGTTCCGCGATGCGTGTTACGAGGGTGGCACGGTTGACGTTGTAGGGGATCTCGGTGATGACAATCTGTTCCTTGCCGTTTTTGATTTCCTCGGTGTGGGCGGTACCCTTGATACGGACGATACCACGTCCGGTGCGCATGTAACTGAGGATACCCTCGCGCCCGGCGATGGTGCCACCGGTGGGGAAGTCGGGGCCGGGGATGATATCGATCAGTTCATCGACGGTGATGTTGGGGCGTTCGATGATGGCGCAGACGGCATCAATCAATTCTCCCAGGTTGTGCGGGGGAATGTTGGTGGTCATGCCGACAGCAATCCCGGTGGAGCCGTTCATCAGCAGGCTGGGAAGGGCACAGGGGAGTACGGTTGGCTCGGTGGTGCTTTCCTTGTAATTGGGAGCAAAGTCAACGGTATCGGAGTCGATGTCCTTGAGCAGTTCCTCGGCGAGGCCGGTCAGGCGGCACTCGGTGTAACGATAGGCGGCGGGCGGGTCACCGTCGATGGAGCCGAAGTTGCCCTGCGGTTCCACCAGGGGGTAGCGCATGACCCAGTTTTGCGCCATCCGGACGAGGGTATCATAAACGGAGGAGTCGCCGTGGGGGTGGTAGTTTTTGAGTACTTCACCGACGACACCCGCACACTTGTCAAAGGAGCGATTGTGGAGAAGTCCCTCCCGGAGCATGGCGTAGAGGATGCGGCGCTGAACGGGTTTGAAACCATCGCGGGCATCGGGCAGTGCACGTGAAATGATGACGGACATCGAGTAATCGATGTACGCGGTTTCCATGATTTCTGTGATGGAACGGGGTTCCAGACGTTCTTTCTCGGTGTACATGTGTATAAAATCAAAGTGAATGTGTTATCGTTGGCAACGTTGCCTAGCCTCAGACGTCGAGGTAGCTGGTGTTGAGGGCGTTGTCTTCTATGAAGGCCCGGCGGGAGGGGACATCCTCCCCCATCAGAACCGAAAATACTTCATCCGCCTTGGCCGCATCGGCGATGTCCACTTTAAGCAGGCGACGTTTTTCCGGATCCATGGTTGTTTCGAACAACTGGCCGGGATTCATTTCCCCGAGCCCCTTGTACCGTTGGATGGTCAGGCCGCGACGACCGCTTTCGCGGATCTTGGCGATGATCTCCAAAATGCTGTATAGAGGGATTTGGATTTCATTTTTTTGGCCCCGGTTTTCGGTCAGGGTGTAGCGCGGTTCCTCTGACGGGGTGAACTGTTGGATGTCGAGGCCGATGCGGGCGAGTTCCTGCAGGATCTTGCTCATTTGGCTGGCCTCGAAGATTTCGTTGACGGAGATACGTTGCTGGACGGTCTGGCCGTTGTGTTCGGTTTCCCGCACACTCATACCGGCGTACATATCTTCGCTGATTTCCATTTCCACATAGAAACGGGTCCGTTCCTCGTCGTCCTTGAGGAAGCGGAATTCCTCCTGATTGCCGGTACGGATACGGGCGACGAACTTGGGCAACTGGTGGGTCGCCGGGTCGTGCTGATCAAGGTACTCGTAGGGCTGGCAGCCGTAGCGGGTGACGGAGCGGGTCAGTGTTTCAAGCCGGGAAAGGGCTTCGACGATGCGTTCGATTTTCGCCGGGTTGAACTCATGGTTGTCACGCAAGCGGGTCAGTAGTACATCCTCAGCTCCTAATTCAAGGAGGATGCGGTTCAGTTCGGCATCGTTATCGATGTACTGTTCGCGCCGTTTCCGTTTGATCCGGTAGAGGGGGGGCTGGGCGATGTAAACATAACCGTTTTCAATCAGCCCGCGCATCTGGCGGAAAATGAAAGTCAGGAGCAGGGTCCTGATGTGGGAGCCGTCCACATCGGCATCGGTCATGATGATGATCTTGTGGTAGCGGGTCTTGGAGGCATCGAATGCGCCATCGCCCTCGTGGTCGCCGATACCGGTCCCGATAGCGGTGATAAGCGTGCGGATCTCGTTGTTGTTGAGCACCTTGTCGAGTCGGGCTTTTTCAACATTCAGCAATTTTCCGCGGATCGGAAGGATGGCTTGGAAACGGCGGTCGCGCCCTTGCTTGGCGGAACCACCGGCGGAGTCACCCTCGACGATATAGAGTTCACAGACGGAAGGATCTTTTTCACTGCAGTCGGCCAGCTTGCCGGGCAGTCCACCGCCGCTCATCGCGCTCTTGCGAACAGTTTCCCTTGCCTTGCGGGCGGCCTCGCGGGCTCGCGCGGCATTGAGGCATTTGTCGATGATACGTTTGGCGAGCGAGGGCGTCGTTTCAAACTGGTACTTGAGGTTGTCGCCGACAATCTTCTGGACGATACCGTCCACTTCACCGTTGGAAAGCTTGGTCTTGGTCTGTCCCTCGAAGCGGGGTTCCGGCACCTTGACCGAGATAACGGCAGTCAGCCCCTCGCGGACATCTTCACCCGAGATGGAAGGGTCCTTGTCCTTGATGAGGTTGTTGTTTTTGGCGTAATTGTTGATTGATCGGGTCAGGGCGGTCCGGAAGCCGGAGAGGTGGGTACCCCCTTCAATATTATAGATACTGTTGGCGTAGGCGTAGATTTGGTCGTTGTAGCTGTCGTTGTATTGGAAAGAGACATCGACATGGATCATCAGATCGGAGCCTTCCGAAGCCGGAGCGGAGCCACTGAAGGTTACGGGCTTGGGATGCATGGCAACTTTGCTCCGGTTCAGGTACTGGACGTACTCTTCGATCCCGTTTTCAAATTTGAAAGATTCGCTCTTATTGTCGCGCTCGTCACTGAGATTGATCTGAATGCCCGGGTTGAGGAAGGCCAGTTCGCGGAGGCGTTTGGCGAGGATTTCCCATTTGAATTCGCGGGTGGTGAGGAAGATTTCCGGGTCCGGGAGGAACGTGATTTTCGTCCCGGTCTTTTTGGTGTCTCCGATCACCTTCATGGGTTGGGTGGTTTTCCCGCGGGCGAACATCATGTGGTGGATCTTGCCCTCGCGGCGGACTTCGGCTTCAAATTGCTCCGAAACAGCATTGACGCACTTCGCTCCGACCCCGTGGAGGCCTCCGGAAACCTGATAGGCCCCCTTGCCGAATTTGCCTCCGGCGTGCAGGTTTGTCAGCACCAGCTCCAAGGCTGGCATCTTGTATTTGGGGTGAGGATCAACCGGAATCCCGCGGCCGTCGTCCTCAATGGAGCAGGAGCCGTCCAGGTGAATGGAAACGGAAATGAATTTCGCGTAGCCGGCGAGGGCTTCGTCGATTGAGTTGTCAACAATCTCAAAAACGCAGTGGTGAAGCCCGCGTTCATTGGTGTCCCCGATATACATGTCAGGACGTTTACGGACCCCTTCGAGGCCTTCCAGCT
>CAZCJJ010000182.1:0-5096 GCA_964499045.1 uncultured Opitutales bacterium | reverse complement strand
AAGTGCATATGAGAGCCAGCTATATTTTCTCCAAGAATGATGTGATAGCGAATACGGGAGTGATCATTGCTAGTATCTTGATCTATCTGACCGGCTCACGTTGGCCTGATCTTATTGTGGGTGGCATTATCACTTGGATTGTGATAAAAGGAGGACTCCTCATCCTTGCCGATGCAAAGAAGACGGAGCCGAACAAGGCGATGCAGCCAACTCCGGGGACTGTCACGGATCGTGCTGACGCACGCTCCGCGCCAGTCCCCTCCGTGGCTGATCTCTGACGTTCGGCAAAGAAATAAATCACCCAGCGAGAGGCTCTAATAATCATGAAGTTTAAAGACCACATCGACAAAGTCGGATCATTTGGAGCCGTCTTCGCCGCAGCCTTGGCTCCGTGCTGTTTCCCCCTGCTTGGGGTTATTGCCACGACGCTTGGTCTCGGAGCTGCCGAGCAATTCGCCCCGCAGCTTCAATACGCCGTGCAGTTTTTCGTCCTACTGGCAGTCGCTGGCTCAGCGATGATGTATCGAGTCCATCGCAGACCGCTACCTCTAATTCTTTCCGTCATAGGAGCGGCACTTTGTTTTATTCACTACTATCTTCGCTTTTCCGAGCCAATGATCTACAGCGGGTTTGGATTGCTGGTCATCTCAGGATTTTGGAACACTCACGAAAAAAAGAAAATGAAATCATGTAAGACGCCTTCATTGGAATCCACTATCACCTGTCCCGAATGTGGTCACCAGCAAACAGAAGTAATGCCGACTAATGCTTGTCAGTTTTTCTGGGATTGCCCGAAGTGCGGCGTAAAGCTGAAACCGAAGGAAGGAGATTGTTGTGTGTTCTGTAGTTTTGGAAGTATTCCATGCCCCCCTATCCAGCTTGATCGGGAGTGCTGTGCGTAAAAATGGAAAGCCGAACAAGGCGCTGGAGGCAACGCGCTACCGCGCGCGCCTCAGCTTGACGTTCGCCAAGGAAAACAATATGAGCACAATCCACGTCACTTCTCCTTCGGGTAGCCAGTCCCAACATGAGAAGTCCCAGCTACGCACCATGTGGGAGCAGGGACTTCTGCAAGAAGGAACACAATATTGGAAGGAGGGAATGAGCGAATGGCGCCCACTTTCTGAATACTTCAGACTAGAAGCCTCTGGAAGCGCACCTCCGCCTGTGGTTGCTGCGTCAGCGTATTCCTTCGCGAAAGACCCTCGCTCTCTTACCTCGTTCCTTGTCGTAATGCTTTGGGTAAGCTTGGGGTTTGAGATCGTCTCAATCTTGAGTGACATCGGTCAGATGTCCTTGCTTGACGGCGCATTTACCGAAGCCGAAGCAGCAGCGAATGATTCTCGGCAGGGGCTCATTGGTTTGGGCTATCTCGGTGTTTTCATCGTCACAGGCATCGCATTCCTCAAGTGGATATATCGCGCTAACATGAATTGCCGGGGTTTTGGTGCTGAAGGCATGAAATTCACTCCGGGCTGGTCAATCGGATACTATTTCATACCGTTTCTGAATCTTGTGCGCCCTTACCAATCCATGAAAGAAATCTGGCAGGTCAGCCACAATCCAAGCAATTGGAAGTTGCAGTCAGGAAGTGCCCTTCTTGGTTGGTGGTGGGCGCTGTGGCTTATCTCGGGTTTTCTCGGGCAGATCGTTTTTCGGACGTCAATGAATGCGAACACTATCGAAGACTTGCAGGCATCAACGGGTATATCCATATTTTCGAGCATTATTGGCATACCTCTCTGCCTTGTGGCGATTAATCTCGTGAAGACTATTTCATCGAAGCAGGAATCAATCGTAAACAATGGCTAATCGGGTAGCGAGGGGGATTGAACCCCCCGCCCCCACACCACCGGCCATACGGGTCCGTAGCACGGTGGTTCCGAAGGATCAGTGACCGAATAATCAGGCTGGGCACTTAGTTTCCGTATTTGAAGTTTACCCAGAGGTCCGCATGGGGCGCCACCCTCCGTTGACACGCGTGCAGCGGTTGAATGGACAGCCGCGTCAGTGTACTCATCGACATTCGCTCCAGACTGCAGGGCTTGGAGCAGGCAAGCGCCGGGTTTGGGAAACTGATCAAATCGGTGGCCGGTTTCGCCGCTGCCTACCTCTCTGTCCGGTCGGTGATTCGCGGCTCCCGCGATATCCTGTCTCTGGGCGCGGATCTTGAGCACCTGCACCAGCAAACAGGGATTGCGGTCTCCTCCCTGCAGACCCTCCAGCAAGCGTTCAAGGACAACGGTGTCGGGAGCCAGCGACTCGGCAAGTCTATCAGCGACATGCAACGCCGTATCGATGATGCGGGGCGGGGCGTCGGTGAAAGCGTGCAGGCCTTTCAGCGTCTGGGCGTAAACCTTGATGAGCTGCGCCGTCTCTCCCCGGAGGCGCAGTTTGAGCTTCTGGCCGAGCGGATTGCCTCCATCGAAGACCCGGCAGCGCGGTCGGCTCTGGCCATGGCCATCTTCAGTAAAAGCGGCGCGGAACTTCTACCCCTGTTTCGAAGTGGCGGGGCCATTGATGATGCCCGCGTTTCCCTGGGCAAGATGCCGGAGGTACTGGAGCGCAATGCCGTGGGCTTTGAAAGGATCGATACTCTTCTGGGGCGCATGCCCAATAAAAGCAGACAGATCTTTGCCGGAATCGGCGATATGCTGGCCCATGAACTCCTTGAACCTCTTGAAGCGCTCAACCGGATTGACCTGACCGGCTTTGGCCAGAGGATCGGTGCCTACGTGGGACTCGCCATCGATGCCTTCCGCGATGGCACGCTCGCGGAGTTTATCGGACTGTCCATCGAGGCCGGATTCGAGCAGGGCATGGCGGCGGCCCGGAATATGGTAAACGACCTTTTTGCCTGGTTGGGTGAAGACGGCCAGGGGTGGGCCGTTCTTCTGAATGCCGTCATGACTTTCGGGACCAAGGTGGCCGAAACCCTTGTTTCGGTATTGGAGACCCCCGTTGTCTGGATCTCCGCCTCCTTTCGTAAAATCGGTGAAGAGGTCCGGGTGATCTTCACCGGCCTTGGCAATGCACTCGGAAGCGCTTTTGAAAAGGTCCTGAACTCCATCACTGCCGGATTTGAGGCGCTGCTTAACCGGGTGATTGAACGGGTGAACGCGATCACGGCGGCCCTGCCTTTCACCGATGGCGCTCAAATCGCTCAGCGCAGTTTCGGTCGCGTGCAGTGGTCGGACCGGGACATCGCCCCGGCGAGGTCCTTTAACGACCTTCTGGATGAGCAGCGTGAAGGCATGGAGGCGGTCAGCGGATTTATTAAGAACCAGCTCAACACGAACCTTGAGGAAAGCCGCCGCATCCTTGGCCTGCAGACCGAAGAGACGGAGCTTAATCTCTCGGCCACAGAAAAACTCAATGCGCTGATCGAGGAACGAATCGCCAGCCGGGAGGCAGCGAGCGGCAGCCTCGAAGCCCTGCAGAACGTCAGGGACTTAAACAGCGAGCTGGAGCACACTGCGACGGTTGCCACTCAGGCGTTCGATTCCATTGATGGGTCCCTGCGCTCCGGCATCTCCGGCAGCATCGAAGGGCTCCTCATGAAGACCCGCACCTGGGAGGACGCGCTCCTGAATGTCTCGGCCACCGTCCGCGGCTCCATGGCCCGGTCCTTCTCCGATATGGCCGCAGAGTGGATCAGCGCCCGCATGAGGATGTTCATTACGGGCGAGTCCATCAAACAAGCCGAAACCTCCAGCACCGTCGCCCAGGAGGCGGTCAAGCAGACCGCCATGCAGCCCACCGCGCTCCTGGCCTCCATTGGCTCCTTCGGCGCTGCAGCCCTGATCGGTGCCGCTGTCCTGACTGCCGTCATGGCGGCCTTTGGTGGCTTTGCTGCCGGTGGCTACACGGGAGCAGGCGGCAAGTATGAACCCGCCGGTATCGTCCACCGGGGCGAGTTCGTCATTCCCGCCGATGTCGTCTCGCGGCAGGGACCCGATTACTTCAATCACCTGGTCGGGCAGCTTCGGGTGCAGCGTCCTGCGGAGGGGAATGAAGATTTCAGAATGAAGAATGCTGATTGGATGGAGCGGGGCGTTCCCGGATTCTCAGAAGGCGGGCTGGTCAGTTCCGGATCGGGCCATTCTCCGGTTTCCAATCGCCCTTCTTCAATCAACATAGCCGTCACCGGAACGCGCAACGACATGCGCCGCTTCCTTGAAACCGCCGAGGGTGAGGCCGTGATTCTCGACATCCTCTCCCGCAATAAACTGAAGGTCGGGATTCAGGGGTGATTAAGCTGCTTGTTTAGATAGAAACTAAACCTGATTCATCGGGGGAACGTGCATATGCTCTACCTATTTGATCTTTGGTTTCTCTCGATTTGCCGATTAAAGTTTCGTACGGAGCCCTCTCGAAAAATTGTCATTTGAGCGCCAGAAGCATATCCTTCTCTCCTCGTCACAACACCAATCCTGCCAAGCTTTGTGATGGGAGATATTCGCACTTCCGTATCAGATGTCGCAGTGTATTGTTCACCGCCAATATCCGCAGTCTCGCCCAATCGCAAACGCCTATATTCAAGTCTAGGTATTTGACTGCTAAATTTTTCAACCAGCTCTCTGACACTGAATATCGATTGGTCGGCAATAGGTTCAATCATGGATGTATAAATCTCAACACCCGATGTCCCGTCCCGCTCGAAGATGATAATGATAGAATAGCCTTCACCATGCTTCTCCCAGCGTGCCAAACGATCCTCCCTGTTAAACTCATCAGGCTCGCCATGCTGGTCAACAATATCCTGAAAGGATTGCCCAACCATTCCGTTCAGTAAAGGCGCTACCAGCAATAAGAGGATGGGGATTATGACTTTATTCATGACATTGATCTTACCGAAAAGGTTTCGCGGATACAACTAGCAAGTGCGAGGAAACAGAAGCCGTATTATGTTGTCAGTTTCTTGGTGTCTGGTTTGCGAAGGCAAGTTCTCTGGTGGTTGACACCACAACCAGAAATGTGGGCTTTCTACAGCAAGAGTATATCCTTATCCCCTACGCACCGGACTGGTCGTTCCCGGTCCAGCACGCCCTCCGCCACCAAAGCGCCGCTGCCGAGGGTTTGACTGGCATTGAGGA
>CAZCJJ010000181.1:1893-5145 GCA_964499045.1 uncultured Opitutales bacterium | reverse complement strand
AGGTGGTGACCTTTCTCGATGTCTTTGATCGCCCCCGCTTGGAAGCTTTTTTCCATGAGGAAGGGCACCGGCTGGCGGCGGTGGTAACCGAACTGCCGACTAATCCACTGGTGCAAACACCGGATGTGGAGTGGCTGAGCCAGCAGGCGGCGTCCTGCGGCGCGGTCCGGATATTCGATCCCAGTGTATCGGGAATAGCCAACGTGGATGTCCTTCCCTATGCGGATATCCTTGTGGCTAGCTTGACCAAGTACGCAGCATCCGCCGGAGATGTGATGATCGGATTGTTGGCTTTGAATGCGAATTCGCCTTTCAAGCAGGAACTGGAGTCGCTGCTGGCATCATTTTACGAGCCGCCTTATCCCCGTGATTTGCTGCGTCTGGCACACGAGATCCAGGACATGGCCATGGTGGTGGAGCGGATCAACACGAATACCAAGGCACTGGCCACTTGGCTGGAGCAGCATCCGGCGGTCAAGAAAGTGCATTGGGCTTTGGATGAACGCTCCGGTCCCCATTATCGTAAAATTGCCAGAAGCGAGGGCAGTTGCGGCGGGATTGTTACGATAGAGCTGAAAGGGGATCTCGCTGCTTTTTATGACCGGGCACAGGTGGTGAAAGGACCCAGTTTTGGTACGGTCTTTACGATGATGTGTCCCTTCCTCTATATGGCTCACTACGATTTGGTGACAGATCCAAAGGGTCGGGAATATCTGCAACAGCATGGACTCAATCCGGAGTTGGTTAGGATTTCCTTCGGGGTAGAACCACTCGAATTCATTCAGGAAGCCCTGTCGGCAGGGTTGGAGGGCTGAATCTACGGGAGACTATCACGGTGTGCCGAAAGGAGCGCGGGCATCTTGCCCGCGTCTTCGCATCGTTGTCAGAGAGGCGGTTGTCGTAACCGTAGACGATAACGAAAGGAATTTGGCGTGATCCTCCCGTTTTTAGCGTGTCAGTAGTCCGGAGTCTGCACCAAGAGCCCGGTTATTTTTTCCAGCGCTTGAACCATTGGGTCAGGCGTTTTCTTTCGAACCACAGGAGAAGACCCAGCAGGGCACCGCCCGCCAGCCATGTGGAGGGCTCGGGGATCGGAACGATTTCCCCGTTTTCCAGCATCATGGCTGCATAATAACCGGGGGCAAGCCCGGCCGGGTTGTAGAAATAGATTTTACCAAGCTGGTCAGAGCTCAGTGACTGCTTGTTGTTACCAAAGACAACCTGATCGGTGCCGCCGCCACTCTGACTGCCTGACCAGTTTTGGATGATCATAACATCATCGGAGCTCCAGCTTTGCGAAGAACTGTCAGCAAAATTGATCACACTGCTGCCGGAACCAAGGTCCAGATAAGAATTGGCACTGAGGGTCAAGGTGCCGAGCACCTCACTGTATCCGGCGGTGTTCCAGGTGCCACCGGCCAGCTCCATCGCCGTGTTGTTTTCAATCTGATCATTCGAACTGAGCATCAGAGTGCCGCCGTTGATGGCTATTTTCTGGGCCTGAACATTGTTGATGTTGGTGCCCAAAGTGAGTACGGCATCATCGGCCCCGTTGACTGTCAGTGTCCCCAGGTTTTCGATGCTGGTTTCCGCCGCGGCCCCATTGAGGCTTCTGTTCTGCCCATCCGAGAGGTTGAAGGTGATATTGGGGGCATTGGCGATGGAGGTGGCATTGCTGAGGGTGAGGTTGCTGTCATTGAGGACGAGCGTACCTTTGTTCGCAGCAGTCCCTCCATTGAGGGTAGCGGAGGCCCCCAGACTGGTGTTGCCGTTTTCAACGGTCAGGGTGCCTTCGTTGGACAGGCTGATTTTGCCATTCAGGTTGATGGAGGAATTATTCTGGCCGGTAAAAGTGGCGTTGGCATTTGGGCCGGTGACGGTGAGGTTGTCGTGCTGACCGATGGTGATCTGGTTGTTGTCACTGCGGGCTCCGGTGATATCGATGTTGAGGGAGCCTGAACCGCTGACATTGATATTGGCGGCATTGCCAGCTGTGCCTTCTGTGTAAAAGGCATCGGCGGGGGTGAGGTTAACAGTGCCTCCGGAAAC
Source organism: uncultured Opitutales bacterium (assembly GCA_964499045.1). GTDB lineage: Bacteria > Verrucomicrobiota > Verrucomicrobiia > Opitutales > CAZCJJ01 > CAZCJJ01. Next base: position 3,096 of record CAZCJJ010000181.1, on the reverse strand, counting down.
CGTGATGGAGGAGTTGGCCCGTACACGGACATCGTCGCCCACGTTGATGTTGGTGGTACCGCCGGTGCTGACCAGGTGGCCGGCATCCGAGGCTCCGGTGCCGATGAAGAAGTCGCGGGCCTCATTGTTGCCGGTGCTGGTGATGTTGATGGTGCCCCCGTTGTTGGCCAGAGTGGAGCCGCCGCGCAGGGTGATGGAGTTGTTGGCCGTCTGGGTCAGATTGAAGGTGCCCCCGGAGTTGGCTGTGATGTTACCTGAACCGGCGATGTTATTAGTTGCATCGGTGGCCCCCAGTGTGATGTTTCCGCCGCGGGTGGCATTGACCGTTCCGCCGTTAACGGTGAGCCCGCCGGAAAAAGTCTTGTTGTCACCGGTAAAGGCGAGGGTTCCGGTTCCGTCCATGATCAAGCCACCTGATCCGCCAAGGGGGCCGGATAGGGTGTGGGTGACACCAGCGACGTTGATCGTGTGAGTACCGGCTCCAACTGTACCCGTTCCGGAGAAGGTCATATTATTTGAGCCGGAAACGGTGTAACCGTTGTTGATGTTGTAAGTGTTCGCTATCGACCTTGCCGCACCATGGGCCTGAATATTGCCGCCGTTGATATTGAAGGTGCCGGTGCCGAGGGCCTGATCGTTTGCAATCTGCAGGGTTCCCTTTTGCAGAATAGTGCCTCCACTGTGGGTATTGGCATTGGCCAGGCGAACGACCCCGGTGTTGTCAATGGTGATGCCGCCGGTTCCCTGAATTACGCTATTGACGAGGGTAGTTCCGGATCCTGTGAAAGTGGCTGTATTCCCGTTGGTGTCGAAAATGTGGTTGGATTGACCGATGGTCAGTCCGATGTTGCCAGTGGAATTATTGGAGATGCGGGTATCGGCATCGAGACGGATATTGACGCGGGCACCTGAGTCCGAACCGATGACGTGTTGTCCGTCTCCCACAATAGTCAGGAAAGCGGTATTGCCAGTGCCATTATCGAAGATGAGATTGCGGTCGCCATTATTGCCACCGGAGCGGAAACTGTAGTCAGGCCCACCATCGCTGCCAACTACCATGATGCCTACGGTCCGGTCGCTACCGGTTTGCTGTGGGATTAGAACATCCTGTGTCGGGCCGGGAGCGTCTTCGCCAAAGTAGACTTGAGTGCCGGGTGTGGTGTTGGGAGGGGCCGTATTGTTAACCCAGGGCTGTCCCCGGTT
>CAZCJJ010000181.1:0-1793 GCA_964499045.1 uncultured Opitutales bacterium | reverse complement strand
CTCCCGGGCGTGCTGGAGAAATCCATGAAGGATGCACCGACACGGTTGAGTTGCCCCAGAACATCACTGTAGCCATTGGTCACAAAGGTACCGCCGTTCAGGGTCAAGCCCATGTTGTTGGCAAAAACATTATTGGCCCCGAGGGCGATGGCCCCGTTGTCAATTTGCAGACGGCCGGTGAAGGTGTTGTTGCCGGAGAAGGTGGTAGTACCGGTACCTGTTTTCGTAATGCCGGAAATGCCGGATACGGCTCCGGAAAAAGTGGTGTCGGTGTTATTGCCACCGAGGGTGAGGTGGCGGCTACTGTTACTGGTGCTTAAGAGAACCTGGCCCCCTCCTGCCAATGATCCGATAGCACTGCTGCCCGCCTGCATGTCAAAGGTGGCACCGGAGGCGACAGTCAGTGCGCTGTTGCTACTGGTTTGACCTGAGTTCCCTGTGCGAAAGGTCCCGGAGTCAATGAAGATGCTTCCTACGGTGTTTACATTCCCTCCGCTGCTTAGGGCAACCACACCATCACCGACAATACGCAGGTCGTGGCCGTTGCCCGTGATGCCATTGTGAAGGGTAAGGATGCCGGAGGCGGACCCGATGCTTGCATTGGAGCCCAAGGTGATGGCTGTATTCCACCCATGGTTGTTTTCGACATTCCAGAGGGCAGCATAGCCATCGGCTCCGTAACCGTTGAGTACAAGGTCCTTATTGGTATAGTTGAAACCGGCACCCCCAAGGGCCAGCGTGCCGCCGGAGTTGACTGTCACCTGAGCTGCCCAGTCTTCGCCTAAAGCACTGTTCACGTTGGCCTGTAAAACGCCGCTGTTGACGGTCGTTGCGCCGGTGTAGGTGTTATTGGCGGTCAGGATGGTGGTCCCCTGTCCGTCGTGAGTGAGCTCGGTTCCCGACCACCATGTGTCGGAGATGACCCCGGATACCGTGATGGTGGCGTTATCCTGCGGGCGCAGGCTTAAATTGTGTCCTTCGGTTCCGCCACTGATATTGCCGGCCACGGTCAGCGCGCTTCCGCTGGCGGCGCCGATGGAGGCGTCGGAGACGAGGGTGGTGGAGCCGTTCCAAGTGTTGCTTCCCTGTTGATTAAAGAGGGCTCCCTGGCCGCTGCTACCATGACCGCTGAGGCTCAGAGATTCCGCAGCAAACGAGTTTCCTCCGGCGAGGGCGAGGGTGCCGCCTGACTGAACCGTGGTCCCCGTTCCCGTGCTGCCAAGGGCATTGGTATGCTCAATTTGGAGAATACCGCTTTGGACATTGGTTGTTCCGGTATAGGTATTGTTTCCGGCCAGAACCGTAGTCCCGTGACCGCTGGAGGTGATATCGCCGGAGCCGTTGATCATCCCGTCCACCTGAATCGTACCGCCGCTGGCCGTTCCAAAATTCAGGTTATTTCCATTCGTCGCAATGGCCCCGCCCATGGTTAAGGTTTTGGAAACCAGATTTTGTACATTGAGGTCGTTGTTCAGGCTGACATCCACACCGATGCTGTGGTTGGCATTGCCATGGGGGCTGGCGAGCACGTTGATGTAGCTGGCTCCGCTGCCTTCGGTGTCCATCGTGATGCTATGAGCCCCGATAAGGCTGTAGGCGGTTGCACCATTAAAGGTAATGGAGTTGAGGGTGGTCGCCTGATTGACATCAACGGTCTGAGCGGTCTTGGTCCCGGGGAAGCGGTCAGTCATGTAAACATGGCTGTGGGATGTCGGGACTGAATCCTGATCCCAGTTAAGCCCGGTATTCCAAAGGGTGTTATTGGCCTCATTGTCCCAATAAAAGGCATTGAG
>CAZCJJ010000180.1:0-5251 GCA_964499045.1 uncultured Opitutales bacterium | reverse complement strand
GCTCGTCAGGCTCATAACCTGAAGGTCAGAGGTTCAAATCCTCTCCCCGCAACCACTTTCTTTACCCCTCGGTCTCTTTGGTACTACTCCCAAAGAGTCCGAGGGTGCAAGAAAAATTTCCGGTGGCACGCCTCTAAAAGGGAGGCGGATTACGGACGGATAACCCCCCCCCAGAACGCAAAAAACCCCGTCGTGTGGCGCGACGGGGCTTTGTCAGGCTTAGAGTGCCCGAGCATGGGTTGCCCGGTAATTCTAGGCCAGGGGACCGCTTTGTCAAATGCAAAATGCGGTTCGGATGCCGTCCATCCGATATGGCCATGCCTGCACCAGCACTTGCCTTGGTCGCGTCGTCCAATGACGCGCGACCAGTCTTCGACCCGTCAGGCCGGGTCCTCAGCATTCCGACCAGAGCACTCTACGACAGGCGGGTGAAGGACCATCACCTCGCGCTTCTGTGTACGCTTGGCGATCTCGACGCGCGTCATCGCGACGGCTGGTTCGAGGTCAGCCAGGCCGCGATAGCCCGTTTCCGAGGAAAGGGCCGGACGGCGATCACCAACGCCTTTTCCGACTTGGCGTCTTGGGGCTACGTCGAGCGCGAGCCGCAGATCGACGCCGAGACGGGCCGCAAGCGGGCCAACCGATACCGCCTCAAGTTCGACGCTGACCTGGAGGACGATCACGCCCGTCACCGGACAGCGCCGCCCATCGTCTCGGCGGTGAACCATGTCACCGAGGATGACCATACGACGGATGGTATGTCATTGGGGGTGACATACCAGACCGGGTATGTCACGGGGAGTGACATGGGGTTGCCCCACCCGAACGGGTATGTCATCGAGAATGACCATACAAGAAATGGTATGTCATCCCAGGTGACATGCAAAATAGGGTATGTCATCACCAGTGACGACTCTTTGAAGAATCTGAAGGATTCTGAAGATCTGAAGGAGGGGGAGACCGATCAAGATCCTGATCATGGATGTATCGGTGTCGCCCAGCTCGTTGCCCTATTCGAGGCCCAGCATCGGATGATGTTCGGCGACGGTTGTCGTCCGGACCACGAGCGACTGGTGTCGGAGGCTGAGGCCTTCGTCGCCGACGGCTTGCCGTCCGGCCTCGCCGACCTGGTGATCGAAACCGTCTTCGGTCGCCTGCTCGTCCAAGGTCACACGCACGTCAGCAGCTTCAAGGCGCTGTTCCGTACTTGGTCGTTCATCGCCAGCCGATGGCGACAGGCCGGAAGGCCGATGGATGACGACGGGTGGAAAGATCTCTTCGATGAGAACCGCTTCGCCTGGCGCGATTTTCAAGCCGCGTTCCCCAGACCGGATGGCCTGAAGGCCGACGCCACCCGCAAGGCCTTCGACCGTGCAGTCCGTGCCGCTGGTGGTGCCCCGCAGATCGTCGCGGCGGCCCAACGATACAGAGACCGGATGCAAGGCCGCGAAGACCGTTTCCTGAAGACGGCGGAACGCTGGCTGGTCGGAGGATTCTGGCGTGAGGACCTGGACGCCGTCGCGAGCGAAGGCGACCCGGTGGAGATCGACCTGTCGTCGGTCGGGACGGTTTCGGCCCCTGAGCTGGTCAAAGCATGGCCTGTCGCATTGAAAGACCTCGCGCGCCGCTTTGGCGCTAGCCCCGTCAAGGCTTGGCTCGGCGCCGTCGATGTCGGGCTTGGGTCGGCGGGCCGCATCGTCATCAAGGCCGGGTCGAAATTCCGGCGGGACCACATCGAAAACCTTTACGGCCAGCACCTGGCCGACGCGCTTAGCCGGACTCTCGGTCGTCCTGTGACGACGGAGGTGAAGGTTGCCTAAGGTCAAGCAGAACCGTCTCCAGTTCCGCCCACAGAGCAGCCCTCTGGTCTGCGGTCATGAGACGCAGGCAAGCAAGAATGCCCGCCTCACGTGGGCCGAGCGCAAGGCCTTGGTCGCCCCGCAGCTTGCGGCGAACCGTGTTCGGGTCTTGGCCAGTCAGGCGAGCCAAGGCGATGGCCGTCAAGCCCAAGGTTTTCAATCTGTCGTCCACCATGCGTCAGAGCTTACGGCCTCTGATATGGTACGTCACGTATTTTTTTATTGCCAAAAACAATACGTAGCGTATTATTCAAGAGTGGTCAGCGCAGGAGAACTTGCCATGTCTGAAGTCCGTGAAACCGAAACCGTCGAGATCTGCGCCGATCTGATGGATGAGCTGCGGCACCTGGCCGATCAGCATCGACGCCACGGCGCGCCGAACCGTCAGGAAAGCGTCGAGGACCTGGTCAACTATGTTCTTTCCGCCGTCGTTGACGGATACCGGCGTCCGGGGTCCTGGGAAGCCGGGCTTCTTGAGCCGATGGGACTGGTGCCCTACGCCGAGGACTCTTGGGCCGAGGAGCCTGAGGACGAGGACCTAGACGACGACGAGGAAGATCGGTTCGGCTATGCCCGTCCCCTCCCCGGACGTGGTGAGCGCGGAGCGCGGACCCACCCCATGGCGCGGGCCAGTTCGTTCGATAAGGCCCCTGAGCCCTTCTACTCCGGAGCTTGGCGCCGTTCGTGGCTGTGGCCGCGAAGCCGCTTCATGGGCTTGCCGAGCCTTGCTGGCCAGCAGGGCCGGAATCGCACCCAAAAGTGGGAGGCGTTCTGCAAGACGCGTCCTGCACAGGCCAAGTGCATGGTCGACTGGCCGGTGTGGAAATACGTCGCGAGGCGGGTCTGACGATGGTCGCGCGGTCTTTTCAGACGGCAACCGGCAGCGTTGTATTGCGCAATACAACGCCCACCGATCAGCCTGCGCTCCGACGGCGGCAGCATGGGCTATTTCTCCGGCAAAAGATGGAGGTGAGGCATGGATAGCCTGAAGACCGAGATCCTGGCCATCGACGCACAGGCGTTCGCCGATCTCTTGGACACCGCGCGCCAGGTCGTGTTGGACGAAGCGTCACGCTGTCAGGCCGCCTTCAGAGCCGATGCCGAAGAGCGTCAATCGCAAAGGGCCAGCGCGGCGCAACGACGCCATCCGGACGCGCCCTGGCGATGGTATCAGGACCCGGATGTCGCGGTCATGGAACAGGCCTTGGCACGCCTTCCGACCGGCGACCGCGTTCGTGAGATCTTCGTGCTCGACGAGGACGCCGTCGGTCCAGGACATCGTCGACCTATCGGTCACTGATCCGCCAAAGAAGGATGAATGGGTGGTGGCACCCACGAAGCCACATCCAGTAGACGCTTCAGAAAGGGTGGCGAAGTGACATTCAAGCGCCGCGCCCGCGCCCGTCCCTAGTCACGGCGTGTTGATGCGTTACTTGTCACGCTCCCCTGTTGTGCCGCTCCAGGGCGCCCTAGATGTATATCCAATTGACATATCCTTGTGTGCGGCGTATCGTCGATACATGCAGTTCAGGAGTCAGCCATGACCGTTCGCACCAACCTCTTTCTCAGCAATCGTAGCCAAGCCGTTCGCTTGGCCAAGGACGTTGCCTTTCCCGAGAGCGTGAAGGAGGTCGTCATCGTCAAGGACGGCCTGCGGCGCATCATCGTGCCGAGCAACGCGGTTTGGGATGATTTCTTCGACGCGCCGGGCATCGACCTGCCCGAGCGTGATCAGCCAGCCTTGCAGGACCGGGAGGCGTTCTGAGGTGTTGCGCTACATGTTGGACACCAACCTCTGCATTCGGGTCCTGCGCGACCGGCCCGCCTGGGTTCGTGAGCGGTTCAACGCGGAGGCGGCGGCGCTCTGCGTCTCGACCGTCACCCTGGCCGAGTTGCTGGTCGGTGCGGAGAAATCCGCCCACCCCGCGCGGAACCGCCGGGCGGTCGAAGGGTTCGCCGCGCGGCTGGAGGTCCTGTCGTTCGACGCCGAGGCCGCCGCCCACTATGCCGATATCCGTGCCGACCTTGAGCGTCGCGGTCAGGTGATAGGCCCTTATGACCTGATGATCGCCGGGCACGCGCGCAGCCGCGGTCTTGTCGTCGTCACCGGCAATCTTGGAGAGTTCCGTCGCGTCGCCGGTCTGCGGGCCGAGGATTGGTCCGCGCCGCCCGTGCAGTGAGGAACCGCATGAGTATGACGAGCCGAGAGCGCCAGGCCGCCAAACGGGCGAGGGACCGCGCCGTTGGGATCGTCGAGGTCCTGGTGCGGGTCCCGGAGCGTGACAAGGACACGCTCCGGACCTTCGCCGCCGCGCTTCGTGGAGATCTTCCGCCCTCGATGGCCGCCGGTGTCACCGCGAGCCTCGGCGGCACCGACCTGGACCAGGTCGCGCGGGCGTTGTCCGGGAGGGCGCGGAGCCTTCTCGAGGCCACCGCCGACGTTCTCGACGGCGCCACCGAGGCCGAGATCGAACGGTTGGCCCGCCAGGTCGCGCTTGCCGCGGACCGCCGTGCGCGGCGCCACCTCGTCGGATAAGCCCTATACGGGCTTCAGCGCCATCAGCTTCTTGTAGTTGAAGACGGCTCGGGTCTGGCGGTGCCAGGTCTCTTCGTCGTCGTCCCAGACGGCGATCAACTCGAAGCGACTGAACACGGGCCGCAGTAGAGAGTGAAGCCGTCGGTCGAGCGGAATGTCACTCAAGCCCGCCAGATAGCGACGATAGGTTTTGATGGTCGCGTTGATGTGCGGCGGCTCGGACAAGGTCTTGATGGCTCGCTGGTGCTTCTCGATGTCCAGCCGAACGCGGCGCAGCTCCTTTTCCTTGGTGTCGAGGAAGGCCCGAATCTCCGCCGTCCGATCACGCGTGCCGAGGGCCTGAAGCAGCCGCCGAATTTCGCGGCGAAGAGCTTCGACCCGCGGCGTCAGCGACGCGATGGCCTGGTGGTGCGCCTCCTTGGCCTGGACAACCGCCTCGCTCTGGAAGTAGCCGAGAAGATGCGTGTCGTCGATCTCCGCCGCCGCCGCCATGGCCAGCGGCATGATCTGCTCGAAGGTCAGATTGCGGTTGGCGCAGCCCTTGTGAGGACAGCTCCAGACTCGCGCACGGACGCTGTGCATGACCGCGTCGTGCCGTCCACAGTGCAGCAGGCCGCCGAACATGAAGGCGGCGCTGGAGTAGTCCTTCGTCTGTGCCGCGCGCCACCGTCGCTGACGCTCCGCTTCACGCAAGGCCTTCTCCTGCTCGGACAAGGCCCGGTTGGTGACGATGCGCTTCTTGCGCATGCTCGACCGCTTGTCGATCTGCCGCTGGACATGGTCGAAGAGATCTTCGTCAATGATGGCCAGTTCGGGGATGGGCACGTTGATCCATTCGCTCTCGGGCCTGACCACG
>CAZCJJ010000179.1:0-5356 GCA_964499045.1 uncultured Opitutales bacterium | reverse complement strand
TCAGGGCGCGCCTTGCGCTTCATCACTTCTGGGCTTCGTGAATATTCCAGGTTAGGGGGTAGGCTGAAGCTTCAGCGAGGCTTCGCTTTTAGGCTGTAGGCGGTAGGGGCTTTTCGGATAGCGGATAGCGAAGATCGGATAGCGGATGGCGGATGAATGAGGGCGGATAAAATGATGGGGTTCTGCCCTTCCCACATTGAAAGTTGAAGATTCCGTGCTGAATATTGAAGATTTGTGACTATCAAAGCTCCTCCAGCCGCTCTTCTATTTCCTCACGGTTGGCATGAAGGACAGCTTGCTCAGGAGTGATCAGGCCGCGCTTGACCATATTGATCAGACATTGCTCCATCGTAATCATCCCTTCCCCTCCTTTGGTTTCCATGACCGAGTAGATCTGGTGCCATTTTGCGCTGCGGATAAGATTCGGTACCCCCCCCGAATTTTTCAGTACCTCCATAGCCACACAACGACCGTCTCCGTTTGCTCTCGGGATCAGTTTCTGACTGGCGATATAGGCCAGACTGAAAGACAGCTGTGTGGTCAGCTCCTTGGTTCGTTCCGGCGGAAACATATCAATGATGCGGGTCAGGGCACCCACCGCGTCGCGGGTATGTAAGGTGGAAAAAACCAGGTGACCGGTTTCGGCAGCAGTCAGGGCCAGCGCGGTGGTTTCCGTATCGCGCATTTCCCCAACAAAGATAACATCCGGGTTTTCGCGGAGTACACTGACCAACCCCTTGGAGAAAGATGAAACATGGGTGCCGACCTCCCTCTGGGAAATCAGAGCCGCCCGACTTTCAAACACGTACTCAACCGGATCCTCAAGGGTGATAACCCGGACCGCACGGTTCCGGTTGATGAATTCCAGAAGGCTCGCGATGGTGGTGGACTTACCGCTACTGGTTACCCCGGTAAAGAGAACCAAGCCCTGTTTGAGGTTGACCATGTCCATCCACACATCCTTGGAAGGAAACCCGATTTCACTGAGATCGGGAACTTCAGGGGGGAGCAGGCGAATAACCGCCGCCAGGCCATCACGGTCACGAAATATATTCAGCCGGAAGTTGTAGCTTTCCTTCCCCTCCTTGAACTCATAGCCACAGTCCAAATCCCGGGTACCCCCTTCTTTCACTGTGCGAATCTGCTGCTCATTGAGCAGAGAAAAAATAAGGCGCTCTATCACCTCCGGAGTCAGGTCCACCCCGCCTTCGATACTTTGCAGGCGCTCATCCATACGGAAGCAAACGGGAGCCCCCACTTTCAGGTGAAAATCCGAAATACGCGGCATGCCATAGGCAAGATGCTCAGCACTCACCGCATTGCGCATCAAATCCTGAATGCTGTAATAATGATCTCCCGCCTTGTAAGCGGCATCTTCAGAGGGGGTACGTTCAGCCATAAAAAGAAATGTACACCATTAACACCCGATTCAAATAATCAATGGAAAAACTTTTCCCGAATGTTGGTTTGCCTCTGGCGGGAAGCTCCCCCATCTTCTCCGCTTTTACTGATTGCCCTCCCTGTTCATCCATGAGTTCCACCACCTATATCATCGGCCACAAGAACCCGGACGCTGACGCCATTTGCTCGGCTATGGCCTACGCCGCCTACAAGGACGCCATCGGGGAAAGGGGCTTCGTTGCGGCCCGCTGCGGCAACTCCAATGCCCGGATCGACGCCATCCTCAAGCGTTTCAAGCTCCCGCTGCCTCTCTTTGTCGGTGATGTCACCCCCCGGGTGGCCGATATCATGAAACGTAACATTCGCAAAATCGGCCCCGACGCGACTTGCTACGAGGCTTTGGGGATGATCGACCAATATGATGTCCGCGCACTGCCGGTAGTTTCCCCGGAAAATCGGATTCTGGGTATGGTCTCCATCTTCAACCTCGGGGAATTCTTCATTCCGAAGCCCCGGGAGCCGAAGAAGATGCGCCATGTCCACACCTGCGTCACCCAGATCATTGAGGCCCTCAACGCCCAAGTGCTCAACAGCGTGGAGCCGGACCGAACCGAGGAGCTCTACGTCCGCGTAGGGGCCATGGATATCCGTTCCTTCGGCAAATTCACCGTGACCGAGAAAACATCGCCGGAACAGAGCATCATCGTGGTCGGTGACCGCTACGACATCCAGCAAAAGGCGATCCAGATGAAATCGCGCCTGCTCGTCATCACCGGCAGCCTGGAGGTGGATCCGGAAGTAGTCGATCTGGCCAAGGAAAGGGGCGTCTCACTCATCATCAGTCCCTACGACTCAGCCACCACTTCGTGGATCATCCGGACCGCCACCCGGGTCGCTCCCATGGTCGAAACCCAGGTCCCCACCTTCGGCCTCGAGGAAAAACTGGTCCAGGTCAAACGCAGAGTGGCCAATACCTACGCACCCATCTATTGCGTGACCGATGATGAAGGGAAACTACTGGGTCTTTTCTCAAAAACCGACCTCCTCAAACCCGTCCAGACCCGGCTTGTTCTGGTCGACCACAATGAACTCGGGCAGGCAGTCAACGGCGCCTCCGAGGTCCAGATCATGGAAATTATCGACCATCATCGCCTGGGCAACCCACCCACCTCGCAACCGATTCTTTTCCGAAACGACATCATCGGCTCCACCTGCAGTATTATCGCCGACATGTACCGTAGCAGCAGTATCAAACCTCCTCCCTCCATTGCCGGCATCATGATGTCCGGCCTTATTTCCGATACCCTGAACCTGCAAAGCCCAACCACGACATCAAAAGATGCAGACCTGCTGGCTTGGCTTGAGGACGTGGCAGGAGTGAAGGCGGGAGAGATCGCTGATCTCGTGTTCAAATCCGGCTCGGTGGTCCTCGGCTCCTCCCCCGCCGATATCATCACGACCGACTGCAAACAGTACCATCAGGGTGACTTCAAATACTCCGTCTCGCAGGTTGAAGAACTTGGCTTTAACCACTTCTGGCAAAAGTCCACTGATCTGTTACAGGCTCTGAACGATTACCGCAAATCCGAAGGATTGGATTTTTCCTGCCTGCTGGTTACGGATATCAATACCCAGAACTCACTCCTGCTTGTCTGCGGCGATGAGGATGCCATTGAAAAAATCTCCTACTCTCCGGTCGAGAAGGGCCAGATCTATGACCTGCCGGGCATCGTCAGCCGGAAAAAGCAACTGATCCCCTATCTGACCCAGCTGATCGATGCATTGGGGATCTCCGCCGGGGGTCAGTAACCCGGACAAACACAACAAGAAACATGGACGACGAACGTACGATCCTTTTGCACGGACTCCGTTTCTACGGCTACCATGGTCTGCTTCCGGGCGAAGAGGAGAACGGCCAGCGCTTTGAGCTGGATATTGATGTCCGACTCGCTCCACGCCCGGCGAACGCGGCGGATGAGATCAGCGCAACCGTGGACTACACAAAACTCTACCAAACAGTAGAAACTCATTTTACCCAACAACGGTACAAACTGATCGAAACCTGTGCCGAACGGATTGCGGACAATATCCTCAGCCATTTCCCTGCGGTAAATCAAGTCACCATCACCCTGAAAAAACCCTCCGTCCCCGTCCCCTGCATTTGCGATTACTTTGGGGTCCGGATCAGTCGCCAACGGTGAAATCCACCTGCTACATCGCGCTGGGATCGAATCTCGGGGACCGCCTCGACAACCTGCGGGAAGCGATTCGTCAGCTCAAAGCTTGCCCGGATATCAGCCTGTCCGCCCTTGCCTCGATTTACGAAACGAAGCCCATCGGGCCGCCGGGCCAGCAAAGCTATTACAATTCCGCAATCCGGATTGAAACCGGGCTCTCCCCCCGCGATCTGCTCACCCGCTGCCAGGAGATTGAAAAACAGCTCAAACGTGTGCGTAAGATCAGATGGGGGCCACGCACACTCGACCTCGACATCCTGCTTTACGGCGAGCGCGTCATCCAGGAGCCTGGATTGCAAATTCCGCATCCCGGCTTGCTGGAGCGTGATTTTGTCCTCATCCCCCTGCTTGAAATAGCCCCGGACCTGGAGGTTCAGGGGCAACGGATTGACCGGGCACTGCACCTACTCCTTCCCGCCACCAGTGCACGACGGCTGGAGGCAGGCCTCACAGAGTAAGCGGGTTAATCGGAATTTTGTATAACTGGTTGACCCTCTTTCCGCAAACCAGTAAATCGATCTATTATACCCATATATTTAACTTTTGCATAATCCGGTGAAATTTCAGGATAGCGGGTTCGCAGGAATGCTTATGTCCAGAGGAAAACCAGTCAAATTCCGCAGTTTGGCGGAAAAAATCCGTGAACACATCCGGAAGGACCGATTAAAAGAGGGCGACAGCCTCCCCTCAACCCGTCGCTGGTCGGAGTTGTTGGGAGCCAACCACCTAACGATACGGAAGGCCTTGCACCTGCTGGAGTCCGAAGGAAGCATTCATACCATAGCCAGTCGGGGCAGTTTTGTCGGACCAGCCCATTCGTCTTTGTCAAAGACAGGTTTGCTCGGATTTGTTTTTCCCGATGAGGAGGTTTTTTTCTATGAGATTCTGGCAGACCTGGAGCGTAAGACGGAACCGCTCGGTCTGCATCCGCTGGTGCACGTAACACATCAGAGCGAGATGAAAGAAGCCCGTGTGGTGGACTATTTCAAGACTATGCCTATGGCTGCGGTCGTCGCAGCCCCGAACATCCAGTCGGCTCACCTTTATCAGGACCTGCGTTGTCCTGTCGTTTTTTTTGACACCCTGCTCGAAGGGGTACCCATTCCTCAAGTTACCACAGATGACACGGCCGGAGCACAGAGGGTCACGGAGCACTTGATTCAGCTTGGACACCAGCACATTGCCCATATTGGCGGCTTGGGAGAACCGACCTCGCATCTGAGGCTGCAAGGCTACCTGAACGCATTGACTGCACAGAGCATGCCCATTGAGCCACGCCTGATCAAGCGACGTAATTACACCCGGGAGTGGGGCTATGAGGCCACCCGCATTCTCTTCAAAGAATCGAAAATCCCACCCACCGCCGTTTTCTGTGGCAATGATACCGTCGCAGTCGGCGTATTACACTGCCTAAAGGATCTGAAAATAGCCTGCCCTCAAGCGGTATCGGTGGTTGGTTTTGGCGATACTGAAATTGCCTCAGATCTGGATCTCACCACCGTGGAACAGCCCCGCGCCGCCATTGTGGACGTGATACTGCAAAAAACACGTGCTCTTCTCAACCGCGAAGTGCCCTCTCCCATCACAAGGATTACCACACAGCCCATTCTTCGTGGGACAAGCGCGAAGGCTCCGGAGTAACCGGATCACCGGCTACTCCGAATAAGATATTCCGGTTACTTGTCCTCCTGTAAATGCTCGTCTCCGACGACAGACCC
>CAZCJJ010000178.1:0-5357 GCA_964499045.1 uncultured Opitutales bacterium | reverse complement strand
GAGGAGGATATCATTCACTATTGTGTGGCCAATATGCCGGGAGCCTATGCCCGGACAGCAACACAGGCCTTGACGAATGCCACCATGCCGTATGTGGCAAAACTGGCTAATCTTGGAGTGGAACAGGCCTGTGAGCAAATCAAGGATCTGGCTCCCGGACTGAATGTGTATCATGGTGAAATCGTGCATCCGGTTGTCAGTGCCTCGCTCCTTGCCGCCGCAGAGGTCTGATCAGCTCAGGAATCTTATGATCAAAATCATATCCCCCATTAACGGAGAAGTCCTGACTCACCGGAACGGACGCTTGGAAGACGGTGGCCTTATTATAAAAGTTTGCGGCCGGATTGAGGCAAACGGTGAGACGCTTGTTTTCGTCAACGGCGTTCAGGCGACCATCAGCAACGGAGAATTCCATGCTTCAGTTAAGCTCACTGACGTGGAGACGGATATAAAGGTTTGCCTTGGTTCTCCTTCATCACCGGTTGAACAGAAAGTACGGGTGGTCTGGATCCGCGATTCACGTCCGCGTTATCGTTTTGCGATTGATGACAATATATTCTTTTTGCGTGATCTTTGCCGGGAACGGCCCACATCGATTTTTGACCATTTCTACCTCAAGGGACTGCGGGAACTCAATCGGCGGTATGGCAGTAAATTCGTTCTCAATATGTTTTATACGACGACAGAGGGTGATTTCTCCTTAAAGCAGGCCCCTGACTGTTGGCGGGGTGAATTCAATGACAATGCTGACTGGCTTAGCTTGGCTTTCCATGCCTATACCGAGTTTCCGGATCGGCCCTACCAGAATGCTTCTCCGGAAAAGCTGGCGGCGGATTATGATCTGATTGCGGGAGAGATTATTCGCTTTGCCGGTGAGCGGGCCTACAGCCCGACAACCATGGTGCACTGGGGCATGGTGAACCCCAAAGCATGGTCTGTACTCGTCGAGCGGGGTACCACCGTTCTCAGCGGCTACTTTGTCCCCAATACGGGCAGCAACTATACAGGAAACGATGAAAGCATTTCCGCTGATCTGGCCGGAAGCGGTTATGACATTAACCACTGCATGGATAATGAACGATCCGCCTTCCTCAGTCGTCACGACCTGATCAAGGATTTTGACAGCGGGCTCCTCTTTTCACGTTGTGACATTGTCTGCAACCTGACCCCACCGGATCGGGTGGAGGAGATATTGCGTCCGTTAATGAATAATCCGGATACGGCCGAAGTGATGGACCTTAGCACTCATGAGCAGTACTTCTGGAAGTCCTATCCGAACTATCAGGCAGACCAGTTTGACCGCTGTGAGAGTGCCATTCGTTTTTGCGCGGAGAATGGTTACGAACCGGTTTTCTTTCATGAAGGTATGGCCGGAGCGGTTCCCTCATAAGCCGCCATTATCGGACAGGGGATCAAAGGGCCAAGGGTAAGGCATTTCAGATAAAGGCGGCACATCCGTGGGTTGATTTTTCTATAAACCTTCGTCAAGGTGCTGCCTTTAATTTTATGGAATCCTTACGTTTTCTGACCCGGGAGAAGGCTGAAGCTGTGGCGGCGCAGTTTGGCACTCCGACTTATGTTTATGATGAATTGGCACTGCGGCAACAGGCGCAGGCGGCACTGGCGTTTCCGAATGCGTTCGGGCTAACGGTCAGGTTTGCCATGAAGGCCTCTCCCAATGCTGCTATTCTACGTTTATTCAGCAGCCTGGGGCTGCATATTGACGCCTCTTCCGGCTTTGAGGTGGAACGCGCCATGCTGGCGGGGATTCCGGCAGACCATATTTCTCTCAGCACTCAGGAGTTGCCGGAAAACTTTGAGGAGCTTTGTCGCAAGGGCGTGAAGTTCAACGCCTGCTCGCTTAACCAACTGGAGCGTTTTGGCCGGGCCTTCCCGGGGAGCCGCTGTGGCCTGCGTTTTAATCCGGGTCTTGGATCGGGAGGGACAGGTAAGACGAATGTGGGGGGACCCCATTCGAGTTTCGGCATTTGGCACGAATGGAAGCCCCAGGTGGAAGCGATACTAAGTCGTTACCGGATTGAGCCTGTTCGTATCCATACGCATATCGGTTCCGGGAGTGATCCCGCGGTTTGGGAACGGGTATCCCATCTCAGCCTTGATTTGGTGAGGCACTTCTCCACCGTGACCACCCTTAATCTGGGGGGCGGCTACAAAGTGGCGCGTATGTCCACGGAGAAAGCAACTGATTTACAGAAGATCGGGCAGCCGGTGAAAGCGGCCTTTGAAGCTTTGGCGGCTGAAACCGGACGCAAGATTCATCTGGAAATTGAGCCTGGAACTTTTCTGGTCGCAAACACGTGTTCCGTGTTAACCACCATTCAAGATGTCGTGGCGACCGGGGGGGAGCAAGGCATGCATTTTCTGAAGCTGAATGCCGGGATGACGGAGATCCTTCGTCCTTCGCTCTATGCCGCCCAGCATCCTTTGATTGTGTTGCCCCAAACGGAAACCGGTGAAACCCGGCCCTATCTGGTGGTGGGGCACTGTTGTGAGAGTGGCGATATATTGACTCCCGGACCCAACGACCCCGAGAGCTTGCTGCTGCGTGAGTTGCCAATCGCCGAACCGGGAGATCTCTGCGTCATTGAAGGGGCGGGTGCTTATTGCTCCAGCATGAGTGCGAAAAACTACAATTCCTTCCCGGAAGCCGCCGAGGTGCTGCTCGGTGAGGATGGGGGTTTTCGACTCATTCGCCGTCGTCAGACCCTGGCGCAGATGCTGGCGAATGAGGTTTCAAACCTCAATCGTTAAGGGTGTGTATGTTTGCGACAATTTTTAACAATCATTCAACAGAGTCGATAGGAGCGCGGGCGTCCTCCGACTCCGCCAAGGCTACGACGGACAAGTGCCCGCGATTTTTCAAAGTACGTGGGCAAGATGCCCCCGCTCCTTTTGGTTTCCGTCTTCGCTATCGATCCATACAGGTGATGGGCTTGTGCGGAATCCTTTGGATAGCCTGGGGACATATCCTCCTCGCGCAATCGATGCCGGATGAGGCGATTGTTCCGGAGGAGGGCATTATGCACACCTTCAAGGTAGGAAAGGATGCGGATTATGCCACTATCGCGGCAGCCCTGGAGGCTGCAGTTCCTCTGATCAGCGGGGGAGAAGGGGTCAAACTGGTGATTCTGCCGGGTATTTACCGTGAGACGGTACGGGTTGAAATTCCGGTTGGGCAGGCCACGGCCGCCCTGATTCTGGAGGCGGCGGAACCCGGCCAGGTGATCATTCGCGGTTCGGAAATCCTGGACGGATGGCGGGTAGGGGGCCGCAGTGTATTCAATCGCTCCTGGCCGCACCAGTGGGGTGATGGTGGGCATGGCCTGGCCGGGCGACGGGAGATGCTATTTATCGAAAATGTCCGCCTGACTCAGGTCAATCCGGCTCCAGCCGTGAGGGCGGGCGAGTTTTATGTCGATGAGGAAAAGGGGGAAGTCGGCCTGCTACCGCCGGCGGGAGTCGTGGTGGTTCCCGGTGTTCTGGAAAGCGCCTCAGAGAGACTGGCTCCCGGATTCACCTTTATCAATCTGGATGCGTTGGTTATCCGTGGCCTGTTGTTTCAGCGCCATGCGACCGGCAGTGAAGAGGCCCCTGCCAGCCTTCGTATTGAGCGCTGCGGGGATGTTATTCTGGATAACGTGCTGGTGGAACACAGCAATGCGGTGGGCATTCGTATTCAGGAAAGCACCCGTGTTTTGTTGCGTCGTGTGTTTGTGGACCGGAATGGGCAGGCGGGACTTCAGATTTTCGATTGCTATGATGTCATCGTCCAGGGACTGGAAGCCGGGTTGAATGGCTGGCGTTATTTTGGAATGAAGTGGAAAACGGACCCGGCAGGAGCGGTCCAGTTGAGTGGCAACGGCAATGTTTTCATTCAAACCTTCCGCTGCACCGATAACCATATTGGAGGCATCCGGGCACGGGGGCAGGAAGCCATGACCATTCGCCGTTTGTTCGCCGCTGGCAACAATGCTTATGGGGTTTACTCTGAGAGCAACCGGCATTTTCTGATTACGGCCAGTGAAGTGGTTCGTAACAACGGAGCCGGGGTTCGTGTTCAAGGGAACGCTATGCTGAGTTCGACCATCATAGCCCACAATGGTGATGCTGAAGAGGGGACGCAGTTGTGGTTGGAGAACCAGGCTGGGGATGGAGATGATGCGCAAGTGGCGTGGACAAGTTGCATGATTGTTTCCGGCGCGGAAAAGGGCCTTCTGGTTAAGTTCACTCCGGAGCTGATCAGCAACAATGCGCTCACGGCCTCCCGCAACCTCTATTACCAGCCGGGAGACCCTGAATCCTTTTGTGTCGGGCAGTCCTGCTTTGACTTTTCCGACTGGCAACTCCTGACAGGTGAGGATCTGAATTCGCTTTTCGATGATCCGCTTTTCGATGATCCCGCCGGGTTTGATTTCGTGGTCCGTCCCGACTCCCCCTGGTACCGGCAGGGGAGTTGGCCGATACGTACTTTGACCGATGAAGATAAAGTACTTGCCGAGGAAAAGAAGGAAGCATTGTCTTCCGCAGAGTCAGAATAATGAATAAGCAGCTACAGCAGTATCCCTTGGGGCAAACCATTCCCGATTCCGTTCATGCGGTTTGCTCCAGCCTGCCGACCATCGAAGATGTGATTGGCTACGAGGAGCGGCGCAAGGAGGTTATGGATGCAGTCAAATACGCCTACCCGCGTTTTGTTTTTCATGACTATATTATTCAGGTGACCGAGTTGATTCGCGAACGTCTCGGGATGGAGGGGAAGGCTCTGTATGCCGTCGCGTCACATCAGGCGGCTCGCGATTTGACGGATTATGTGGGGGCGGACAGTTCTTCGGTTTTTCCAGAGGCTCATTTCTTTGTGGTGGCATTTCCCGATAGTCCCAGTGTGCGCGAAAGGGCTAAAAACTTTCTCCAACATACTGGCGTCAGCATTTCCTCGCGGCAGGCAGAAGATTATCTTTTGGCCGAAGGCCAACTTGCTTCACCTCAGGAGGAAACCCTGTTTACCGGAGATGGCCTGAGCTCGGTCAAGGCGGCGCTCACCCAGTATTTGGATACGCCCGTCATGCACGTCACCAATTGCGGGATGAATGCCTTTTATGCGGCGATCAAGGCGGTTCGTAAAGTGCAGCGCCCCAAGGGACGCACCTTATACCTTCAATTGGGCTGGCTTTATCTGGATACCCAAAAAATTCTCGGACGTCTGCTTGGGCCGGATGAGGAGGTGGTGACCTTTCTCGATGTCTTTGATCGCCCCCGCTTGGAAGCTTTTTTCCGTGAGGAAGGGCACCGGTTGGCGGCGGTGGTAACCGAATTGCCGACTAATCCACTGGTGCACA
>CAZCJJ010000177.1:0-5474 GCA_964499045.1 uncultured Opitutales bacterium | reverse complement strand
GGCTAGACATTTTCCGCCTACTGGCTCCACTCATTTGCGAGGGCTTCCGCCTGTTCAATGACTCTGGCAACCGCCTCATCCTGCCCATCGGGGGGGTATTTGTATTTGCGCAGAAGACGTTTGATGAGCAGACGCATTTTGGCCCTGACATTATCCCGCACCTGCCAGTCCACGGTAGTATTCTGGCGGAGCTTCTCTGTGAGTTCTGCCGCCAGTTTTTTCAGGGTCTCATCCCCCATCTGTCTTAGAACCTCAGGCTTTTCAGCCAAGGCGTCATAAAATGCGATCTCATCCGGATTGAGCCCCAACGCTTCGTTACGATCCATCGCCTCCTGGAAATCCTTGGCCATCTGAATCAGTTCTTCGATTACCTGAGCGGTCTCAATGGCGCGGTTATGGTATTTGCGCAACGATTCCAACAGGCGTTCGCTGAACTTCTTCTGCTGGACCACATTATTCCGGACATGGGCCTTGATTTCATCCCGTAACAGTTTCTCCAGCAGTTCAACCGCCAGATTTTTTGCGGGCATGTGCCGCACCTCATCCAGGAACTCCTCCGAAAGCAGGCCGATATTCGGTTTATCGATTCCTGCCAGGGCAAATATATCGGCCACGCCCTCGGAAACAACGGCATTGTCGAGGATTCTCCGGAGTGCGGAATCCTTGGCCGCCTCCGAAAGCTTACGGTCCACCGAGGTGTATTTGACAATGGCCGCCTTGACTGCGGAAAAGAAGGCAATCTCCTTTTTCAATCCGGCAGCTTCGTCAAGGGTGCCGCAAAGCGAAAAGGCCCGTGTCATCTGGGTAACCACATCGAGAAAGCGTTTCTTACCATTATTGAGCCCCAGGATATGGTTGGCGGCGGGAACGATCAGTAAGTTGGCATCGGTTTCATAATCGGAATAGTCGAAACCATGGAAAAGCCCCCGGCATATATCCACTTTGCTCTGTAACAGGGCAAAGGCCTCCGAGAGGTCATGGGTGGGTGTTCCCCGGCCCTTGGACTCGGTGTAGGTCTTCAGGGCCGCCTTCAGGTCGTTGGCGATGCCAATATAGTCCACGACCAGCCCGCCCGGCTTATCCTTGAAAACACGGTTAACGCGGGCGATCGCCTGCATAAGGTTGTGGCCCTTCATCGGCTTGTCCACGTACATGGTATGGCAGCAGGGGACATCAAACCCGGTCAGCCACATATCGCGGACGATGACAAGGCGCAGAGGGTCAGCCGGATCCTTGAAGCGTTTTTCGAGACGTTTCTTTTCCCGCTTCGTTGTCAGGTGGGGACGGAGCAGATCCGTATCGGAGGCATTGCCGGTCATCACGACTTTGATGGCCCCTTTTTCAATATCGTCATGGTGCCAGTCAGGACGCAGTTCAACGATGGCCCGGTAAAGGCGGGCGCAAATATCCCGACTCATGCAGACAATCATGCCTTTGCCTTCGGTCACCGCCGTTCTCTCCTCAAAATGCTTGATCAGGTCTGCGGCAATTTCCTTCAACCTGGGCTCCGCACCCACCAACTTTTCCAATGCAGCCCATACCCCCTTGGTTTGCTCCCGCAGGGTGAGGCTTTCCTCATCTTCGATCACCTCCTCGACTTGATCGCTCAGTTGCTCGATCTCCTCCCGGTTGATGTCGAGTTTGGCCAGACGGCTTTCATAGTAGATTTCGACGGTGGCCCCGTCCTCCACCGCATCCCGGATGTCATAGATACTGACATAGTCGCCGAAGACCGCCCGTGTGTTGCGGTCCTCCCTGGCGATAGGCGTTCCGGTAAAACCGATAAAGGAAGCTTTGGGGATCGCATCCCGCATGTGCTTGGCGAAACCGTAGGTGTAGGTGCCGGTTTTGGTATCCAACCTTGCTTTGAATCCGTAATGGCTGCGGTGGGCCTCATCGGAAATAACCACAACATTGGAGCGTTCGCATAGTGGTGGGTGCGCGGTCTCGCCGTCCAGCAATGAAAACTTCTGAACGGTGGTGAAAATAATGCCCCCGGCCTGACGGCTTGCCAGTTTTTCACGCAAGGCATCCCGGCTGTCCGCCTGCTCCGGTGTTTGCTTGAGCAGATCCTGGGCGGCACAAAAAGTCTCGTAAAGCTGTCCATCCAGATCGTTTCGATCCGTCACTACCACAAGGGTGGGGTTTCTCATTTCAGGCTGCTGAAGCAGTTTTCCGGCGTAGCAAACCATGGAAATGCTTTTGCCTGAACCCTGTGTGTGCCAGACCACACCCGCCTTGCGCGATCCGGGGAGCACCCGTTCACCATAGTCGGCCCGTGGTTGCTCGATCTCATCTCCAAGCGCATCCTCTGCTGCGATCACGGTGACCCGAACCGCCTCCCGGACGGCATGAAATTGGTGGTAGGCTGCGATCTTTTTGATAATCCGGTCTCCATCCTGTTCGAAAAGGATGAAGTGGCGCAGGTAGTCCAGAAACAGTTCGCGGTCAAAAAAGCCCCGGACCATCTTCTCCATTTCAAACTCCAGCACAGGCTTGTCGTCTTCATCCCGGATTGTTCTCCATGGCATGAACCGCTCCTTACTGGCTGTAAGGGATCCAAGTCTGGCTGTGAATCCGTCACTAATGATGAGCGCGGCATTGGTGTTAAACAAATCGGGGATTTCCTCTTTGTAGGTCTGAAGCTGATAAAATGCCTTCCAAATGTCCGCATGCTCATCCGCCGGATTTTTTAATTCGATCACGGCCAGAGGCAGACCATTGATGAAGACCAGTATGTCCGGGCGGCGCACATGCGTAGGCCCCTTGATAGCGAACTGATCCACCACCAGGAACTCGTTTCGCACGACATCGTGGAAGTCGATCAGTTGGGCCACATCGTGGCGCGTTTCCTCCCCCTGCCGATACTCAACCGGAAGCCCATCCAGCATAAGCCGGTGAAATTCCCTGTTCCTCTGTTCCGCAACCGGATGATCCAGTTTGACGACCAAGGCAATGGCTTCCCGCAGTGCCGCTTCCGGAATATGCGGATTGAGCCGTTGCATCGCCCGAAGAAGCCGTCCGGTTAGAACCGTCTCACGATAATCCGCCCGTTCGGGAGCAATACCATCAGGCGAAATATCCGGGCCATGGGCATGTTCCCAGCCCCCATCCCGGAACCATTCCAGGCATTGCTTCTCCAGTTGGTCTTCAGCCAGCATAGCGGATTGTTATCGAGTTTGAGGACAAATAAGACGATTTTGCAACCAACTCATTTACCAAGTGTGAACGGAGTAACGAAGCAGTCCTTTGATGCTGCTTTAGTTGTTTTAATGACTGAAGGCGATTCGGCTTCACACCTTTGCCTCGCTTTCTTTATCGTTAAGCGTGTATGCCTGCCTCGGATCATTGGGGGTTCTAGGGAAGGCGATCTTCAACACCCCTGCTTTTTTCATCGGGTTTAGATATTCGCTCCGTAAACTAACCGGGTTGCGGTCCACCAACTCAGCAATGCAACCCAGCTTGATGTAGTGCCCCCGGCACAGTTCGCTGATAACGGATTCCATCTTTTCTTTCTTCAGTTTTCGCTTTTGCCGGGGTACTGCGGCAAGGTGCTCCATAGACTTCCGGAAAGTATTCGTAAGTCTCTGTAGGTCATCAATAAAGGGTTTGTCGAAGTCTCCTGAGATAAGCATTCCGGATTCGTTTCGCCCCCCCAAATCTATGGAGTTATCGGGTAAACCTATGGAGCTATCTGGCAAATCTATGGAGCTTTGGTCAATCTCTATCGAGCTTGCAGGCTGTGGTGATGAACCAAAGACATCTTCCGGACCGGGAATGTGCATTCCCTTGCCCGACCACGTTCCGTCCAGTGTGACCCGGTCGATCCATCGCTTTTCGGTCTTGGCCTCTGGGCGCTCCTGATAGTCGAGCATGTAAAACGGAAAAGCCTCTTGAATAACCGGATGGGTACCGAACATCAGAAGCCCTGCCGCTGTTAATCCTTCTACTCCCGATTCACGGTCCTTGCGCCAAGCCCCAATCTGGCGAAGAAACGGATGCAACTCCAATTCGTTCCACGGATGCCGGGGTTGGCGGTTACTGAAGACTTGACGATACACTCGCAAGGTTTCCACGCTCAAATCTGCCAAGTCATAACCTGACAATATCTTCGTGTCCCGGCTGTCTTCACTCTGTTCGGCCAGCATTCGCTTTACCGCATCATCCGATAACCGCAGGTCGCCCTCATGTAGTCGGATGAAGGTGTTTCCCAAAGGGTTCCCGTTGAGAAACACTGGTTGCTGTTGGCGACTCGCGCGGGGGATGGTCACAGCGATCAGGATTTTGCCCTCGGCCCGCACCAGCCGTGCGGAATCGTTCGTCAGTAAGTTAAAGCTGACCTTGCTCCGGTTGTTCGCCGTGTCGAACAACTCCTTTAATACCTTATCTGGCCGTTCAATTCCATGCGGGATAAAGCGGTCGCCCTGTTGCTGCATCCCGAGCAAAACCACACCCCCGTCCGTATTGGCCATCGCTGAATACGTCTCCCAAAAGTCCACTGGCAAAGCGCCCTTGCCATCCTTCCCCGCAGCCTTTTTGCATTCAAGGTCGGATGACTCACGTACCGACTGCATATCGAGCGTGGGAATACTGTCGCTCACGTTTTGGCCTCCTTATAGTGTAAATCCTGCTGATTCTGTCTAATTTGAATTTGGACAGGATTTACAAGATGAACAGGATGATTTTGGGGTGAGGATTTCATCATTCAAAGGTCAGCAGCGTGGGTGTTTTGGATTTGCCGCAGAAAGCGCAGAATAGCGCAGAAGAGGGAGGGATTGGAACCGAAAATCGACACGAACACGGGAATGATTTGAAGAAGGGCAGATGGCTATTCATTGCGAGGAGATTACTGTTGTGATTGTGCTACTGGGTGGAGTTCTCATCATCATTTTGTAATGTTCGTGGTGATCCATCCTGATAAAGATCTGCTCAAAAACACTGAGATACTTGTCTTTTAGGTCACTATGCATTTCAATAAAAAGGTCATCCGGAATAGTATGCGATCCATCGTTAATCCAAGAAACTAATGAACGACAAATTTCGTGCTCCTCAGGGGAATCTTCAAATTTCTTGTACAAATCGCTGTAGTCGTATTTCCCTAGTATCTTGAAGTAATTCTCAATGATTCGACGCATAGTATTTTGAAGTGTCACGCTGTCGTTTTCCTCGTGGTTTTTCAATTCCCTCCAAAGAAGCTCGTAGGAATTGTGAATGGGATTATCCATCAGGCATGACTGGACTGCGCTGATTTTATCCTTCTTCCTGAGAATCCAAAAATGAGTATCATTGCGTTCTTCAGGGCGTCCACCGACATACGAAACCTCCTTGTGGAAATAGACATTATGGGTAAGCAAGATGACCTGTTTGATCACGCCCGAATCATTCCTAACTGACTCCATGATCTCTTTTATCATCGTGCTGACCACAAACAAAACATTACTGTCCAGGCTCGAAATTGGGTCATCAATTACAAG
>CAZCJJ010000176.1:0-5501 GCA_964499045.1 uncultured Opitutales bacterium | reverse complement strand
TTAGGATCCAGTTGCGAAAGTCGGGTTAGTATTGTGATGCGGAAAACGGGTGGCCATCCGGGCGTCATGATTCCAATTTATGCTTACGGCACCGGTGTTGAGGGCTTTTCCGGGATCTATCAAAACACTGATGTTTTTAATCGCATTCGAGCTTATCTACTCACCACTCCTTGAATTCCTTCAGGTAACAGGGGGAACTGGAGGGTTCCCTGGTCTCAATCCGGCAATCTTGTGTCTGGGAGGAGAATGCTGAAAGACGGGTTTCCTCCAGAAAACGCCGTCCCGCTTCCTGAAGCTCCGCAATCTTGTCGTGCAGCGGACAGGGGTCCCCCTTGCCACACCAGTCATGGCCAAAGGGACAAAGTGCCGGAGAATCCTTGGTCTCAAACACCGATGCAATATCCGCCAGGCGGATCTCCCCGGCAGCCCGGGCGAGCGTGTACCCACCACCTGGACCAGGTTGGCCACTGACGAGACCTGCCGTAGCCAACTGGGTCAGCAATTTGGCCGTCAATGGCTGGGAAATGCCACGGGCAGAGGCAATCTCCGCCGACCCCGCACGTTGTCCGGAATTGGCGGAGAGATAACTCATCACCGCAATGGCGTTCGCCGATGTTTTACCGTAAATAAACACAGTCCACTATCGGTTGACAATTGCGGGCGCACAACAGATGTCAAGCGGTACCCACCATTTGACGGGCGGCAGGGAAAAGGACGGAATTTTCCAAATGGATATGCCGGTGCAGGTCTTCCTCCAGATCTCCCAATCCCGCAAACAAAGCCCGGTAGGTGTTACAGGCTTCGGCCGGGGGCTGATAGCCTTCGGTCAGCTCGCGCAAACGCGCCAGGGCAGCCCCGGCTTCTTCGTGCTCTTGCATCATGACCGTGATCGGTCCCTCAACATGCACCGTGGCGTGCTCACCGGAACTCATCGCTTTGATCGCCGGAAAGAGAATGGTTTCCTCCTTGTGCATGTGGTCGACCAGTTCCTGCGCCATACCATGGAAAACCTGGTGGACTTCAACCAATGTGGGGGTGTGCCCACCGTGAACTTGCGCGACCCGGGCAGCCATCGCATGCAGACGGGGAAGCTCCTGTACAAGGAAACCGTGGTGGGTCTCCACGATGTAGTCGCACAGCTCGGCCGGAGGCAGCTCGGCCGGATTGTTCTCACAGGGGGCTTTATTCTCCCCTTCCTGCTCCAACTCAGCGACCAGGATGTCGGGATTCACCCCCTTGCGCTCACAAGCTTCCCTCAGAGTGCGACTCCCCTGACAACAGAAGTCCATATTATGGGCCTGAAAGATCCGGGAACGTCCCGGGCGTTCAGCGACAAGCTCTCCGACCGTGCGGTCGATGAGCGGCGTTCCAGAAGGTGAAAAGGATACCGTTGCGTGACTCATTACGGCCGGAAACTTATCACCTTCAGACCTTAATTCAAGAATTATTTCTCTTTTATTCTTCTTTTGTGTTTCAAGGCCTGAAATTCATGGATGTCCCAAATCTTCCAATAGGGGAATTGGGATTTTGCAGTTTTGCAGTTTTGTTGTTTTGGGGTTAGGTAAAACAGAGAGGCAACGCTGGAATCTCACGCAGAGACGCGGAGACGCCAAGCAAAGTAGGCTGAAACTTCAGTGCGGCCCCGTTTCCCGTCAGACCTCCCAACAGCCTGACGGTCTGACAGATCCCCGCCGCCCTTCCCTTCGACTCAAAACCCAAACCGCCGCCAGAGGCTTTTCCTAGCCGGGGTTGCTTTAGCCGGAAGGGTCGCGGTATCGCTGCGGCGAGCCGAACTTTCCCCGCTGGGGGAGTTCCGGTTGCGACGTTGTCTGCTTGCAGATCGGCCCGAAGGTGCCTGGCCGGACCTCTGATCCCGCCCGAAGCGTGCCGGGCCGTTGGCCGGGCGTCCCTTGCTCCGGTTCCCTTGACGCGATGGGGCAGACGGATTCCGCGAGGAGGAACCGTTCACATGGATGGCATAAGGATGATCCTGAATAACCGGGATTTTCATCCGGATCAGTTTTTCAATACTGTTCAGGAAACCGCGCTCACCCGGTTCACAAAAAGCAATGGCGATACCCTCCGCTCCGGCCCGGGCTGTACGCCCGATACGGTGAACGTAGGATTCGGGCTCGTTCGGAATATCGTAGTTGATCACCAGCGTGATTCCCTTCACATCGATCCCACGGGCCGCAATATCCGTGGCAATCAGAACCCGGACGTTGCCCGCGCGGAATTGCTCCAGTGCCTTTTCCCGCGCTCCCTGCGACTTGTTGCCGTGTATGGCGGCAGAACGGATCCCGTTCACCTCAAGATGCTTCACCAGCTTGTTGGCTCCATGCTTGGTGCGGGAGAAAACCAGAACCAAGCCCTTGCTGCCCTGCTCACGGATACTGTGGACAAGCAGCTTGTTCTTG
Source organism: uncultured Opitutales bacterium (assembly GCA_964499045.1). Lineage (GTDB taxonomy): Bacteria > Verrucomicrobiota > Verrucomicrobiia > Opitutales > CAZCJJ01 > CAZCJJ01. The sequence goes on along the minus strand of CAZCJJ010000176.1, from coordinate 3,084 downwards.
TCGCGCTTGTCCAAATGACAAACGTGCTGGGCAATACGCTCAACCGTCGAAGAGGCCGGAGTGACCTCAACCTTGACGGGATTCCTCAACAATTGACGGGCAATGTCCAGAATCGGAGCTGGCATGGTAGCCGAGAAAAGCAAGGACTGCCGTTGGGCCGGAAGGCGGGCAATGATACGCTTCACATCCGGAGCAAATCCCATGTCGAGCATGCGGTCAGCCTCATCGAGAACAAAAACTTCAATGGCTTCCAGATGAACATGCCCTTGTTTCTGCAAGTCAAGTAAACGGCCCGGTGTCGCCACCAGGATCTCCACCCCGTCATTCAGCGCACGTACCTGCGGATTCTGGCCTACCCCGCCGAAAATGACGGTGTGGTCCAGTTCCAGGTGTTTGCCGTAGGCGGCAAAATTGGCTCCGATTTGGGCGGCCAGTTCACGTGTGGGGGTGAGGATAAGTGCACGCGGTGTGCCGCGTGTCCTCGCCTTAGGCTGGGCCGCCAACCGATGCAGGATCGGCAGGGCAAAGGCTGCGGTCTTACCGGTTCCGGTTTGGGCACAACCGATCAGGTCTTTGCCCTCCAGCAGATGCGGGATCGCCTGGGCCTGAATAGGCGAAGGCTGCGTGTAGTTCTTTTCTTTAAGGGCACGCTGAATAGGCTGGGCCAAATCCAGTGTGCTGAAGCTGATGTCGTTGGTCATGGAATAAGCGAAAGCACCGGCGGTTCAGCCGGGGCATCCTGGGTCTTTCCCGCTGATCCGCGGGAGGGAGTCTCCGTTTTGGAGGGCTCGATGAATACTGTGAGACTTCTGAACAGCCTCTCACCGAAAAGACTCCCGAAGGTACGAGTGTTACACATCATGCCACCCGTCAGGGGACATGCACTCGATTAAAAGCGGCGGACATTGGCAGCATCTCCGGCACATAGCAAGCACGGAAACAAAAAAAGCGGGTGCCTCAGCTGTGGATGACACCTTACCCTGGGTCCACGCTCTCACGCGCGCGGCTACAATCCCATCCGATATCCGAACTACGAAAAACTATTTTCCCTCAATCAGCTTCACCCTCCGGTCCTTCTGCGGGAATTGGAGCGTGACCACGGTTCCAACATCCTTGCGACTGTCAAGGCCGATGCTGCCTCCGTGATCCCGCATGATGCGCTGCACAATCATCATGCCCAGGCCATGTCCGTTTGTCTTACTGGTGTAATAGGGATGAAATATCCTGGCCAGATCTTCCTGCGCAATGCCTACACCGGTATCCGCGATCAGCAGGGAAACAAAATTGTCGTCACTCTGTCCCGTGATCCGCAACTGGCCGCCGGTATCCATCGCTTCGGTGGCATTTTTGATTATATTGAAAAAGACCTGTTTCAGTTGATTCCGGTCTCCCTGGACCAGCGGCAGTTTCCGTTCAATCTCAATCTCAACATGGATCCCGAGGTTCTTCAGCTCGTCACCCTGAAAAGTCAGCACCTCCGTCAGTAAATCCAGCAGATCGACATCCTGCAAATCAGGCGGAGACGGGCGGATAGCATGAAGGAAATGGGTGATAATCCCGTCGAGGCGCTCCACTTCCCCTGCGCAAATATTGAGGGATTTAGCCAACTTCCGGTTCTCCTGCGTTGGCTCCAGTTTTTCCAGCTGGCGCTGCATCAACTGCAAATGAATATGAATAGAGTTCAGGGGATTGCCGATTTCATGGGCCACACCCGCTGCCAGGTCGAAAATCGAGGAGGTCCGCTCGATTTCAAGCAACTCTTCGGTGGAAACCTTGTCCTCCGTAATGTCGGTGATGATGACGGCAAAGAGACGTTCCCCCGTGTCCACCTCTTCTTCCATCGCAACCATGTACAGACGGACAATCCGTTTTTCCGGGTAAGTGATTTCCAGTTCCCTTGAAAGCCCCGCCGGAGAAAAGCGCCGGGTACGACTACCCACATTGAGGGAACGGGCCAAATCCGGCATTACTTTCCAAAGCAGGGCTTGACCCACATCATTATCCCGCAAGCCAATCAGGCGATGCGCGGCGGCATTCGCGTACTCAATCACACCCGCTTCACTGACAACCAGAATCCCTTCCTGAATCGTATTGAAAACGGTTTCCAGCAAAGAGCGCTCACGGGCCAGCCGCTGAACCAAAATGGCCAGATTCACCGAGTCCAGGTCATCCAACCGACCAAGAATCCGCTCCAAATGACTGCTCCTTTTAACACCCATGCCACTACCCTGCCTGATTCATTTCCACATGACGATGGCCAATACTATAAATCAAAAAAAACCCCGCGTTGCAAGACGCGGGGTTTTGTTAAACATACGGTCAACCCGATTACAGGCGGGAGATGAGGAGTTCGCGCTCGAATATCATCTCCTTGGGGAGGTGATCGAAGAGCTGCAGGAAGAGTTCCTCATGCTGCAAGGTCTGCATCTTGAACTTTTCGCGATCGACTTCGACCAGTTCGTCCCACTTCTCTTCTGAGAAATCCAAACCACTCCAATCGATATCCTCGTAGCGGGGCATCCAGCCAATCGGAGACTCCTTGGCAAAGGCACTGCCGTTGGCACGGTCCACGATCCACTTCAACACACGCATGTTCTGGCCAAATCCGGGCCACATGAACTTGCCCTTTTCGTTCTTGCGGAACCAGTTGACGTGGAAGATACGCGGCGTCTCCTCCAGATTCTTGGCCATCTTGAGCCAGTGACGGAAGTAGTCACCCATATGATAGCCACAGAATGGTAACATGGCCATCGGGTCACGGCGCATGGCTCCTTGCTGACCTTCCGCGGCAGCGGTGATTTCCGAGCCCATGGTGGCACCGAGGTAAACCCCGTGACTCCAGGTAAAGGACTGGAAGACAAGCGGAACATCATTCATCCGACGACCACCGAAGATCATGGCCTTGATCGGAACACCGGCCGGATTTTCCCATTCCTCGTCTATAACCGGACAATTGGCGGCCGGGGCCGTGAAACGGCTGTTCGGGTGTGCGGCCAGACGACCGCATCCCGGCGTCCAGTCGTTACCCTGCCAGTCGATCAGATGGGCTGGAACCTCCTCGGTCATATCTTCCCACCAGACATC
>CAZCJJ010000175.1:0-5569 GCA_964499045.1 uncultured Opitutales bacterium | reverse complement strand
CGGGAGTGAGTCAGCAATTACTCACCTCGGCAAAGTTGGTGAACTATGCGGGCTAGGGGCAAGATGCGGGTGTTCCTCAAGGATGGCTTTGGTTTGTCATGTATCTTTTCGACAAACAAATCAGTGAAACTGCTGTCGCCGTTGATGTGCTGCCTTCAGTTTTTGTTCCTACAGCTCTAAGTATTCCTTTGATACTAGCGTTAATTGTATCAAGGAGCCTTACCCCGAATTAATATGAGCAAAGATACATTCCGATTTGCCCCTCCATGTCACTTTCATGGATTTTCAGGATTTACGGGTTGCAAAGCTTGGAACAATTGAAACATAAACTACATACAAATATCGCCACAAGAGTCCCTGAGACGAGTAAAATCAGATCTCTTTTCAGTGTTTTCATTTGGATATTAGACTGGTTGTGTAGGCTGCTCGCTCATGCTCAGAGCCGATGAACAGGAGAACCGAGACGATTCGTTGCTCAAAAATAGACGACATGAATCGTTCCAAAAATGTTCGCATTTTTGTCCCCCCCTCTCCGCCAGCTTTATCTTCGCAAGACGTTGATATAGATTAAGTTACGAATCACCAAAGACTTAATCCGCAACAAAAAACGCTCTGTATACGACTCGGTACGACCGTAATTAAGGCTCCCGCCTTAACTGTGCCTTAACTGGAGGTCTTTTTCAGGTGGAGGTTACTTAGACCTATGATTGGCAGATCATGAGCGGGTCCCGTAAAGTTGGACAGGTTGCCTGAGCACTGGGCCATTTTTTTCAGAACCTGCCGTCCTTTATTCTCATCCAGCAATGTGCGGAGTCGTTCCTCCGGCATCGCTTCCTTAAATTTTGCCAGGAGCTTCCGTTTGTAGCCCAACGCATCATGAACAAAGCGCTCACCCGGGTAGGTAAATGAGGTAATATCGGGGTAGATTTGAAGGAACTGCTTTTTAAAATGGCTGCCAACATCTGGTAGGATAGCAAAGACTTGAGACATGCGTTCATGTCAATAAGCAGAACTGCCAGCCGCAAGCATTATAAGTATCCAGAAAGCTTAATAAAAGGCGGCCAACGCCCATGAGGGCAAGCTGGATTCAAACTCATCGCATGTTCAGGCGTAAGCGAGTGGGCGAACCTCGTGGTCGATCCGTTCCCCGAGTTCCTCACGTGCGCGCCGGAGGTCATATTCCTTTTGCAGGCCGAGCCAAAAATCGGCGCTGTTCCCAAAGTAACGGGCCAGACGGAGTGCGGTATCCGGTGTAATCGCACGTCGACCCGTGACGATGGCAGTGATTCGGCTATGCGGGATGCCTGTATCAACGGCAAGGCGATACTGGGTCAGGTCCATCTCGTCGAGAAACTCCGTACGGAGGATTTCGCCCGGATGCGGGAAATGAAGATTCTCTTTTTTCATTCTAATTGGCTTTTATGAATTTGTTGATTTCGGGTGTGAGGTGCTTGTTAATGATAATCCTCAATAACGACATCGTGGGCATCGCCTTTTTCCCAGCGGAAGCAGATGCGCCACTGCTGATTGATACGGATGCTGAACTTTCCTTTGCGGTCTCCCTTAAGTGCTTCGAGACGGTTCGATGGAGGAATACGCAGGTCGTTGAGGTCAACCGACTGATCAAGCATAGCGAGCTTGTTCAAAGCCCGCTGTTGAATCTCAGTCGGCAGTTTTCCCGGTTCAAGCAGGGTCCAAAGGCGTTCCGTCTTTCTGTCTCCAAAGCTTTTTATCACTATGGCAACCTTATATCATTTCCGCAGAACGTCAACATTATTTCCGCAAAGCGTTCATAGATCATACAAGTCAATCCCGTAACATTCCATTAGCAAATTCCGGACACCCGAAAATGCCTTAACACAACTCAAACAGACCGCATTTTACTCAACTGCCTTAATTATGCCTTAACCATAAAATCGGACGCATAATCGTAACTCGTTTTACATCAGTATTGATCAGTGGTTCAAATGTGGAGAATAGGATAAAGCACATGATGCTTCTTATAGCGAACAACTCATGAAAAAGCCGTCTTCTCGTGAAGACGGCTTTTGGTTAATACGAAAGACCTGACAGAGCTACCTGAGAATCAACTCGCGCCCTGGCTGACTTCCTGACGGGCTTTTTCGGCCAAGGCGGTGCTGATGTAACGCTCGCCGGAGCTGGCGGCGATCACCACAATCTTCTTGCCGGCCATGTCATCCCGGGCGGCAATATCCAAGGCCGCCCGAATAGTGGCTCCGGAGGAAATTCCCACCAGAATACCTTCCTTCAACGCAACTTCCTGAGCCGTGATGAAAGAATCCTCGTTGCCGATCTTGATGACTTCATCCACGACGGAAACGTTCAGGTTTTTCGGAATAAAACCGGCTCCGATACCCTGAATCTTGTGCGGGCCGGGTTGGCCGCCGGAAATCACCGCGCTGTCTTCAGGCTCAACCGCGACCGTGTGCAGTTTACGGCGGGATTTGATCACTTCGGAAACCCCGGTAATCGTCCCCCCAGTACCCACACCAGCAACAAACACATCAACATTCCCTTCCAGATCCTTCCATATTTCTTCCGCCGTCGTCTTGCGGTGGATTTCGGGATTGGCCGGATTCTCAAATTGTTGCGGCATGTAGGCCCCTTCGTTCTCCTTGAGCAATTCAAGTGCCCGGGCGATGGCTCCCGACATCCCCTTGGGGCCGGGAGTCAGCACGATTTCTGCACCGAGCATGCGGAGCAGGACCCTGCGCTCCATTGACATGGTTTCCGGCATGGTGAGGAGGCAGCGATAGCCGCGGGCCGCACAGACAAAAGCCAAAGCAATACCGGTGTTGCCAGAGGTCGGCTCAATCACCATACCGCCCGGCTTCAACTTGCCCTCACGCTCCCCGGCATCAATCATGGCCAGACCGATACGGTCCTTCACACTGGAAAGCGGATTAAAAAATTCACACTTCACATAAACCTCACCGGGGAGGCCTTCAGCCATTCTGTTAAGTTTTACCAAGGGGGTATTCCCCACTGCATTCACGATATTTGGATATACTGCCATAGCTACTTCGGTTTATGGATTAACGATTGTTGGAAAAGACAGAACGGATTTTCTCAGCGGCGGCGGCCACCACCTCGTCCGCCACGGGGACCAAAACTGCGGATCGGTGCATTCCGCTGCACCTGGACATTCCTCAGACGATAGGTAATGCGTGCCTTATTCAGATCGTAAGGACTCATCTCCATCTTCACCATGTCCCCCACCGTTATCTTAATGAAGTGCTTGCGCAGTTTGCCTGAAATATGGGCCAGAACCACGTGTTTATTGGGAAGCTCAACCCGGAACATTGTCCCGGGAAGGACGGCGACGATCTTTCCTTCGACCTCGATTACATCATCAGGCATAAAGTTTATATAACGGTGTGAATATTTGGACTGGATTCTTTGCGAAGGGAAAGAAATCTTTGCCAAACCGCCGTGGAGTCAAGGAATAACGTCCTTTTGCTCGTCCAGGCACTCGATTTCCCCTATATTTTGAGCCACATTTCACACTATGGACCACACTCAACGCCCTTCCATTCACTGTCCCTTTGAAAAACTGTTTCCCTCCCAACTCATCCGGGATGACACTTTCTACATGAAACTGGCCTACAATCAGGCCATCGATGCCTGGAGGCAGGATGAGGTTCCGGTCGGGGCCATCATCGAGCACGAAGGTGAAATCATTGCCGCCGCCCACAACATGGTGGATTCGACCAGTGACCCGACCGCACACGCCGAGATGCTGGCCATCACCCAGGCCGCCAACCGTATCGGAGACTGGCGCCTGAATAACTGCCGGCTCTATGTAACCAAAGAACCCTGCCCGATGTGCGCAGGGGCTTCCGTCATGTCCCGGTTGCTGGAAGTGGTTTATGCCGTACCGGATTCGAAAATGGGCTGCCTCGGCGGAGCTACCGGGCTCCACACCCTCCCCGGACTGAACCACTCCCTTCAGGTCCGCGGTGGCGTACTGGAATCAGAGTGCCTGCTTTTGTTGCAGTCGTTTTTTGCCAGTAAACGCAAACGGGAAAGTGAGACGGGGGGTTGACGAAGCCCGCCTTTTGTTTTCTATATGAAAGCTGATTCACGTTAACCAACAAACAATAAATTACTTATGGCCTATACATTGCCCGAATTGGATTATCCTTATGATGCCCTGGAGCCGCATATCGATGCGCGCACCATGGAAATTCACCATTCCAAACACCACAATACCTACATCACCAACCTGAACAAGGCGCTGGAAGGTGCCGGGGTTACCGGATCGGATTGCCCGGCCGAACTCTGCTCCAAACTGAATGAAGTTCCGGAATCCATCCGCACCGCAGTACGCAACAACGGAGGGGGGCATGCGAATCACGCTTTCTTCTGGAAAATCATCGGACCCAACGGCGGCGGTGCCCCCTCCGGTGAATTGGCCCAGGCGATCGACAAGGCTTTCGGCTCCCTCGATGCCTTCAAGGAAAAATTCGCCACGGCGGCAGCCACCCGTTTCGGCTCCGGCTGGGCATGGCTCTGCGTAAAAGAGGGCAACCTCTGCATCTGCTCAACCCCCAATCAGGACAATCCCTGGATGGGCGAGAACGTCGCCGGTTGCGGTGGACAGCCAATCCTCGGCCTGGATGTCTGGGAGCACGCCTACTACCTCAAATACCAGAACCGCCGTCCGGATTATGTCCAGGCCTTCTGGAATGTGGTGAACTGGGACAAGGTCGCCGAATACTACCGGAAAGCCATCGGATAACCGTTTTCTTCCCAAGGCCTCCGCTCCCGCAGCGGAGGCCTTTTTTCATCCACTACCCCCACACCCACACGATGGCCTACTCCTTCATCCACCGCCGACAGGTCGAATTCAGTGAAACCGACATGGCCGGGATCGTACACTTCTCCCATTTCTTCCGCTGGATGGAGGCCGCCGAAAGCGGTTTCTTCCAAAGCCTCAACGCCAAACTGGTGGACATAGGTGAAGCCGAGGTCCGGGGCTGGCCCCGGGTACGGGCCCAAGGCGAATTCCATGCCCCCCTCTACTTTCAGGATCAGGTGGAGGTCCACCTCTTTGTCAAAGCCCTCAAAATCCGGGCCATCGAATACGCCTTCCGTTTTTACCGTGTGACCGGTGATCAGCGTGAACATGTCGCCACCGGCAGCATGACCACCGTCTGCGTCTCCCGCCCTCTGCGCGGCGGAGCCATGCAATCCATTTCCCTCCCCGAATCACTCCTGCAACAGCTTTCCGAAGCCCCGCCCGAAGCACTCAAACCTCTGAGGTTAGGGGTTTAGCGGTTTAGGCTGTAGGGGATTAGGCCGCCTACCCAGCCTTCAGAAGTGACTCTGGCAAGGCGCGGACCGGGTTCCGTAAGGCGACCCGCGACTGGCAGATGCATAGCGGCGTGAGGTCACGCCGCCTCCTTGATACCCCATCTCAAGGAGCAGGGGGTGACCTCACCCCCTGGGCTCAACGCATAATTCAGGAATCTTTAACATAAACCACACATTCACATTTTGTGGTGTACTGCTTCATGCCAAATCAGGAGATTATGATTACGATTAG
>CAZCJJ010000174.1:0-5629 GCA_964499045.1 uncultured Opitutales bacterium | reverse complement strand
AGAAAAAGGCTGACAAAGAATCACCCACCACAGACGAGAAAGTTCACGCGGGCAAATACGGTATCCTCGGTGCCTTCGTTGCGGTCATCTGCTGTATCGGCCCGCTGGTGCCTATTCTTCTAGGCGTAGGCTCCGCGACGGCACTTTTCGGACTGGACCGCTACAAGCCGTGGTTCATCGGGCTGGGCCTGCTCATTCTTGGACTCGCCTCGTGGTATGCTGTGCATAAGCAAAACCGTTGTTGCGCGGAGAAAAGCGTGGCACGCAACGCAAGAATGGTGGCGACGATCTTCGGTATCGGCATCGGCACTTATCTGCTGTTGCAATATGTCGCCGTTCCGGCGCTTTCTTCGGTCGCTTCGTCTAAAATCGCCGCCAGTCAAGGCAGTGCGAATCAGAGTGCCGAGCGTTCACGGAATGCAGAGAGCCAAGAGGTGACGCTCATCGTCGAAGGCATGACCTGCGCAGGCTGTGCCGTTGGCGTGGAAGCCGCTTTTCTGGAAGTTCCCGGCGTATCGTCCGCCAAGGTCGATTGGAAAACCGGGAACGCCACCGTCCGCATCGACCCGGAAAAAGCCCGAGCCGAAGATCTATTGAATGCGGATGTGGAAGATCAATATTCCCTGCGCCTTACCGATGAAACCGAATAATCCAACCATGAACGAATGCTGTAACACCAACCCGGAACGCACCCAGGAATCGGATGCAAAAACGTCTTCGACCGCGTCGAATCACCTCGTCATCGTCGGCGGCGGATCGGCGGCTTTCGCAGCCACGACCCGCGCCGCCGGGAAAGGCTGGAGGGTGACCCTCATCAACGACGGACTCCCCATCGGCGGCACTTGTGTGAATGTCGGCTGTGTGCCGTCCAAAACACTCATCCGAGCTGCGGAGGCGCATCATCGTGCCAAACATCATCCTTTCGCAGGGATCGAATCGACGAGCGAGGTCTCGGACTTCGGAGCCATCACACGACAGACTCAAGCACTCGTCGAAACGCTCCGTCAGGAGAAATACCTCGATGTCGTCAACGACTTGCCCGGCGTGAGGATCATCGAAGGGCGCGCCCGATTCCTGTCATCCCGGGAGGTCGAAGTCGCCGGTGAAACTTTGATTGCCGATCGCATCCTCATTGCCACCGGGGCGCGCACTCACATTCCCGACATTCCGGGACTTGCCGAGATAGATTATCTCATCACGGACACCGCTTTCGAACTCCCTGCCACGCCTAAGTCGCTGCTCGTCCTCGGAGGGCGCTACATCGCACTTGAGTGCGCCCAGATGTTTGCCCGTCTGGGCGTGAAAACAACCGTCCTGCAACGGTCCGACCGAATTCTCCCAACCGAGAGGGCCGAACTGACGGATGCCCTCACGGGTTACCTGCGTGACGAAGGGCTCGCCATCCAGACCGGCGTGGAAATCCAGGCCGTGCGCCGTGGCGGAGACGGCGTCGAGGTCGAGGCGCGGATCGATGGCACGCGTCAGGTGTTCACCGCTGAACGGCTCCTGTTGGCGACCGGACGCTCACCCAATGTCGAAGGACTCAATCTGGATGTGGCGGGAGTGGCGCTCGACGAACAGGGCTTCATCCAAGTGGATGAACAATTGCAAACGAGCCGCTCCGATATCTACGCGGCCGGTGATGTGGTGGGAGATCCGATGTTTGTTTACACCGCCGCCTACGAAGGGGCGCTGGCTGCGGAGAACGCTTGCGCAGCCAGTGGCACGACCCCGCGTGAACGCGACTACAATCCGCTGCCGTGGGTCGTCTTCACGGATCCGCAAGTGGCCGGGGTCGGCTTAGACCAGGCAGAGGCCGAAGCCGACGGGCACGACACGGAAACCATCACGCTGCCCATGTCGAAAGTTCCCCGGGCGCTCGCCGCCCGAGACACCCGCGGCTTCCTGCAACTGATCCGCGACCGCCGGACCGACCGCATCCTCGGTGCCCGTGCCCTCGCGCCGGAGGGCTCCGAACTGATGATGGAAGTCAGCCTCGCCCTCCGCCACGGGATGACTGCGAAAGACTTGGCCTCCATGTTCCACCCTTACCTCACTCTCAGCGAAGCGGTGAAGCTGGCCGCCCTGTCGTTCGGCAAGGATGTGGACAAACTCAGCTGCTGCGCGACATAAAACGCCCCGGCAGGAGGCCGGGGCGTTGGTCGTTATGACTACGTAGGGTTACGCGGTCTTCGCAGTCATTTCTTCGCGGGCTTTTTCAGCCAGCGGCGTGCTGAGGTAGCGTTCGCCGAAACTGCAGCCGACCGTGACGATGGTCTTGCCGGCCATCTCAGGTCGCTTCGCCAATTCCATGGCCGCCCAAACGTTGGCTCCGGTCGAGATGCCGCCGAGGATGCCATCGTTCAGCGAAAGATTCCTCGCTGTTTCGAAGGCGTCTTCGTTGCTTACCTGGATGACGTCGTCGATCACATCGGTATGGCAATTCTTCGGGATGAAACCGGCGCCGATGCCTTGGATTTTATGCGGCCCTGGTTGCCCACCGGAAATGACCGGGCTGGCCTCGGGTTCGACGGCCACGCTGTAGAGCTCTTTGCGGGCTTTGATGACTTCCGAGACTCCGGTGATGGTTCCGCCGGTGCCGACTCCGGCCACGAAGGCGTCAATCTTACCCTCGGTCGCCGACCAAATTTCCTCGGCGGTGGTCTGGCGGTGAATTTCCGGATTGGCCGGGTTCTCGAACTGCTGGGGCATGAAAGCCCGCTCGCCGTATTCCTCGATGAGTTCGCCAGCCCGGGCGATCGCTCCGGGCATGCCTTTGGGGCCGGGAGTGAGTACGATCTCCGCGCCGAGCATGCGGAGCAGCACACGGCGTTCGATCGACATTGTCTCGGGCATGGTCAGGATGAGTTTGTAGCCCTTGGCCGCGCAGATGAAGGCGAGCGCGATGCCGGTGTTGCCCGAGGTCGGCTCGATCACGATGCTGTCAGGCTTGAGCGTGCCGTCGCGCTCGGCGGCCTCGATCATGGCCTTGCCGATGCGGTCTTTCACGCTGGCCAGCGGGTTGAAGAATTCGCACTTGAGGTAGATGTTGGCGTCAATGCCTTCTGCCGTGCGATTGATTTTAACCAGCGGCGTGTTGCCGATGGTGGAGATGATGGAATCGTTCAATTGGTTCATAAATATTGTGTTTTGATTTTGAAAAAGGTGAATTCTCGGATCCCCAGGCAAGTGCCCTGCGGATCCAAAGCGGCGACTCAGAGGAGCCACCGCCAGTTCGGTGCATCCGACCGAATCAAATCCGCAGCACAATGGTGCGGTGCACCCGTTCCGCTATGGGTGTCGCACGAGTCAATTTCAGGCTTGGGCGGGACGCACAACCGGCCAACTCAGGGCGAAAACAGGTTTCGGGAATGGATTGCGCCCCACTGGAAAACTTCGACAAGGGCAAGCTCCCGGGAAACGGGTTAGCCGCACGAGCCGCAAGCAGCTCCACCGACTGGATGACGAAATCGGTGCAAGGCGGGCAATCCACCCCGCAAACCGATGTTTCCGCGACAGCGCAATCGGATGCGGCGGAGACGTCATCCCCACCCAATAGCACGACATGCGGCTGCACATCGCCATCGGCATACAAACAGAATGCGACCGCCCGAACCACGCCGAGAACCGAAGCCCTGGCGAACAAGAAGGCCAATCCCATTGTAATCACGATACGCATTGAGAGACGATGGAGCATAAATACACGCTGGGTTAAGATCATCATTACTTTGAAATCTTCAAGATACGCACCGCGCCCCTCATGACGAATCCGAAGACGATGCCACCCACGAGTAGGTCAGGCCAGGGGCTATCGAGCCAGTAAACGAGCAGGCCGGCTGTGATGACGCCGCCGTTGACGATGATGTCGTTCGAGGTAAAGATCGAAGAGGCTTGCATGTGCGCCTCCTCCGACCGGGCTTTTTGAATCAACCAGAGGCAGACCACATTCGCGACCATGGCGAGGGAGGCGACGGCGATCATCGTCTTAAAGTCGGGCATGGCCTCTGAGAAGAAGAACCTACGGATCACTTCCGAAAAGCCGAGCAGCGCCAGCAGCATCTGGAAAACACCGCTAACCTTGGCCACCTTTTTCTTGGTCGCCACTGCCGTGCCCACGGCCATCAAACTCAGGGCATAGACGATGGTGTCGGCCAGCATGTCGAGTGAGTCCGCGACCAGTCCCATCGAGTTCGAGAGCAAGCCGAAAGACATTTCGAGCACAAAGAAGACGGCGTTTATGCCGAGCACCCACCACAGGATGCGTCGTTGCGTGACCTTATCCTCGTCGTCGGCCTCCCCTTCGACATCTTCCGTCGTCTCGAAGCGGGCACCCAAGCTCAGTTCGGAGAGTGCTTCAGTGATGACCTCTGCATCGCCTCGATGGACGACCTGTACCCGCCGATCCGAAAGATCGACAGAGACGCAGAGAACGGGTTCCAGTCCTTCGACCTTGAGGCGCACCATCTGCTCCTCGGAAGGACAGTCCATTTCCTTGATGTGGTAGCTTGATTTGAACAGAGACATATCGGGGTGTTGGATTTCGTATGGATCGTAGCGTCTGAGCTTGCTCAGGCCAACGTTGCGGTAAGCCGATTCGGGCGCGAGCAAGCTCGCACGCTACGTTTTGAGCAATACGTATTTGTAAATTAAACACGATGCTTGAGTGATTTCATGAGTCATTTTCGTGCTCCAGAATTACTGCGGCCACCGAACAACTCATAGAGCAGCGGTAGAACCAAAAGCGTCAACAGCGTCGAGGTCAGAATGCCGCCGACGACTACAGAGGCCAAAGGTCGCTGAATCTCCGAACCGACGCCGGTGGAGACCGCCATGGGCAAGAATCCAGCGGCGGAGGTCAGTGCCGTCGCCAGCACAGGGCGGAGGCGTTGGCAGGCGGCCTGTGTGACGGCTTCCCGCAAGCTGGCCGTGCGCTCGCGGTAGGAACGAATGGCCGAAATCAAGATCTGTCCGTTGAGCACAGCGATACCACTCAAAGCGATGAAGCCGACGGCGGCACTGACACTGAAAGGAATGCCGCGCAACCAAAGCGTGAGAATACCACCGATCAGTGCGAGAGGGATGCCACTGTAAATGAGCAAAACATCGCGCATGTTCTTCAAGCTGAAATAGAGCAGGAAGAAGACAGCGGCGAGCGTCACAGGCACGACGATGGCGAGGCGCGTCTGAGCGCGTTCGAGGTTTTCAAACTGACCGCCCCAGTCGATCACGTAGCCTTCGGGTAAGTCCAACGAATCGTTGATCTTGGCTTTGGCTTCGGCCACAAAGGACGACACATCGCGACCGTCCACATTGACTTGCACCCGGATCAGGCGGCGGCCCCATTCACGGTTGATCGTGGCGGAGCCATCTTCGATCCGAATGTCAGCCAGCCGGTGCAGCGGCAGCTGCTGTCCTTCGGCGGTGGGAATGATCGTGTTACGCAATGCGTCGATATCCGTGCGCAAAGCGTCCGGCAGGCGCAGCACGAGGGGGAAGTTGCGCTGCCCCTCGAAGACTTGCCCGGCCCGTGTCCCGCCGATGGATTCGACGATGCTCATGACATGGCGGGCGGAAATGCCGTGCTGTGCGATGACATCCTGCCGAATATCGATCTTGAGGGTCGGTTGCC
>CAZCJJ010000173.1:0-5634 GCA_964499045.1 uncultured Opitutales bacterium | reverse complement strand
ACCAACTTAATCAAAAACAATCTAATGTCACTACTTTTTTATGCCGAGTTAATATCTGGGACGCCAATGATGATCCTACCGCAATCGTTGCCTTGGCCGAGCAACCCGGCCATGCGGCGAGTCGCCTTTACGCGACCGGAACCGATAGTATTTGGGCCCTGAAACAGGGATCATCTACAATCGCTGGCGAACTCAGCTTCTACGATGGAGAGCAGTGGCTTGACATCGCTTTTGGAGGAGAGGGTGACTACCGCATCATGTTTGGAGTGGACGGGGTTGTCTTCGTTTTACCCAATGGCGCGAACGACATCTACATGGGTATGATCATCCCTGAGCCGGGCACCTGGGCGCTGTTGATGGGGATTTCAGTCCTCGGCCTGAGCGTGTTGGTTCGCCGCCGCCGGAGCCGCACCTGAGCGGTATCCACTTAATCATGGATTTGGGAATATGCTACCCCGCCGGTTTCACCCGGCGGGGTTTTTTTGCTTAGTAACTCGGATATCGGAGTTCGAAGATCCATATTTCGCACTGCAACCAGGAACAACAGAAGCCTCTCACGGGGCCCACAGAGTCCACAGAGACCTTCTTTAACGTAAGCCCTCCTCTGTGATCTCCGTGCCTTTGTGAGAGAACAAACTCTATCCACCACTACTCGAACACGCCCTGCATAGCCGCTGTTTTTAGAAAGATGATTACAATGGAAGCACAACCTTTTGAAAGACATGCCTCCCGTCCGTATCGAGCGGGTATCTGTTATTTATCATTTGTGAAGTATGCACTTGTCGTAACGGCTGCGACCTTGGCGGTTGCCTGCCATGGTTCGGGGGGAGTCACGCTGGTGCGTGAAGCTGCACCTGCGGCGGTGGTGGTGCTTGGGGATGACCCCTCGCCGGTGGCGGTCTATGCGGCGGAAGAGTTGATCACGCACGTGGAGGCAGCCAGCGGGGTACGACTGCCCCTGGTGAGCGAATCGGATGCGCCGTCGGATGCGGGCGGGCGTGTTTTCATTGGAGCCACGCGTGCGGCCTCGACTCTGGGTCTGGACACCGGAGCATTGGAAAACGACGCCTTTATTTTGCGCACTGAGGCGGGTGATCTTTACATTCTGGGCAAGGAAAGCGCGACAGCGCTTCCGCTGGACGGTTGGCACGGTTACAGCGGCACGATGTTTGGGGTATCGGAGGTGTTGGAGCGTGATCTTGGCGTACGCTGGCTGTGGCCGGGTGAGCTGGGGACCTATGTGCCTCAGGCAGAGACGGTGGAGGTTTCCGCAGTGGATGAGGTCGTGAGCCCCCGGCTGCTTTTCCGGGCAATCTCGTATAATCTTCACCGGTCTTTGTCGGAGTTTGCCGACGGTCAGCCCAAGGAGCGTGCGGCACGCTACGCAGAGTATCCTGAGAACCAGCGCCAGCTTGGTTTCAGTACACCTGAGGGAGTGACTGAGTATGTCAAGGACGTGGAAGTGTTCATGCGCCGTCACCGTCTGGGCTACTCTCAGCCTTTGGAGGACGAGGCAGCGTACCTTGAGAGCAAGAAGATCCATTACCGTGATGGTTCCTCGATGTACCGTATGCCGAAGGTGAATCACTCCTTTCACGGCTGGTGGCGTCGTCATGGGGAGACTCACCCGGAGTGGTTTGCGATGCGCCCTGACGGGGAGCGCGGCCCCCACGGCACTAATTATTATGCTGGAATGTGTGTGTCGAACCCGGATCTGCACCGTTTCATCATTGAGGAAGTGGTGGTACCCGGTCGTCCTTACCGGATTGGTCCGCGCACGATCTGGAACGGGCGTTCGGTATTGGATTTGGGAGAATCGGATGTGGGTTTCGAGCGGGTATGTCATTGCGAGAACTGTCTTGCCTGGGATGAGCCTGTGCCTGAGTTACCGGCCTTTCTGGGACCGCGTTATGCGGAGGCTCCGGTGGCGAGCAACCGTTATGCGCGCTTTTACAAGACGATCTACGAGGGGGTGGTGGAGAAGGTTCCGGACATCAAGATAACGGGTTATCTCTATCATAATTTCATGCCTGCGCCGACTTCGGGTATCCAGTTGAACGAAAACATTATTGGTGAGTTTGTCTTCTACGGTGGTCCGGCGTATTTTCCGATGGCACCTGAGGTGGATGCCTGGTACCGCGAGCAGTGGCGTGGCTGGCATGAAACGGGGATGACGGTTTATTTCCGACCGAACCACATGTTGGCCGGCTATGTGATGCCGGAGGTGACGACGCATCAGATAGCGGATTTTCATAATTATCTTTACGAGCACGGCAACAAGGCGGTGTATGCGGAGAGTTTGAACTGTGCCTGGGCGGCGCACGGTCCGATGAGCTACCTGCAATACCGTCTGCTCTGGGATCCGCAGCTCAGCGGCGATGAACTGCGGCAGGAATACTTTTCGGCCTTCGGCCCTGCTGCGGCCCTGGTAGAGTCCTATTTTGATTACTGGGAAGCGTATGCGCAGAGCCGTCCTGAGGTGATGGAGTTGATTCCTGACGGCATGGAGATCGAAGTGGATCCTCTCGGGCAGCTGGAAAACCTGAGGCGCCCCATTGGGGCTGCGCTGGCCTATCCGGATGCGGTTTACGAGCCGGCGGAAGCGATTTTGCAGGAAGCGCTGGTTGTGGCTCGGACGGACCCACAGGAAGACTATGCCGGACGTGTGGAGTTTTTGCTGGCCGGCCTGGAAAATGCCCGTCTGGCCGGGAGACTGCACCGGGCCCTCGATTATCCGCCGCCCACCCGGGAAAATCATGCCCCGGCTTCTGTGGCCCCCCGTGACCCGGCAAAATTATTGCAAGCCCGGCAGGCGATGACTGAATTGATCGAATTCCGGCAGTCACATCAGAAGCCTTATGTGGCTGATTATGTGACCGCAGCCAACTGGGAAGGCCGCATTGGCAATATCCGGATCCTCTATCCGGAAACCGACATTGGATTCGAGGCGCCGGATCCGGAATTCCTGGAACTTCGTTCAATGCCTGTGATTGCGCTTTATGATGCGGAATTTACCGTACCCGCGCAGAATCCGGTAGGTCAGCTCTGGCGGGAAAACGTAACCGATACCGGGGGGCAGCATGATCCCGGCCCAGGATCGGAAATCATCAACGGAGAGTTTTACAACTACTGGGATATTTCCAATATCGGAGAGGCACCCAATGCCTGGTCCGCCTCCTATATCCACACGATGGACAGTGGTGCATTCACTCACCCTGAAGGCTGGACGGCCACCGCGACTTTAAGAGTGATCAGTGCTGCAGCGGGTACAAGTAATCTGATGTTTAATGTCAGTGATGGGGTAACGGATTGGTACCTCTCCTTTGTCAGGAATTCCACTGGCGGCTCCTACATCAGTTATTGGCCCAACGAGGGTAACATTAAAAAATTAAAGAATTTCGATCTTTCGGCGGATTATTTCACCGTACAAATGTATTTCGATCCGGTTGATGAGACCGTGACTTTTTACCTTAACGGTCATCCGCTGGATACGGTAACGCGGGAGGAAGCCCGTGCTCAGACACTGGCGTCCCGTTTGTACCTGCGCTGGGGCGACAATGCCAGCGCGCCGCAGTTGTTTCCCACCGATTCGCGCTGGAATGAGGTGCGCTTTGAGATCGGCTATGCTGTAATACAAGAATCCCACGAAATGAAATAACGTAGACGCCGGATTTTCGGGATAGCTTCGCGGCCTGGGATACGCTGCTACTGAGCCCGGAGGAGATTCCCATCTCCTGAATAGAACGCAACAAACAGTTTGTGTTTGTTATTGCATGATATATTTTTGAGTATCCCGAACAGCAATGATGTGCTATTTCAGGGGGAGCGTATAACGGGTGAGGGTTTGCATGGGCTTGAAGCCTGCTCCCAGGTACATGGCGCGGGCAGGGGCATGGCCGGGGTCCATTCCCGTCACGACTTCTGCTTGTTCCATGCCGTGGCTGGCTAGTTCCGCCAAGGCAGCATCCAGCAGTTCCCTGCCGAGTCCGCGCCCGACGAAATCGGGATGAACGGCGTTATAGCCGACTTCGCCGATGCGGGTCTTCCCATCCGCACGAAATCCGAGAAATCCGGCGAAACGCCCATCCACAGTCATTTTGAATGCTTCGACTCCATCCTGGGAAAGGTATTCACGCACGGAGCATTCGATCTGATCCTGCCAGGGGGTCCCGATGATACGGTGGTAATGCTTTTCGCGCAGAGAAGCGATACCCATGGTCCAGAGTGTGCGGACAAGCTCGGCGGCAGCATCAATGTCGGCGGGTTCGAGAGGGGAGATGACTCCAGACGGGTAGGCTGCGAGCCCTTCGTTCGCGACCCTTTGGACGATGCGCTCCAAATCCCCCGCAATGCGACTGAAGTGCTCCCAGTGGATCAGGTTAATGTCGTCTTGAGGTGAGTGGAGAGGGAAGTGACGGATTCCGGTGTCAGCCCCCCCGTCGAAAAACCAAACAGTCGGGATGCCGTGTTTGTTGAAAATGCCATTGTCGCTCCCTCCACCGTAAGGGATGGGACGGATTCGGGCCTCGACGGATTCTTCGCGGATGATGTCCTTGAGACGGGCAGAACGGCCAACCCTCGCCTCGGGGTGTGAGAGGTAGGTGCCGATGTCGTCGAGGTTGAGCATGGCGATGATTTGGTCCAGCTCGAAGGCATGGTCCCGGACGTAAGCGTAGCCGCCCGTGCCGTAGCCCGGGATTCCGGGGTCCACCGTTTCGTCGTGCACGAATTCCTCTCCTCCGAATGCGACGAAATCCACCGCGTAAGGACCGAGGGAATCTTTGAGCACCTCTGCAAGATAAAGCGTCAGGGCCGTCCCGGAGGCGTTGTCTGCCGCACCCGGAATTCCAGGGGCGGTATCGTAATGTCCGCCCACAACGATTTTGCCGCGAGGCTTCCCTTTCGGGATATAGCGTGCGACGACGTTGTGGCTGGTGTGTTCGAACTTCTCGGCCTCGAGCGAAAGTTGGATGGTTTCGCCCTCTGCCGCGGCCAGACGCAGGGCGGTCCGCAGGCTCACGGTGAATACCGGCATGGAGCAGAGCTTCGGGTTGCGTATGATTTTGGTCGAGACCGTGTCGTTGTAGGGGCTGTTGATGATCAGTGCCAATGCACCTGCCGCCTCAATGCGCGTGGCGAGCGCGTTGGTTTCATGGACGTTGAGAAACTGGAAGTTCCCCACGAAGGCTACGACGCCGGAGAGGTCTGGCATCTCGAAGCCGGGCTCTTGCGGAAACAGAGTTCTAAGCGGTGCGCTTACTTCGCCGCCTGGACTGAAATAGCACGGGAAGCAGGGGATCGGTTCGCCGCCGATACGGATTCTGTATTTTCCATAACGCCAACCGGGAACAGCAAATGGTTCGAGAAGAGTTTCGTATCCCAAAGCCTTGAAAGAGGCTGCGATGTATTCTTTAGCGCGTTCTTCTCCTTTGGACCCTAGATGACGTTCACCGATGGTGACGCTCAGGTGTTCGAGGTGTTGCTTCAGGATGGCAAGGCGACGCTTGCCCTTATGCATTTGTTTCGGAACATGCTTCATCATCTGTAAGTAATCGTCGCTGGTTTTTGATTAAAGGAAAGGTTCTTCGGAGAATTTTGTGGAGTGATGAGGGAATGTCCATTTGAAAAGAGGGG
>CAZCJJ010000172.1:3517-5722 GCA_964499045.1 uncultured Opitutales bacterium | reverse complement strand
TTGAAAACAATCTCCACCTGAGAAAACCCCGCGGCCCGGAACTCCGATTCGTTTTCCTCAATCGTCTTGGGAAACATGCACCCGCGCAGGGCATGAGCCTTGTTGATCACCTGGGCGGGGGTCAGGCCATTGGCAATTTTCATATCCCAGTACAGCTGCTGGATAATATCCTGGGTGGTGGAGTAGGAACCGAGTACTTTTTCCACGACAAAGAAGCCGCCTCCCGGTTCAATGGCACTGGCCAGCCGGTAAACGAGCTGCTGGCGGGCCTGAGTACGAAGGAACTGCAAGGTGTAGAGAGCCACCCCGTAGGTGAACTCAGGGATGTCCGGCTGGCGCTCCAGGTCGGCAAAGGTGACGACGACCCCCTTGCGGGCGGCCTGATCAATCATCGCCTGAGAATTATCGTAGCCGATCAGATTGATGGGCTTGGTGTGCCGTTCCCGGATGCGAAGCATCGTCTCTCCGGTGGCCGCTCCAAGGTCAAGGACGGTGCACCCGGGATAGGTGAACCAGTCGGAAAACTTGGCCGCCAGTTCCTGCACCCGGTCGTACTCCGGAACACTCTTGCGGACGTGCTCGTCGAAATGCGGGGCAACGTGTTCGTCAAAGACCCAGTTGCTGGCGGTGGTGGTGATTTGATCATCGGCTTCAATATTGGACTCCATGCCAGAGGCTGAGTTGTCAATCGGGCAGTGACGAAGTTACCGGCTCTTTGGTGTGTGCTTCTGCCGTCTCCCGCTTGCTATCGTCCATTGGGGCAAGGTCGAAGGTGGTGTCCAGTTCAATCAGGTTCGACTTGACAGCAACTCGGTTGCGAATTGATTGATAGGTAAGGTTGTTCGCAGCCCTTGAGGCCCTTTCGGATACGCCTGCTTTGTTCGCAGGGTCGGAACCGGGGGGGCTTGCTTTTTCCGCCTACAGACTGTCGATGTTATAGAGGTTGCGGCCTTCAATGGGTTGCCAGCAATTTCCATCGGCGCGTAAAACTCCATTGTGACGGATACCCCTTTATGAGTTCCAGTACAAGGGGCCGGCCACCGTCTAACTCACGGCAGCCACATCATTTCCTGATCGCCTGGATGCCGTGGCACTATCTGGCTAAACAGGGGAAGCACGGCTGTGCCCGATTAAGACTACTAATGTCAGCAAAGTAAACAAAGTGTCCGGGGCTGGTAGATAATATTGGTGTCGGGCACTCTGATTTCGAAGAATCCACGAATACCCCCTCAGCCCCGGACACCATTACTCTCCGGGAACTCCTTAATTCTGTCAACCCATATGCCGGTACCACTTTTGCCTCCTGCCTAGAGAAACATCATCTCCTGATCGCTGACCCGGATGGCGGGGATGTCCTTTCTGGCGTACATGGCGCGGGTGTGGGGATTGCTTTCCAGTCCGAAGTAGGGGCCGGGGCCGTATTGGGGAATCACGCAGGTATCGAGCAGATGCTCTTTGATCATGTGAGGGCGTGAATTGATAAGGGCGAAGAAAGCGTCCATCGGTTCCCATCCGGTTTTCTCTGCGATCCTTGCCAGGGTGGCCTCGCGGTATCGTTCCGGTCGGGCGGTGATCAGAATAACCCGGTGGGGCCGGAGCAGTTCGACGAGCCATTGCCGGTACTCCTCCTGCTCAATCTGACGGGTGAAGGGCCGGACGGGTGGCTCGCCCCTCTTGGGAGAGTTGGCCACCAGGGTGTAGTTAAGATCGAGGAGGTAGATCATGGGATTGAAGATTGCCGATTGAAGATTGCAGGGATGCGGCGAGCTCATTCTGACCGAACCTTTGATAGCGCTGGGCAAACGCCTGGAGAGCTTCATCCACCATCCCCATGCGGGTGCCATCGGGGTAGGGAAGATCAAATTCAAACTCGACCGCGGCCCTGAGTTTATCGGGATCAGTCGCCCTTGGGTGGGCGCAGGCTGCGGTAATGTTATTGCTCAACTCCCGTACTTTAACGGAGCGGAAAAGGGTAGTCCAGAGCTGATGGAATTCTTTTTCCGTGTGGTATTTCTGGACCTTGGGTTTGTCCTGAAAATCGCCGATGCGGATGCCCGGTTCGTAGTCGAGACGGAAGGCGATGTTGGCCGAATTGGATTTGTTGAGAAAGGCTTTGCCGTTGACCTGCCGCCACCCGGTTTCGCTGGTGCTGGAGGCGCAGGCGTAGACTTTGGTGTGGGGATGGCACAGGGCGGCAAGGAGGAC